>NZ_JAESMX010000019.1:0-331586 GCF_017893405.1 Staphylococcus sp. GDH8C109P | reverse complement strand
TTATACGGGTGGTTTTGATTTCTATTTATTTCTTTTTTTAAATAGGATTATTTTCCTTTAACTAGTCTTTGCTCGTTAATTTCATTATTTAATTCTTCTTGAAAATGGAGTGTGTCCTTTTCTGCTAATTCAGAGATAGAAATTATTTCATATTGATCTCTTTTATCAATTGATTTATTCAACATAATAAACACTACAACTGCTTAATTTACAAATATTATAATATTGGCAGTGATTTGGGCCGACTCCTGCGGGAAGAGCACTAGCCGAAGACTACAGGCTAAGGCAGTGCCCGCGGAAAGCGTGCACAAAAAAACTGCCAACAAAGTCGGAGACTTTGTCGACAGTCCTTTTTGAATATTACTATTTATTGCTAACACAGCATTTACAATTTTGTATCTTTTAAGTCTTCTTGTATGTCATCACGTTTTGTTCTTCTTGAAGCGGGTGTCCTCAAATTATATGCTGCTTTAATAATAAGATGACTTGCTAACGGCCCCGTGATCAATATAAATAATATTCCGATAAGTAATTGCATATTGACGTAACCTTCACGACCTATGAAATATAAGAAAACACCACTTATAAGTAACATTGCGCCTAATGTAGCAGCTTTACCAGCAGCATGCGCACGTGCATACACATCATCTAAACGTAAGAGGCCAATCGCAGCTAGTGCACTTATGAGTGAGCCAAGGATAACCAAAATAAGCGCTATACTAATGATGATCGTTGTTATCATGCTCAATCACCTTACCTTTATCCATATATTTTGCAAACACTGCGGTTCCTAAAAACGCTAAAATACCAATTAACAAAATGGCAACCATCATATATTTAGTACCTAAGAAAATACTAAATAGTGCTACAATCGCCATTAGTTGGATACCCATTGCATCAAGTGCCACAACCCTATCGGCAAGAGAAGGGCCGATAATGACACGAACAAGCATACCAAACATTGACAATGTTACAATAACTAATGCCACGATTAATATCACGTTGTAGTTCATTAATACTCGCCTACCTCTCTTACCACTTTTTCAAGTGATGATTTAATACTTTCTATTTCTTCTTCTTTGGTACTAAAATCAATACTGTGAATATATATTTCTTTGCGATCATCACTGATACCTAGAACAATCGTACCTGGTGTTAGTGTAATCAAATTTGATAACAACACAATTTGCCAATCTTTTTTCAAATCTGTTGGATAAGTAAAAAAGGCGGGCTCATTGTTAATTTTAGGTTTAGTAACGATTCTAATAACATCAATATTGGCTTTAACCAATTCTACTAAAAAGACGATAAATAATTTTATGATTTTATAAATAGTAATAACATAAAATCTACCGGGTAAGACACCACGCATCAGGAATACTAACAATAGACCAAATATATAACCTAATAGGAAATTATTAAATGTATAGCTACCTGTTACAAATAGCCAAAACACTGATAAAATTAAATTTACTAATATTTGAATTGCCATATTATTTGCCCCCCAATACGCTGTCTATATAAACACTAGGATTATAGAATGTTTCGGCAGCATCTTTTATGATTGGTTGTAAAAAGTCAGCAGATAGGCCAAATATCACTGATATAGCAACTGCAATAACAGCTACTGTTAAAATACCTTTGTATTGTAGTTTAGGGTTGACTTCATAACCTTCAGATTCTCCGAAGAAACCTTTTAAGAAAATACGAATAACTGAGTAAAGTACAACTAAACTAGATAATAATACGATAATCCCACTTAAATAAAATCCTTTTTCGAAAGTAGCTTGAACAATGTAATATTTTCCATAAAAGCCACTTAACGGCGGAATTCCTGCTAAACTCAAAGCAGCGATAAAGAAAGACCAGCCTAATACAGGGTAATGTTTGATTAAACCACCATACTTACGTAAATCGTGTGTCTTGGTGATTTTATACATGACACCAATTAGGAAAAACAATGCTGCTTTAATCAACATGTCATGTAATGTATAATAAATCGCTCCCATCATACCAGCCTGATTCATCATTGCTACGCCTACTAAAATGACACCAACAGCAATCATAATATTATAAATTATGATTTTTTTAGTATCAAAGTAGCTAACTGCACCTACACAACCAAAAATAATTGTAAGTAAGGCTAAGAATAAAATGGTGTACAGTGAAAAATTAGAAGCATCACCAAAGAATAAGCTTGCTGTTCTAGCTATTGCGTAAACTCCAACTTTTGTTAACAATGCACCAAAGAAAGCAATAATTGCTATAGGTGGTGCATAATAAGCACCTGGTAGCCAGATATACATTGGGAACACACCAGCTTTTGTAGCAAAGACAAAGATAAACATAATAAATATAATACTGATAATTCCTTTATCTTGTGTGGACAATTGACTTAATTTTTCACTAATATCTGCTAAATTCAATGTGCCTACAACAGAATAAAGCATTGCGACGGCTATAACAAAGAAAGCAGAAGATGTCACATTCACAAGTACATATTTTATCGTTTCACTCAATTGAACTTGTGTGCCACCAATAACTAATAAAATATATGATGCCATTAAAAACACTTCAAAGAATACGAAAAGGTTGAAAATATCACCAGTTATAAATGATCCTATAACACCAGTGAGCATAAACATGATGGCAAAATAATAATAATATGTTTCACGCTCGATACCTACAGATTGATATGAATATAAAATAATCAACATCGTTACAATTAAGCTTGTAATCACAAGTAAAATACTAAAAATATCGGTAACAAAAACAATACTATATGGTGCATCCCATGAACCAAGTTCGAGTTTTATAGGTCCATCTCTGAGAATGTTTTTTAAATTTATAAAAGCAAAAATTAATGTAATTGCAGTACCTGTTAATGCAACGTAGCGTTTAATTTTAGGGCGTTTACCAATAAAAATTAATGCGATAATTGTTAACATTGGTATAACGAGTAATGAAATAATAAGATTACTCTCTATCATTATCTAGCACCCCTTTCATACTTTCTACGTTGTCTGTACCTAGTTCTTTATAGCTTCTAAAAGCCAATACTAAGAAAAAGGCTGTTACAGAAAATGAAATTACTATAGCTGTTAATATGAGTGCTTGTGGAATTGGATCCACATATGAAGTGAACCCTTTTTCATAAATAGGGACTTCACCTTTCTTAAGACCACCCATAGTTATTAAGAATAAATTAGCTGTATGTGTTTGTAATGTAGTCCCAATAATGATGCGTATCAAACTTTTAGAAAGAATGAGATAGACGCTCATTGCAGTGAGAATACCACAAACAAAAATCATCACTATTTCCATTACTCATTCTCTCCAATCGCTAATATTATAGTCATTATTGTGCCAACAACTGCACATAAAACACCTAAATCGAAAAATGTGGCAGTATGCATTTCTATAGGTTTTAAAATACCTAATGGAATCTCAAATGGCGTATGCGTAAAGAAGTTTTTATTGTATAGCCAACTCGCCATAGGTGTAACTAAACAAAAGAATAACCCGATACCAATGAGTTTTTTGAAATCCCATGGGTATATTTTACGCATAGTCTTAATATCGTAAGCCACAGCTATAATCACAAGTGAACTTGATAAGAGTAGGCCACCGACGAAACCACCACCAGGTGTATAATGTCCTGTTAAAAATAAGTGTAAACCAAACATAACGATTAAGAAGAAAATCACGATAGCTGAGTATTGGAAAATTAAATTATTTTTCTGTCTTTTCAATGTGAGTTCCTCCTTCATCATTTGGTTTATTTTTATAACGAAGTTTAATCATTGTGTAAACACCTAAACCTGCAATACCTAGTACAGAGGATTCGAATAAAGTATCGGTACCACGGAAATCAACTAGAATCACGTTGACCATGTTTGTACCATGTGCTAAATCATATACATGCGCTTTATAAAATTCTCCAATTGAGCCAAAGTGTCTATTTCCGTACGTGATTAAACCTAATACTGTTACAACGGTACCAGCACCGATGGCAATAATAATGTTCAGCCATTTATACGAAGTTGATTCGTTATGTCGATTTAAATTTGGCAAATGATAGAAACATAATAAGAACAATGCAGTAGAAATAGATTCAACAACAAATTGCGTCAATGCTAAGTCTGGTGCACCAAAGAAAATAAAGAAGATCGCTACTGCATAACCTACTGCACTTGCCATGATGATACTGAATAGGCGAGAGCGTGCAAATATAATCATAGACGCTGCTGTAATGATAATGACTACGATGATCAATTCAAATGGTCTGATTTCACTAACATCTTTAAAGTTAACACTGAACGGTGTTACTAATAATGTCACAAGTGTGATTACGATTAAAGATGCAAAGATGATTAATAAGTTATTACGTGTAAACCCAGTAACGTAAGTGTTAGTAAATTGACTTGAATAGCCAGGGAATACCGTTCCGAATTTATCATACCAATAATTGATTGTTAGTTTTGTAGGTTGTGCTTTTAATAAGCTGATCCAATAACCAAAGCTAAGAATTAACAAAATTCCAGCGATGTAAATGCCTAAGGTTGAGAAAAAGGCTGGTGTGAATCCATGGAACATATGAAACTCAGCTGTTGCGTTACTATTATGGCTGATTGCATTTACTGCTGGTTCAATGATTGTCCCAGTCAATATGGAAGGGAAGAACCCAAAAACAATAACGAGTATTGCTAATATACTTGGAGAAATTAGCATTAATTTTGAAACTTCATGCGCTGATTTTGGTAAATTATTCGGTTTATAGCTACCTAAGAATATTTGACCAATAAATCTAACAGCATAGACAAAAGTGAATACGCTACCTAAAATTGCAACAATTGGTATGAGTATACCAATACTATTTAAACTGAAGATATTAGCGTGCGTAACTTCAATCATACTTTCAAGAAATTTCTCTTTTGATAAGAATCCATTAAATGGAGGGATACCTGCCATACTCAATGATGTAATTAATGTAATGGTAAAAGAAATTGGCATGATGGTTACTAAGCCACCCAATTTATTGACATCACGAGTTCCCGTACTGTGATCAATAGCACCAGTTACCATAAACAATGCGCCTTTAAAAGTAGCATGATTTATAAGGTGGAACACAGCTGCGGTAAAAGCAGCAACGTAAATTTGGCTGTCTGAGCCTTCGAAATGGTAACTTACTGCTCCGATACCTAACATTGACATAATCATGCCAAGTTGTGAGACAGTTGAAAAGGCTAAAATGCCTTTTAAATCTTGTTGCTTTGTTGCATTTAATGATGCCCAAAATAGAGTGATTAACCCCACTGCAGTAATCGTCCAAATCCAACCTTGTGAAAGCGCGAATATTGGTGTCATACGTGCAACTAAATAAAGACCAGCTTTAACCATTGTTGCAGAATGTAAGTAAGCACTTACTGGCGTTGGTGCTTCCATTGCATCTGGTAACCAAACATAGAATGGAAACTGAGCTGATTTTGTCATCGCTCCTATAATTACAAAGATCATAGACAATATAAAGTAGGGGCTCGTTTGGATTTCAGACGCATGATTAATGAGCGTTTGAATACTGGTAGAATTACCTGCAAGTGATAGTAAAATAAGACCACCTAGCAGGGAAAGACCGCCCAACACAGTTATGAGCATTGATTTTTGCGCACCATAAATAGATGCTTGTTTCGTTCTCCAAAATGAAATGAGTAGAAAACTTGAAAATGAAGTTAACTCCCAAAACAGATATAAGATAATGATATTATCTGATAATACGACACCTAACATGGCACCCATAAAAAGCAAAAGGTAACAATAAAAATGACCTAATTGCTCTTGTCGACTTAAATAACTAATGGAATATAAGACAACCAAGCTTCCGATACCAGTTATTAGTAAACTGAATAATAAGCCTAAGCCATCAACGTATAAATCGAAATTCATGCCAAAATGAGGCATCCAATTTGCTTTATGTACTACGCTTTTACCTGACATTGTTGTCGAAATGATTGATAGAAAATATATAAATAAGACGACGGGGATAGGTAACACAAACCATCCTAAATGTATACGCTTATGTATGCGATATACAATTGGAATAATGAGTGCAAATATTAACGGTAATAATACCGCTATATGTATCAAACTCATTATTTTATCCTCCTTTTTAAAATAGTATAAGGTCATTATACATGAATAAGACTATTCTGAAAAACCACGCTAACCCTTGTGGAGCTTTAATTTAAAGTTTGTTTTAAATAAGAAGAAACACGGTATTTTTATTCAAAATTTTGTTTATATTGAATTGAATAATCTTTTTTTAATTGTGCTAAATTAGCAAGTGAGCAATTAGCATATTCAGTATTTTCTTCTTTTAATTTATTTTCTAAGTTTGTAATTGCAATTTGTAAAGATTGTATATAATCCAGTTCTTCTACATTAAATGGTCTAAGTTTGGATTTTGACGTATAACGCTTTTCAAATTGACTTAAAGCTTTGCGCTCGTGAAAAAATACATTTTCCGTTTCGTTTGGATGGTGTAAGTCACCTTGCTTTGGATGTTTAATGACCTGTTCAATTTGAACAAGTACTTGATTGTCATCCTCTTCTATAACAGATACACCATAACTTCCAGTTTTATGTGCAAAACGATATAACATAATTCAATACACCCCTCATTTTATGTTAGAATACATATATCATCTTAACATGAAATGGAGAATAAAAATGTCGAACTATCCTCAGCTAAATTCAGAAGTAAACGAAAATGAAATAAAAATGATTATGCATACGAATAAAGGTGATATGTCTTTCAAATTATTACCTGATATCGCACCTAAAACAGTAGAGAACTTTGTTACACATGCGAAAAATGGATACTATGATGGTATTTCTTTCCATCGTGTCATCAATGACTTCATGGTACAAGGAGGCGACCCAACTGCAACTGGTATGGGTGGTGAAAGTATTTATGGAGGCCCATTTGAAGATGAATTTTCACTTGAAGCATTCAATTTATATGGTGCTTTATCAATGGCAAATTCTGGTCCAAATACTAACGGTTCACAATTCTTTATTGTTCAAATGAAGGAAGTACCAGAGTCTATGCTTAGCCAACTCGCAGATGGTGGTTGGCCGGAACCAATTGTGAAAGCTTATGGTGAAAAGGGTGGTACACCTTGGTTAGATCAAAAACATACTGTTTTTGGTCAATTATTAGAAGGTGAATCTACGTTAGAAGATATTGCTGCAACAAAAGTAGGACCGCAAGATAAACCTTTACATGATATCACGATTGATTCGATAGATATTATTGAAAAATAATGTAAAACGTAGTTTGAACAGTAATAGGTAAAACAATCTTTTATCGTTTTGAATTTTAATGAAACATTTATCGTTTATATTAAAAATATAGAAAAGTCTAAGAGACTGGGACAAATTAATTGTTCCAGTCTTTTACTATTATTTTGATATTTTATTAGTTGTCTATGTCAGAACATGGCGATGCAAACATATTAAATAAAATCATCTTTTGAGCAATCGCTTGAGAATTTTATTTTGAAAGTATTGAATTAAGTAACATACTTAAGAATTGTTCAAAAGCCTTTGTATAATGAGACGTAACCCCAATTCAAACAATGATTGTATAACTGAATTTTGAAAAATCGTGAAATTTTTCTAGGTAATATTAGTACCATTGAATGATTTATGCTATTATGAACATGTTAAGTAAAATGAAATAAGGGGTTATCACGTTGAATAATCACTATAAAGTAGGTCAACATATCAAAGTTCGTGTGACTGGTATTCAACCGTATGGCGCTTTTGTAGAAACCCCTGACAATACTGAAGGATTAATCCATATTTCTGAAATTATGGATGATTACGTCCATAATTTAAAAAAGTTTTTATCGGAAGGACAAATTGTAAAAGCGAAAGTCATTTCAATTGATAAAGAAGGGAAGTTAAATCTTTCTTTAAAAGATAACGACTATTTTAAAAATTATGAACGTAAAAAAGAAAAGCAATCAGTATTAGATGAAATTAAAGAAACCGAAAAGTATGGTTTTCAAACAATTAAAGAACGCTTACCGGTTTGGATTAAACAGTCCAAAAACGCGATAAAAGATGAACAATCATCTTTTAAAAAACACTAACATTTTATTTTAAAATGTTAGTGTTTTTTATTTGTAAGGTAAATTTTGTAAGTTGAGATAATGCTATAAAATTATATGCGTGAGCATATAGTTTTATATTTAAAATCAAGAAAGTTAGAATTAAAATCGCTTAAAGTGATTATGCAATGACACTTAAGTATATTGTATATTAGGAGGATTTAATTTAATGGACAAAAAATTTCAACCGTTATTTGAAAAATTAAAATTACCCAATCAAGTTGTTTTAGATAATCGATTTGTACTAGCCCCATTAACACACGTATCATCTAATGATGATGGTACAATTTCTAATGAAGAGGTCGTGTACATGGAACAACGTTCTAAAGATGTTGGTCTAGCAATTTCAGCAGCAAGTAATGTTACAGATTTAGGTAAAGCTTTTCCTGGCCAACCTTCAGTAGCGCATGATTCTAATTTAGAAGGCTTAAAACGTTTGGCAAAAGCTATGAAGAAAAATGGTGCGAAAGCGGTTGTTCAAATACATCACGGCGGTGCACAATCTTTACCTAATTTAACGCCTGATGGTGATGTTGCGGCACCTAGCCCTATATCATTAAAAAGTTTTGGTGAACAAGAAGCCCATCAAGCACGCGAAATTACTAATGATGAAATTGAATCAACAATAAAAGCATTTGGTGAAGCAACGCGCAGAGTTATTGAAGCTGGCTTTGATGGTGTTGAAATTCACGGTGCCAACCATTATTTAATCCATCAATTTGTATCTCCATATTATAATCGTCGTAATGATGAATGGGGAGAAGACCGTTATAAATTTGCTACAAGTGTAGTAGACGAAGTAACTGAAACTGTTAAAAAATATGGTAGTAAAGATTTTATCGTTGGATATAGATTTTCTCCTGAAGAAGCTGAATCTCCAGGTATAAGCATGGAAATTACAAAAGAACTAATTGAGCAATTAATAGAAAAACCTTTAGATTACTTACATGTTTCATTAATGGATATTCACTCTCAAACACGTGAAGGCCAGTACAAAGGGCAAGAACGTATTAAACTCATTTTAGAGTGGATTAATGGACGCATGCCATTAATAGGTATAGGATCTATCTTTACGGCTGAACAGGCTATTGAAGCAATTGAGTCAACAGGTGTAGAACTCGTCGCTTTAGGACGAGAAATCTTATTGGATCATAATTTTGTAAGTAAAATTAAAGATGGCAAAGAAGATGAAATTCTATCTCACTTTGATCCACAAAGAGCAGATAAACATCATCTGCCACCAAAATTATGGGAACAATTTAATAAAGGATTTTACCCATTACCAAGAACAGACAATAAATAAAATCTTTGAATGTGAAAATGTTTATAGTATTTAAACACCGTTTTAATTTCAAAATGAGGGTAAAGTATAAACATTTTACTAATGAAGCAGCGTCAATTTCTATCGAATATATAGAAATTGACGTTTTTTGTTTGTATAAAATTTTGATGAACGTTATGGTAACTTTTTATATTTATAACAATCAATGGTTGTTGCGACTGGCGTTTTTAGTTAGATATAGCATATATGTCTGAGATATTTAACGATTTTTATATAAAATATTATAAATTGCAGACGCTAGAATTAGCATAAATCATGTGATAGTGATTTTAATCAAGAAGAATTCATAAATTTATTAAAATTGGCTTGTGTAAACAGTCAGGAATGTGTCATTATATTCATGTAAAGGCTTACATTTTGATAGCTATATTCTAACTTTAATATTTAAAAGTTGCTATTTGAGTTCTGTATCTACGATTTTATTGTATTTTCGGAAAATAGTTTTCGTAAGTGAATAAATACGTTATGCTATGAATGAGTATTGCCAATAAATTATTTTATAATTCATACAAAGGGGAGATATTATGTCAAGATCTGAAGAAATCATTGAATTAACAAATCATTACGGTGCGCACAATTATGTGCCGCTTCCAATTGTAATTTCAGAAGCTGAAGGTGTATGGGTTAAAGATCCTGAAGGAAATAAATATATGGATATGCTATCTGCTTATTCTGCAGTAAACCAAGGTCACAGACATCCTAAAATTATTCAGGCTTTAAAAGATCAAGCTGACAAAGTGACTTTAGTATCACGCGCATTTCATAGTGATAACTTAGGGGCATGGTATGAAAAAATATGTAAGTTAGCTGGTAAAGACAAAGCCTTACCTATGAATACAGGTGCAGAAGCAGTTGAAACAGCATTGAAAGCCGCACGACGTTGGGCTTATGATGTGAAAGATATTGCACCTGATCAAGCTGAAATTATTGCATTCAATGGTAACTTCCATGGTCGAACAATGGCACCAGTATCATTGTCATCTGAACCAGAATACCAACGAGGCTACGGTCCATTATTAGATGGGTTCCGCAAAGTCGATTTTGGTAACATAGATGCTGTTAAAGAAGCAATCAATGAAAATACAGCTGCTATTTTAATTGAACCGATTCAAGGAGAAGCAGGAATCAATGTCCCACCAGAAGGTTATTTAAAAGAAATTAGAGAATTATGTGATGAACATAATGTATTATTTATTGCTGATGAAATTCAGGCAGGACTTGGACGTTCAGGAAAATTATTTGCTACTGATTGGGATGATGTAAAACCAGACGTATATATTTTAGGTAAAGCGCTAGGCGGTGGTGTATTCCCAATATCAGTTGTATTAGCAGATGAAGAAGTATTGGGGGTATTTACGCCTGGTTCTCACGGATCAACGTTTGGTGGTAATCCATTAGCATGTGCTGTATCAATTGCAGCTTTAGATGTATTAGTTGATGAAGATTTAGCAGGACGTTCTTTAGAATTAGGTGAGTACTTTAAATCAGAACTTGAAAAAATCAATCACCCATCAATTAAAGAAGTACGTGGTCGTGGATTATTTATTGGCATAGAACTAAATGAAAATGCTAGACCTTATTGTGAAAAGTTAAAAGAAGAAGGTTTATTATGTAAAGAAACACATGATACAGTAATTAGATTTGCACCACCTCTTATTATTTCCAAAGAAGAATTAGACTTTGCATTGGATAAAGTAAGAAATGTTTTTAAATAAAAATGTTCTGTAACTTAAGTTTTGAAAACCCTTTAAAAAGCAAAATCTTATGTTACAATTATCGTGAAAGCGAAATCATTAGTAACGAAAAAGAGGCGAAATGAATCATGACTGAGAATAATAATTTAGTTACTTCTACGCAACAAATTATTAAGGAAGCATTGCATAAATTGGGATTTGATGATGGGATGTATGACTTAGTAAAGGAACCATTAAGATTTCTTGAAGTACGCATTCCTGTACGTATGGATGATGGTACTGTTCAAACGTTTAAAGGTTATCGTGCTCAACATAATGATGCTGTTGGACCAACAAAAGGTGGGGTACGTTTCCATCCAGACGTTGACGTTGAGGAAGTTAAAGCATTATCTATGTGGATGACATTAAAATGTGGTATCGTCGACTTGCCATATGGTGGCGGTAAAGGTGGCATCATATGTGATCCTAGACAAATGAGTATACATGAAGTTGAACGTTTATCTCGTGGTTATGTGCGTGCGATATCTCAATTTGTTGGACCTACAAAAGATATCCCAGCACCAGACGTATTTACTAACTCACAAATCATGGCTTGGATGATGGATGAGTATAGTTCATTAGATAAATTTAATTCACCAGGGTTTATTACTGGTAAACCGATTGTATTAGGTGGATCACAAGGCAGAGACCGCTCTACAGCATTAGGTGTTGTAATTGCAATAGAACAAGCTGCTAAAAGAAGAGGTCTAGAATTGAAAGGTGCACGTATCGTTATTCAAGGATTTGGTAACGCGGGTAGTTTCTTATCTAAATTCCTATATGATATGGGAGCAAAAATTGTTGGTATTTCAGATGCTTACGGTGCATTACATGACCCAGATGGTCTTGATATCGACTATCTTTTAGATAGAAGAGATAGCTTTGGTACTGTAACAAATCTATTCGAGGAAACAATTTCTAATAAAGAATTGTTTGAACTTGATTGTGATATTCTTGTACCTGCAGCAATTGCTAATCAAATCACAGAAGACAATGCAAATGAAATTAAGGCTGATATAGTTGTTGAAGCGGCTAATGGCCCAACAACACCAGCTGGCACACGTATTTTAAGTGAACGTGGTAAATTGCTTGTACCTGATGTGTTAGCAAGTGCAGGTGGTGTAACAGTTTCTTACTTCGAGTGGGTACAAAATAATCAAGGTTATTATTGGACAGAAGAAGAAGTAAATACAAAATTGCGTGAAAAACTTATCACAGCTTTCGATACAATTTATGAGTTATCACAAAATAGAAAAATTGATATGCGCTTAGCAGCTTATATTGTGGGTATTAAACGTACTGCTGAAGCTGCACGTTATCGTGGTTGGGCTTAATTAAATATTTTAATTATAAAAAAAGAAGAAGTTCTTGTATTCAAGAACTTCTTCTTTTTATTTTATTTATTTTTTTGTTCATCATCTTGAATCACCTGTTTATATAAATCAGGGTAATTTGTGAAAACACCATCTACTCCATATTGATTTAAGCGGTGCATATCAGCTTCATTATTAACGGTGAAAGGATGTACGAGCAGGCCAGCTCTTTTAAGATTTTTAACATTTTGTTTTGTTAAATCTGTATATTCAGGTCCGACACCAATGGCATATTGACGGATTTGGTTAAAATCTTGTTGGGTTAATGAGCGTAATTCACCTTTATCTAATAATCTGATTAATGGGACATTGCTATTTAATTGATGCAATTTATTTAAGCTTTCGGGTGAAAATGATTGTAATAAGACATGTCCTTGATTCAATGATTGTTCATTAAGCATATTGTGATTATTCAATGTTTTTAATACTGCTTCTTCCATACCTGGGTAAACATCTGGTGATTTCGTTTCAATATAATAATTTGCATTTGTACCATAGCGTTCTAATATTTCATCTAATGTAGGAATTTCAGCACCTACATAATTTGAATTAGCATACTGAGGATTTGCAGCATTAAATTTACTTCCAGCATCTAATTGCTTTAATTCCTTTAGTGTATATGAATCAACTCTACCAGTACCGTTTGTAGTTCTATCTACAGTTTCATCATGCATGGCTACGAGATGACCATCTTTAGTCATCTGAAGATCGATTTCGATATAAGAAGCACCCATAGCATTGTGGCTTTTATCATATGAATAAAAAGTATGTTCTGGCGCATAGCCACTTGCACCTCTATGCGCGACCGTTGTATATTTCTCGCCCGTTAGATTTTGTGCTCTATTTGGATTATGTGAGTTATTATCCTTTTGGTTTGATGGTGTGGCATGTTGTTGTGTACTGACATTGCTGTTACTTTCGTTTGCTGATGTTATAGATGTCGTTCCAATTAAAGTTAAAGATAACGTTGCTATACTCGTGGATAGTACTTTTTTTAAATTTTGCAAGAATGGGTCACTCCTCGATATGTATTTACATACCAACCCTACAAAATAAAAGTGTGTTTGAGAATAACATTTACAGTATTAAAATTTAAGTTTTATAAAGTTAATATTTTTATAACAATATATTAAAATAATTAAAACATTTCCAGTATAAATATAATAGGAAATATTATTTTCTATATCACGCTAGCTTCATATCTTCATATAAGACGCCAAATCAACGAGTAAACGTCAATTTCTATTGAAATTGACGTTTACTTGTAGTTAAAACTACTATACTGATAATTTAATTGTTTTATCTTGTTTTAAAATTTTCAATAGCTAATTTAATCTCATCTCTAACACGTTGGAAATCTGACCACGATTTACCAGCTGGATCATCAAATCCCCAATGTTCTTTTTTTACATTTGGCGGTAAAATCGGACAATTCTTATCAGCATCACTACATAATGTTACGACCAAATCTGCTTGCTCTAAGATATCACTATTTATTAAATCTGATGTATGATTTGAAATATCAATATTTACTTCTTTCATAGCTTCTACAGCTTTAGGATTAACACCATGTGTTTCAATACCCGCAGAATAGACATGCCACTTTTCTCCTAAGATATGCTTTCCCCAACCCTCAGCCATTTGGTTACGACACGAGTTTCCTGTACATATAAAATAAATTGTTTGCTTGTCCATTATAAATACCTCTTTTCTTAAAATATGATAAGTGTAAGGTATAAACCCAACAGTGTTACAAATAATACTGGAATGGTAATAATAATACCCGTTCTAAAATATGTCCCCCATGAAATTTTCACACCTTTTTGTGTTAAAACATGTAGCCACAGTAATGTTGCTAAAGAACCGATAGGGGTAATTTTAGGACCTAAGTCAGATCCTATAACATTCGCATAAACCATGCCTTCTTTCATCGTTCCAATTACATTGGATTGGCCAATAGCAATAGCATCTATTAATACAGTAGGCATATTGTTCATAATTGATGATAAAAAGGCTGATATAAAGCCCATACCCATGATACTGCTAAATAATCCATAACTTGAAACGCTGGATAATACATCTGCTAAAATTGTGGTGATACCAACATTTTTTAATCCAAACACTACTAAATACATACCAATAGAAAATAGCACAATGTTCCAAGGTGCGCCTTTAATTACTTGCTTGGTATGAACTGCCTTAGATTTACGAGCCAAGAGCACAAAAATAAAAGCAATGAAACCAGCAATAATTGATACAGGGATATGAATCAATTCACTAACAAGATAGCCGACGAGCAATATGGCTAATACAATCCATGAAATCTTGAATAATTTGCGATCTTTAATTACAGCTCTAGGCGTTGTAAGATTTTCAGTATCAAATGTTTTTGGTATAGATTTTCTGAAATAGAGCCACAACACGAGAATGCTAGCTATTAATGAAAATATATTAGGTATTATCATACGACTAAAATATTCAATAAAGCCAATATCAAAGTAATCAGCAGAAACAATATTTACTAAATTACTTACAATTAAGGGCAATGATGTAGTATCAGCAATAAAACCACTCGCGATAATAAAAGGGAAAATCACTTTTTTATTAAATCCTAAATTTCTTACCATCGCTAATACGATGGGCGTTAAGATTAAAGCTGCGCCATCGTTGGCAAATAACGCTGCTACTATTGATCCTAGTAACATGATAAAAACAAACATTTTTAAGCCGTTACCGTTTGACGCCTTGACCATATGTATCGCAGACCATTCAAAAAATCCAATTTCATCTAATATTAATGAAATAAGAATCACAGCTACAAAGGTTAAAGTTGCATTCCAAACAATGCCAGTTACTTCTACTACATCGGAAAAGCTAACGACACCTGTAATAATAGCTATAATAGCCCCAGCTAAAGCCGTAATACCAATATCTAATCCCTTAGGTTGCCATATGACAAAAGTTAATGTTAAAAGAAAAATTATAATTGCTAGAATGGTCATGTTTAACACTCACCTGATTTCACATTTTTACATACGCAATGTTGGTTAGATGTGTTAATCATATTGAGACTTTGATTGATATCATCTAAAATAGCATGATTAAGTTGGTACATACGTTTGTTGCCATTTTTGCGTGTATTTACTAACTCATAATCTACTAACGATTTCATATGGTAACTTAGTGTAGGTTGTGAGAATTGAAAATGTTCCAATAAATCACATGCACATAATTCACCACAAGAAAGTAAATCTAATATTTCTAATCTGCTTGAATCGGATAGAACTTTAAGCAATGCTGAAAGTCTTTTATAAGACATAAGTATACCTCCTAAACACTAAATAGATTAACATCTATATAGAAATCGGTCTATATAGTTTTGAGATAAATAGCAAAAGAGGTCATTGATTTTATTCAAAAATATGTGATGTTGAATACTTTTTTAAACATACGCAAGCATATTTCGAGGAAGGTAGGTGAAATGTATAAAGCAAAGTGGTTTGGATAGTGTAAAAAAAGTCTGCCACAAAAAGTTTTGAACCAATGTGACGTATTTTGGCGAGAAGCTTGAGGGAATAGGACAAGCTGAAGCTATCCCTTAAGAAAACAAGCTAACAATATGAAGTATTGAATAAAAAGGAGCACTCAGATGAATTGAATTATATCATCTGAGTGCTATTTTTCCGGGATTTATGTCCCAAACGCTTTTATGAAGTTTGTTGATTTGTATCCTGTTGCTGCTTTATGACTGATAATTGGTGTTCCACAGCTGCTTGTCCTGTTGAACCATAACTAATTCTACGGCTAACACAATTTTCTGGCTTTAAGAAATCATAAATATCTGAATCGATACTTTTATGCGCATTTTGATATTCTTCCAATGGCACATCTAATAAATAGACATTATGTTGAATTGACCATAGTACGATTTTTCCTACAATTTCATGTGCTGTTCTAAATGGAACTCCTTTATTAACTAGATAATCTGCAAGTTCAGTAGCATTTGAAAAATCATTATAAACAGTTTGATGCAGACGATCGACATTTACAGTCATTGTATCAATCATTCCTGCAAAAATACGCAAAGAACCTTTTATCGTGTGAACTGCATCAAACAAGCCTTCTTTGTCTTCTTGCATATCTTTGTTATATGCTAAGGGTAAACCTTTGAGCGTCATTAATATGCTCATTAGGTTTCCTGTTGTACGTCCTACTTTACCTCTTATTAACTCTGCCATGTCAGGGTTTTTCTTTTGTGGCATGATTGACGAGCCTGTTGAAAACGCATCCGATAAAGTTACAAAATTGGCTTCTGCTGATGACCAAAAGATAATTTCTTCAGCAAAACGCGATAAATGTATCATTGTTAATGATATGTTATGCAATGTTTCTACAATATAATCTCTATCGCTTACAGCATCTATACTGTTTTCATAAACAGAGCTGAAATTTAATAAAGATTGCGTTTCATGACGATCGATTGGATAAGTCGTTCCACTTAGTGCAGCGGCGCCAAGTGGAGAAATATCGATACGCTTCAAACTATCCTGAAAACGCGATTTATCTCTATCTAACATCCAGTAATAAGTGAGTATATGGTGTGCAAATGAAATGGGCTGCGCTCTTTGTAAATGCGTATAACCTGGCATGATTGTATTGACATGTTGTTCTGCGATATTGACGATGGTTTGTTGTAAATCACTGACGAGCTCAACAATCTGAGTAACTTCATCTTTTGCATATAGATGCATATCAGTAGCGACTTGATCATTTCTGCTACGTCCTGTATGCAATTTTCCACCTGCATCACCGATACGCTTAATTAATTCATGCTCGATGTTAAGATGAATATCTTCTAAAGAAACATCGAACGTTAAATTACCTTGTTCATAATCATTTAAAATCGCTGTTAAACCATTAACTATTTGCTTACAGTCTACATCAGTTATGATATCTTGTTTGGCTAGCATTTTAGCGTGAGCAATACTTCCTTGCACATCATATTGAATGAGTGTTTTATCAAAGTGAATGGAGGCATTGAATTCATCGACCCAATCTTCGGGCTGCTCACTAAATCTTCCTCCCCAAGCTTTATTACTCATCTAAATAACCACCATGTAACATAGAATTAACTTTTGTAGGTAAACCAAAGATATCAATAAAACCGACTGCAGATTCTTGATTAAATGCATCTTCCTTAGTATAAGTGGCTAATTTTTCGTTATATAGTGTATGAGGTGACTTTCTGCCGTTTACAACAGCATTACCTTTAAATAATTTAATACGTACATCACCAGAAACGAATTTTTGTGTACTATCCACAAAAGCTTTTAAGCTATCTGTTAGTGGAGAGAACCAAAGACCATTGTATATTTGTTCTGAAAATTGTTTTTCAATAACAGGTTTAAAATGTGCTACATCTTTAGTTAAAGTAATCGTTTCAAGTGCTTTATGTGCTTTCATTATGACTTCTGCTGCAGGCGTTTCGTAGACTTCTCTTGATTTAATTCCAACGAGTCTATTTTCTACATGATCAATTCTTCCGATACCATGTTTACCAGCTAATTTGTTTAAATCTAAAATTAATTGACTTAACTTATAAGAATTACCATTTAAAGCGATAGGTAAGCCTTGTTCGAACGTAAGTACGATTTCATCAGCTTCGTCAGGTGTATCTTCAATTTCATTTGTTAAGTCAAATGCATCTTTAGGTGGTGCCGCATATGGATCTTCTAAAATACCGCATTCATTACTTCTTCCCCATAGATTTTGATCAATAGAATACGGAGAATCATGTTGAATCGGTACGGGAATATTATGTTTAATTGCATAATCAATTTCTTCTTCACGGCTCCAAGCCCATTCTCTAACTGGTGCAAATACTTTTAATTCTGGATCTAATGCTTTTATCGCAACTTCAAAACGAACTTGGTCATTACCTTTTCCGGTACAACCATGTGCAATGCCTACTGCATTCGTTTTACTAGCAATTTCAACTAATTTTTTTGAAATTAAAGGTCTTGATAATGCTGATACTAAAGGGTATGTGCCTTCATACATCAGATTGCCTTTGATTGCATATGAAACAAAATCTTCACTGAATTCTTCAGTGGCATCAATAATATGACATTCAATTGCTCCCATATCTAAAGCTTTTTGATGAACTAAGTCTAAGTCCTTACCTTCACCAACATCCAAACAGCAAGCTACGATATCATAGCCTTTATCTATCAACCATTTTACTGCCACACTTGTATCTAAACCGCCGGAATATGCTAAAACTATTTTTTCCTTCATATATTACACCTCAATTGAATTTTTTAATATATTGTTTATAAATTTGATATTAGTAAGTATAGCAGAAGAATTATGAAAATAAAACCATTTTTATACATAATTATGCAAATTGTAAAAATTACTTATAATCTAAATATCCATTTAGGTAGTGATTTGTAGATGTTTTGATGTTTGATGTGCTTTGTATTGATGTATATATTTGTGAATATATCGTTAGATATTCTATCTGTTATATAAGAAATGAATAAGCTAAAATAATTATAAAAAATTTTGTTTTGCAGGCTAGTTGTTTGAATAGTCAAAATAAACTTAGTAAAATATGTATGAAATCAAAAACACTGGAGGCAATTTAGATGACTCATATTCAATTAGATTATGGTAAAACTTTAGAATTTTTTGGCGAACATGAATTACAACAACAAAATGACATTGTTAAATCAATTCATAATACAATTCATGAAGGAACAGGTGCTGGTAGTGATTTCTTAGGTTGGATTGATTTACCTGTTAATTATGATAAAGAAGAGTTTTCACGTATATTAGAAGCTTCTAAACGTGTCAAAAATAATTCAGATGTATTTGTTGTAATTGGTATTGGTGGTTCATATTTAGGTGCACGTGCTGCAATTGAAATGCTGACACCAGCTTTTAGAAATAGTGATGAATATCCTGAAATTGTCTTTGTAGGTAATCATTTATCTTCGACATATACACAAGAGTTAATTCATTATTTAGATGGTAAAGATTTTTCAGTAAATGTCATTTCTAAATCTGGTACTACAACAGAACCAGCAGTTTCATTTAGACTATTTAAACAAATCTTAGAAAATAAATATGGTAAGGAAGAAGCAAAACAACGTATTTTTGCAACTACTGATAAAGAAAAAGGTGCTTTAAAACAATTAGCAACAAATGAAGGCTATGAAACATTTGTAGTTCCTGATGATATTGGCGGACGTTACTCAGTATTAACAGCAGTAGGTTTATTACCAATCGCTGTTGCAGGTATTGATATTGAAGCTATGATGGGCGGTGCTGCAAAAGCCAGAGAAGAGCTTTCTTCTGAAAACCTAGAAGATAATATTGCATATCAATACGCTAGTATTCGTAATATTTTATATGCAAAAGGCTATGACACTGAAATGTTAATAAACTATGAACCTTCAATGCAATATTTCAACGAGTGGTGGAAACAATTATTTGGTGAATCAGAAGGTAAAGATTATAAAGGTATCTATCCATCCAGTGCAAACTATACAACTGATTTACACTCACTTGGACAATATGTGCAAGAAGGTCGTCGTTTCTTATTCGAAACGGTTGTCAAAGTAAACACACCAAAACATAACATTACTATAGAAGAAGATAGTGACAATTTAGATGGATTAAATTATTTAGCAGGCAAAACAATAGATGAAGTGAACACTAAAGCCTTTGAAGGTACTTTATTAGCACATACTGATGGTGGCGTACCGAATGTAGTAATTAACGTTCCGCAATTAGATGAAGAAACATTTGGTTATCTTGTTTATTTCTTTGAAATGGCTTGTGCAATGAGCGGCTACCAACTTGGGGTCAATCCGTTTAACCAACCAGGCGTAGAAGCATATAAACAAAATATGTTCGCGTTATTAGGTAAACCAGGCTTTGAAGATAAAAAAGAAGCATTAGAAAAACGTTTATAATTTTATCTATTTATTAATTTAAAAAACGACTGACAAAATGATTTCCGCACTAATAAGGCGGAAATCATTTTTTGTATGTTCTTTATTTTATCATTGCACATCATCATTTCTGTGAGATGTCGTTAACTGTTTTGGTACTTGAGACTGATATTTGCACAAAAGCATACATAATTGTTTTAAAATCGCTATAATACACTTATAATTATCGTTGACTAACAATGGTAGGGATTGATGAAATGACTCAAGAACAAGTGCAGTATTGGTTTGATTTATTTGGCAGTTTAGGTTATATCGTAGGGTTTTTATTGCCTTTTATTGAAGCTTTTGTCCCAGTACTACCTATTATTGTATTTGTGATTGTTAATGTGAATGCATTCGGATTATGGATGGGCACATTATTAGCATGGTTGGGAACTGTTTTAGGGAGCTATCTTGTATTTTTAGGCTTTCGCAGATTGAACCATACACGTTATATGAAAAAGTTACAGCAACGTACCTCAGTGCAGAGGTTAATACATTTTATAGATAGAAAAGGGGTTATCCCTATTTTTATTCTATTATGTTTTCCATTTACTCCAAGTGCATTAGTGAACTTGGTAGTGAGTCTGTCGCATATTAAAGCACACGTATATCTTGTTGTATTGTTCAGTTCAAAATTGATAATGATCGGTTTGATAGGATGGTTAGGGAATGATATTACGACGCTATTTACAGAGCCATTAAGGTTGATTATCATTATTATTGTTATTATTGTCGTATGGTTTATAGGTAGAAAACTTGAACGATATTTTATGCATTCTCCAGAGGAGTGACAATTTGAGTAAGGTAGTAAAACATTTGATTTCTATAATATTTGCGATTATTATTGTAATATTGATTCAGACTTTTATTGTTACAGGAGCAGTCATACAAGATAAAAGTATGACGCCGACGTTGAAACAAAACGATCGTGTGATTGTTAATAAAATCAAAACAACTTTTAACATGTTAAAGCTAAACGATATCATCATGTACCGTAAAGGAAACGATGTACATATGGGTAGAATTATCGGGAAGCCCGGCCAATCTATAACCTTTAGAAACAATCAATTGTATAGAGATGATAGGCAAGTAGATGAAAGGTATACTGAGTCAAGTATTGATGATTTGTCCCTCAGAAATATTAAAGGTTCTGAAGGAGATATTATCCCACCAGACGAATACTTTGTACTGAACGATAATCGTGAAATAAAAAATGATTCTAGAACAGAAGGCTTTGTTCGACAAGAAGACATTATTGGTGATGTAAGTTTAAGGTATTACCCTTTAAGCAACTTCACAGTAAACTTTAAATAAATAGACGAGGTGTAAAAAGTGAAAAAAGAGATACTAGAATGGATTGTGTCAATTGTTGTCGCAGTAGCGTTAGTATTATTGATTACAAATTTTGTTGCAAAATCATACACAGTTAAAGGGGATTCTATGGATCCAACCTTAAAAGACGGTGAACGCGTAGTTGTAAATATGATTGGTCAAAAACTAGGACATTTAGAAAAAGGAAATGTCATTGTATTCCACGCTAATAAAGAACAAGATTATGTAAAACGTATCATTGGTACATCTGGAGATAACATTGAATATAAAAAAGATCAATTATATGTTAATGGTAAAAAAGTTGATGAACCTTATTTAGATTACAATGAAAAACATAAACTAGGTGAATATATTACAGGTACTTATAAAACAAAAGAAATTAATCAAGTTGATGGTAAAAACAAAATTCCAGAAGGGAAATTGTTAGTATTAGGTGATAATCGTGAAGTAAGTAAAGATAGTCGTTCATTTGGTTTGATTGATGAAGATAAGGTGGTAGGTAAAGTTTCATTTAGATATTGGCCACTTAATAAGATGACATTTGGATTTAATCCAGATGTCAGTTATGAATAGAAAATATATGCATATATATCCTGAGACATACAAATGTCTCAGGTTTTTTCTTTATAGAACGATTGTACAATTTAAGGTTTGTTAACCGTTTGAGAATGTTTTGTAAACATGAAAGATATACAGTATTTAATTAATATAGGAACTTAAATGTAGGAAAATCACATAGACTAATAAACAAAGTACAATACTTAATATGTTAAAATATAAATCAAAGGAGTTGTTGTATGCAATGGAATTCAATGCTTATATTGGGAGAGCTGGCACTGGTAAATCATACAGTGTAATAGAAGAAATAAAAACAAAAATGAAACAAAATCCATTAGGGGATCCTATTATATTAATCGCACCAACCCAAAACACTTTTCAGTTAGAACAAGCTTTTGTAAACGATCCTTTATTATATGGCAGTTTGAGAACTGAAGTACTCCATTTTGAACGTTTAAGTCATCGTGTTTTTCAAGAAGTTGGAGGATTAACAGAGCAACAATTATCCAAAGTAGGTACTGAAATGATGATTTATGACATTATTCAACAACATCAGTCACAGTTGAAATTATATCAATCACAAGTGAAATACTATGGTTTCAGTGAAAAATTATATGAACAAATACAAGATTTTAAGAAATATGCAGTTTCACCACAACATATTGAAGATTATATAGCAACCAACCACTTACAAACGAGGACTAAGCATAAATTAGAAGACATTGCGTTAATATATAAACATTTAGAGGATAGAATTCGTGGAGAATATATTTCTACTGAGGATAGTTTGCAACGATTTATTGAGGTGATGAATCAGTCTGAATGGTTACAACGTGCTGAGATTTATATTGATGGATTTCATAACTTTTCTACAATCGAATATCAAATCATTCGGTCATTAGTTCAAAATACTAAAAAAGTTACAGTTGCTTTAACTACTGATGGAGATAAAGATATTTTTAGTTTATTTAGAAAGCCATCAGAATCGTTAACACATATGCAAGATATCGCAAGTGAATTAAATATTGATTTAAATATTAAGCAATTCTATCAACAACAAAGATTCATTCACGACGATTTAACACATTTAGAACAAAATTTTAATGCATTGCAATTTGAACCAATTGCGTCAAAAGGACACATCTCTATCATAGAATCATCAGTGATGCGAGAAGAAATAAATGAAGTTGCAAGACGCATTCTAAAAGAAAATCGTGAATTGGGTAGACGTTTTCAAGATATTGCTATTTTATATAGAGATGAGACATACGCATATTTAATGGAATCTATTTTACCCCAATATGACATCCCGTATAACATTGACGTCAAGTCATCAATGACGCATCATCCTATAATGGAAATGTTCCGTTCATTAATTGAAGTACTCCAGACAAATTGGAACTTTGAACCACTCATGCGTTTGTTTAAAACAAATATTTTAACTAAAAAATTTAAAGACAGCCAATACTTAATTGATATTTTAGAAAATTTTGTATTAGAACGTGGTATTTATGGAAAACGTTGGATAGATGATAAATATTTCCAAATTGAACAATTTAGAAAAATGGGTTTAAAACGACAACCTTTAACAGAAGAAGAGCGTGAAACATTTGAGAGAGTCATCCAATTAAAAGTAGATGTGATAGATAAAATTATGCGTTTTGAAAATCAAATGGCTAATGCAACAACAGCTGTTGATTTTGCAACGGCATTTTATGAAGCAATCGAATCATTTGATTTACCCAGCCAGTTAATGACAGAACGTGATACGTTAGATGCTGAAGGCGAACACCGTAAAGCAGAAGAAATTGATCAAATATGGCATGGTTTTATTCAAACATTAGATGATTTAGTTACAGTATTTGGAACTCAAGATTTAACAAAAAGTAGATTTTTAGAGTTGTTAGATATTGGCTTGGATCAATTAGAATTTGTAATGATTCCTCAAACACTTGATCAAGTTAGCATTGGTACCATGGACCTAGCAAAAGTTGATAATAAGCAACATGTGTATTTAGTGGGTGTAAATGACGGTATTTTACCACAGACTGTAACTGCTTCAGGCTTAATTACAGATGAAGAGAAAAAATACTTCGAAGAACAATCTGAGATTGAATTAAGTCCAACATCAGATATATTACAAATGGATGAAGCATTTGTTTGCTATATTGCTATGACGAGAGGGCGTTCAGAAGTGACATTCTCGTATTCATTAATGGGCGCAAGTGGAGATGAAAAAGAAGCAAGTCCATTTTTAAGTCAAATTCAGCAACTGTTTACAAATCTTGAAGTACAAAACATTCATCGTCAACATCAAGCAAATCCACTAACGTTAATGGAACACCCACATCAAACAAAAATTGCATTATTTGAATCACTCAAAGCGTGGCTTGATGAAGAAATTGTCGCAGACACATGGTTAGATACATATCAAGTTATGAGAGATGATGAGAAATTAAATGCTGGACTTAGTTATTTATTATCAGCACTCACTTACGATAATAAAACAGTACAATTAAGTGAGGCATTATCAAAAGATTTATATGGTACGACCATTAATGCTAGCGTATCACGTTTTGAAGGGTATCAATCATGTCCATTCAAACACTTTGCTTCACATGGTTTACGACTTAATGAACGTACAAAATATAAACTGGAAAACTTTGATTTAGGTGACATATTCCATCAAGTATTAAAATTTATCTCTGAAAAAATTAATGGTGACTTCAAAAATTTAAACATAAAGCAAATTCAAAAATTAACGAGTGACGCATTATCTGAAATTCTTCCAGAGATACAATTTAATTTATTAAATTCAACAGCTTATTATCGCTATTTGTCACAGCGCATTGGTTCAATAGCAGAAACAACTTTAACCGCGTTAAAATATCAAGGTAGTTACAGTAAATTTACGCCGCAACGCTTTGAAGCTAGCTTCAGAAAAAAACCAAGGGACAATCAAGAGCTATATGCTCAGCCTTTACAAACAACACAAGGAGTTCCTATCAATATTCGAGGACAAATTGACCGGATAGATACGTATAACCATGGAGATGAAAGTTTTGTAAATATTATTGATTATAAATCATCAAAATATAGTGGAACCTTAGATTTAACAAAAGTCTATTATGGTATGCAAATGCAAATGATGACCTATATGGACATTGTATTACAAAATAAATCTAGACTCGGACTAACGAATATGACTAAACCAGGTGGGTTATTATATTTTCATGTTCATGAACCACGTATAAAACTTGCATGGAATGAATTAAATGAGACGAAAAGAGATTTAGAATTTATTCAATCTTTTAAATTAAGTGGCTTATTGAATAGTGATGAAGCAGTATTAGACGCTTTTGATACGCGAATAGAACCAAGTTATAATTCAGATATTGTACCTTTAGGTTTAAAAAAAGACGGTGGTATTAAATCTAATAGTAAAGTTGCGGACGAAAAAACTATTTACAAATTAATTCAGCATAATAAACAAAATTTTATAGAAACAGCATCTAATATTATGGACGGACATACAGAAGTAGCACCCATGAAGTATAATCAAACACTGCCATGTGATTTCTGTAGCTATAAACCAGTCTGTCATGTTGATGGCATGATTGATAGTAAACGCTATAGAACTGTAGATGAAACAATTAACCCGATTGAAACGATACAAAATATGGAGTTAGAAAGTGAGGAAGAAGAATGATAAGTGAGATTCCTGTAAAACCAGCTGATACAAGGTGGACCGATAATCAGTGGAAAAGTATCTTTGCAAAAGATCAAGATATACTTGTAGCAGCAGCTGCAGGCTCTGGTAAAACAGCGGTCTTAGTTGAACGTATCATTCAACGCATTCTTAGAGATAAAATCGACGTAGATCGTTTATTAGTTGTAACATTTACTAATGCTAGTGCAAGAGAAATGAAGCAACGCGTAGACCAACGTATTCAAGAAGCATTTATTGAATCACCTGATAATACACATCTAAAGAATCAACGCATTAAAATTCATCAAGCTCAAATTTCTACACTTCACAGTTTTTGTTTAAAGTTAATTCAGCAACATTACGATGTATTAGACATTGATCCAAACTTTAAAACAAGTGGTGAAGCGGAAAATATTTTGCTACTTGAACAAACCATTGATGAAGTTTTAGAACAACATTACGATATATTAGATCCTCATTTTGTTGATTTGACTGAACAATTGTCTTCAGATAGAAATGATGAGCAACTTAGAGATATTGTAAAAAAAATGTATTTCTTTAGTGTTGCTAATCCCGATCCTTTGAATTGGTTAAGCCATCTTTCAACACCATATAAAGATGAAGCACAACAGGAAGCATTATTAAAATTGCTTAATGAGTTGGCTATGATATTTATGGAATCAGCGTTAGAGTCATTAAATAAAAGTTATGATTTATTTATGATGCTTGAGCAAGTTGATAAACAAATTGCAGTTATCGAGAAAGAACAAAAATTTTTAGGTAAAGCTATGGAAAATGGTCATATCAATCATGAGGCAATCGTGCAACACGAATTCGAAAAAACATTTCCTCGAAAAGATAAAAAGATTAAAGAAGCAAATGAAATGATGATAGATGCTTATGACGATGGTAAAGCATATTACGATAATTATAAAAAATTAGTGTCAAAAGTTAAAAATGATTATTTTTCAAGATCTTCAGATAATCTAAAAGTAGATATGCAACGTTTAGCACCTAGAGTAGCTTATCTTGGTCTTATTACCAAAGATGTCATAACACTTTTTAATCAAAAAAAACGCAGTCGAAATATTTTAGATTTCTCAGATTATGAACATTTTGCTTTGAAAATTTTAACAAATGATGATGGTTCACCTTCAATCATTGCACAAGCTTATCGTGAACAGTTCGAAGAAATTTTAGTAGATGAATATCAAGACACAAATAGAGTACAAGAAAAGATTTTATCTTGTATTAAACGTGGCGCAGAACATGATGGCAACTTATTTATGGTAGGGGACGTAAAACAGTCGATCTATAAATTTAGACAAGCAGATCCTAGTTTGTTTATCGAAAAATATAATCGCTTTACTGTAGATGGTTCATCATATGGTTTACGTATAGATTTATCTCAAAATTTCCGTTCAAGATTAGAAGTATTAACAACAACTAATTATTTATTTAAACACATGATGGATGAATCAGTGGGAGAGATTAACTATGATGATGCAGCACAGTTATATTATGGAGCTCCCTTTGACAACAAGCCACATGATGTGAATTTAAATATGTTAGTAGAAGATGCATCTTCTGATTTAAATGGTTCTGAACAAGAAGCAGAATACATTGTACAACAAGTTGAAAAAATAATGAATAATCATGAAATCTATGATATTAAAACACAACAATATCGAAAACCTAATTACAAAGATATCGTTATTTTAGAAAGGTCATATGGGCAAGCGCGAAAAATACAACAAGCATTTAAAGATCATAATATTCCGTTTCATGTGAATAGTAAGGAAGGGTATTTTGAACAAACAGAAGTGCAATTGATATTGTCCTTTTTAAGAACAATTGACAACCCGCTACAAGATATTTATTTAGTCGGGTTAATGCGTTCAGTTATTTATCAATTTACAGAAGATGAATTATCGAACATTAGAGTGTTTAGTCCTCATGATGATTATTTTTACCAATCTATACAACATTATATGGATAATGATGTTGCCAATAAGAAACTAGTCAAAAAATTAAAATCATTTTTAAATGATATAGCTATGTATCAAGACTACAGTCAAAATCATCCTGTATATCAACTGATTGATAAATTTTACAATGATCATTATGTTATTCAATATTTTAGTGGCCTTATTGGTGGCAAAGGGCGACGTGCGAATTTATATGGATTGTTTAATAAAGCAGTAGAATTTGAAAATTCTAGTTTTCGTGGTTTATATCAATTTATTCGGTTTATTGATGAACTTATGGATCGCGGAAAAGATTTCGGCGAAGAAAATATTATAGGTCCTAATGATGATGTTGTGCGAATGATGACAATTCATAGTAGTAAAGGATTAGAGTTTCCATTTGTTATTTACTCTGGTTTATCACGTAAATTTAGAAGAGACGATTTACACAAACCTGTAATCTTAAACCAAAATTATGGACTTGGTATGACGTATTACGATGTTGAATCAAATTTAGCGTATCCTTCATTATCATCAGTCACTTTGAAAGCAATCGCAGAAAAAGAAATGGTTTCCGAAGAGATGAGATTGATTTATGTGGCATTGACACGTGCTAAGGAACAATTATTTTTGATTGGTCGTGTTAAAGATGAGAAGGAATTAACACAGCTTGAGCAGGTTTCTGTCTCGGAAACACATTTACCAGTAAGTTATAGAATTACAGCCCAAAGACCGATTGATATGATATATCCAATACTAGCAAAATATCAATCATCGTCATTGCCAAGTGAAATGCGATTCGAGCAATCGGTAGATGATATTGATGCCACGATGAAACCTTATGTGAAATTGACTACAGAATTTTATGAAGATGTTGCTTCAGAACAAGTTATTTCAGATAGTGAGCAGCGTACTGTTAGTGACATTGAGAATATGAATAGTGGCAATGACACCTTAAAAACGCAAATACATCAACAATTAACTTACGTCTATCCGTATCAGGAAGCCATGGTAAAACCTTCAAAACAGTCTGTTTCTGAATTGAAACGACAATTAGAAACGGAACAAGCGGATACAAATTATGATAGAGTTCGACAGTATCGTATTGGTACGACTGCATACGAAAGACCTGCATTTTTAAGTCATCAAACTAAAAGAAAAGCAAATGAAGTTGGGACATTAATGCATACAGTCATGCAGCATTTGCCATTTAAACAAGAAAGGTTAACTTCAGAAGAAATTGAAGCATTTGTTGACCAGTTAATTGTTAAATCTATTATTCCTAAAGATGCAAAAGCTGACATTCAATTTGAAGATATTTATAAATTTGTTGAGAGCGATTTGTATCTTGCGATAGCGCAAAGTGATTATATTTATCGTGAATTACCTTTCGTTGTTAATCAAGCAAAGGTAGACCAGTTGCAAGATGGAGAAACAGATGCATCAATTATTCAAGGGATGGTTGATTTAATTTTTATTAAAGATGATCAATATTACTTTGTTGATTATAAAACAGATGCTTTTAATAGGCGTTTGCATATGTCAGATGAAGAAGTCGGAAATCAACTACGCACTCGTTATAAAATACAAATGGAATATTATAGAAACACCTTACAGACCATCCTTGGTGAATCTGTTAAAGGCTATCTATATTTCTTTAAATTTGGTCAGCTTTCAATAGATGATAAGTCGATAAAATAATGCTTTGATAAAGGGGTGCTAAACAGTGTCGACACAGCAGAGAATATTTGAATTGGATGCTTTACGTGGGTTCAGTTTGTTAGGCATTGTATTGATGAATATTTTGACTTTTAGTATGCCCTATGAAGAATCATTTCTTCCTGATTTAGTGAAGGGTATAGATGAAAGTTTATTAAGAGGCGTTACGTTTTTGGTGATTAGTTCTTTTTATCCCATTTTCACTTTTTTATTTGGTTATGGTTTAGCCATAATGTATAACCATAGTCTAAAAAGATCAATGAAATACTATCCTTTTATTTATAGGAGATTAATATTTTTATTAATAATAGGTGCATTGCACGGTTTTTTACTTTTTTCAGGTGATATTTTATTCAGCTATGCTTTTACTGGGATGATTGCAGTATTATTTATTAAAAAAAATGCGAAGCAACTTTTAAAGATAGGTATTGTTTTGTTTGTAATAAAAGTATTGATATTGATTTTACCTACTTTTTTAGTGACATTCTTCGATGATCCATACAGTACTATTAACATAAGCGGATATACTGTTTCTGAAGTCGTCAACTTAAAGCAAAGCGGTGAATATTTTAACTATTTAAAAATAAATGTTGCTGAAAATATCTATAATATTATAGATACAGTAACTTTTTCTGCATATTTTGAATTTTTACCGTATGTGTTCTTAGGAATGGCAGCACAAAAATACAACTTAATTAAAACAGTACAATCTAATCAAGGTCGTCATCGTCATATTTTATATGTATCTGCTATGTTAGTTGTAGGATATGCTTTTAAAATGCCATATGTAATTGATTATGGAAATCAAGCTTTTGCTATTATTAGCGCTATGATTGGTGGCCCACTTGTAGCATTTGGTTACATAGTATTGTTTATCTATTGTTGTCAATTTAACCAGTTTTCTAAAATAATGCGTATTTTTAAGTATCCAGGAAAATTAAGTTTAACAGTATACTTAATGCAAAGTTTTATTTTTACATTTATTTTTGTAGGCTTAGGTTTTTATAATAAGCTGCCACTTTATGAATCTTATATTATCGTATTTATTGTATATAGTTTGCAACTTATTTTCTGTTATATATATCTGAAATTTTATAGATATGGACCTATTGAGTGGTTGTGGCGTAAAGTGACTTATTTAAAATAATGATGAGATATCTAAGACAGTGTTTATTGAATTTTTTGAAAATAATGGGTATTTATTTGTGATTTGTTACTAAATATAGTTATAATATGTAATAAGATATAGATGAGGAGCTGATATTGAATGAAATTTTTATCATTCAGACATAATGAACAGACATCTTATGGTGTGAAAGTTAAAAGAGAAGAAGCTGCTTGGGACTTGAAAAAAGTCTTTGCAGATTTTGCGGAAGGAGACTTTCATCCTAAGACATTATTGAATGGTCTTCAACAAAACCAAATATTAGATTTCCAAGAACAAGTACGTAAAGCAGTCGTAGCGGCAGAAGATAGCGGTAGAGCTGAAGAATATAAAGTTGCATTTACAGATATTGAGTTTTTACCTCCAGTAACGCCAACAAATAATGTGATTGCTTTTGGACGTAACTATCAAGACCACGCAAGTGAATTAAATCATGAGGTACAACGTTTATACGTCTTTACAAAGGCAGCTTCATCGTTAACGGGTGATAATAGTGTAATACCAAACCATAAAGATATTACAGACCAGTTAGATTATGAAGGTGAGCTAGGTGTTGTAATAGGTAAATCAGGTGAAAAAATTCCTAAAGCTTTAGCGCTTGACTATGTATATGGCTATACAATTATTAATGACATTACTGACCGTAAAGCTCAAAACGAACAGGACCAAGCATTCTTATCTAAAAGTTTAACTGGTGGTTGCCCAGTTGGTCCATATATTGTAACAAAAGATGAATTACCAACACCTGAAGATGTAAATATTGTAACTAAAGTAAATAATGAAATTCGCCAAGATGGTAATACAGGAGAAATGATTCTTAAAATCGATGAATTGATTGAAGAGATTTCAAAATATGTAGCATTACATCCTGGTGATATTATTGCTACTGGTACACCAGCTGGTGTGGGTGCAGGCATGGCACCTCCTAAGTTCTTACAACCGGGTGATGAAGTAAAAGTAACGATTGATAATATTGGTACGTTAACAAATTTCATATCAGAAAAATAAAAATAAATGAATTAGGCTAATGATAATAAAGTTAGCCTAATTTTTTTGAAACAAAGTAATGATATTGCTTTAAATTGAAAATAAAGATAAAATGTGAAGTGCAGAACTTTTTTTGAAAAAAATATACTTTTTCAGTATGATTAGAAAAGTATGCTTTTAATTTTGTGATTAAAAGTTATTATGTATTTATATTTTTATAAAAAGTTAAAATAGTGTGGGGGTATTATATATGTTACATATGCATATTGCAAGTTGGGTATTATTAATTATCTTGTTTTTCGCAGCTTATTTTAATTTCTCAGAAAAACAAGGTGCAACACCTTATTTTAAACCAATTCATATGCTATTAAGATTATTCATGGTTTTAGTCTTAATTTCAGGATTTTGGATCTGGATTCAAGCATTTGGTGATGGAAATTCAGGCGGACATATGTTATTAACATTGAAAATGATATGTGGTGTTGCTGTAGTAGCATTAATGGAAGTGACAGTTACAAAACGCAAAAAAGGACAATCAAGCAATGGTATGATGTGGGGCACGATTGCATTAATTATAATTACTATGATTATTGGTGTTATTTTACCGCAAGGCCCAATCACACAAATGTTTGGTATGTAAAAAAACGGAGACATTTAATTGTCTCCGCTCAGATTGTCGACAAAGTCTCCGGCTTTGTCGACAGTTTTTTTTGCACGCTTTCCGCAAGTACTGTCTTAGCCTATAGTCTTCGGCTAGTACTATTCCCGCAAGAGTCGACATAAATCACTGCTAACATTAAACTGAAAACATATATAAATTAAACAGTGATGGTGCTTATGACGTTGAATAAATCAATATGAAATGATTTCTATCTCTGAATTAGTGCTCAATAATCATTTATTGCGTGCTTTATAGCCTATCATGTTGATAATATCTTTTGGTCGACTATAAGGTGGAGCATAAGCAACTTCGAACTCAGTAAGCTCATCAATGGTTAATTTCTGTAACATGCCCATAGATAAAACATCTATACGTTTATCAGCGCCATTTTTTCCTACAGCAGCTGCACGAATGATACGTCTACTAGGTTTATCGAAATAGACACGTAAATGTAGCTTAGTATTTCCAGGGTAATAACCTGCATGTTCACCTTGGTTAGCTTCTACTATTTCATAATCAAAGTTATCTAATTCTTGTGGTGTTACACCAACGCTGGCAAAGGTATAATCAAAGAATTTTACAATATTTGAACCTAAATAACCCTTAAAGTGTACAGAAGTATTTCCTGCTAGTTGTTCTGCTATAATACTTGCTGCTCTATGAGCCCCCCATGCTAAAGGTACATGTGCATTTAAGTCTACATGACGATAATGAGAAGTAATAATATCTCCTAAAGCATAAATGTTTTCAATGTTCGTTTGAAACTGATCGTTTACTGGAATGTAACCTTTACTGTCTAAAGTTACATTTGATGATTGAATGAATTCTGAATTAGGTTTAACGCCAATCCCTTCAATAATCAAATCATAGTGTTCAACTTTACCAGATTTAAAATGAACTTCACGACCATTCACTTTTACAATTTCTTCATTTAAACGATAGTTGATATCTCTTGCTTTCATTTCATCAAAAATAGGTTGATTCATATCACTATCCATTAATTTGTTCACATGAGTTGAACGATGTATTAATGTGCTATCAATACCTCTATGATGTAAATTATCTAATATTTCTAATCCAATATAACCCGCACCAACGACAAGTGCTGTTTTAACGTTTTGTCGCTCGATAAAGTTTTCGATGGCATCAGTATCTTCCATATTTCTTAATGTAAAACTGATATCACTGTTTAAGTTTAAAGCATTCGCGCTACAGCCTGGACTTAAAATTAAAGTGTCATACTTTTCTTCAAACGTTGTATTGTCTTGTTTGTTAAAAACAGTGATTGTTTGCGTTTTGTCATTAATTGCAGTTACTTCGTGATAAGGCTTAACAACAATCTTTTTAGAATCATAGAAAGACTCTGGGGTTGCTTCTAATACTTTGTCTCTAGAATCTACGACATTTCCTAAATAATAAGGCAGTGCACAGTTAGCAAAACTCATATCTCTATCTTTTTCAAAAACGATGATTTCACTCTCATGGTCTAATCTTCGGATTTGGCTAGCAACGGTTGCACCACCAGCAACAGCCCCAACCACTACAATTTTATTCATAGTATATAGCCTCCTATAAATTTAATAATTAAATATGTGATTCTACTACTGATTCATAAGTTATATTTAGATTGAAGAAATCATTTAAATAACGACCAATACCGTCTTCATTATTTGAATAAGTTACATGATTTGCGACATGTTTTAGTTCGTCTAAACCATTTTCCATAGCAATACCATGTTTGGCATATTTTATCATTTCTAAGTCATTATCTTCATCCCCAAAGGCAATAATATGATTTCTATCCATATCTAAATATGATTTTACATAATCTATACCTCTTGCTTTACTAATACCTTGTTTTACGATTTCAATAACTGGGAAAGGTGAGCCCCATCTTCGGTGTTCAATGTTTTCTGCATAGAAACGTGTAAGCATTTGCTTGATTCTAGGAATCATAAACTCTTCAGCTTCAACTAAAATTGAAGTAGGTGATTCATTTAAGGAATTAAGTAAGTCACCAGTTTCTATTTTAGGGTTTTCCATTGAAAAGCCATCAAATAATTTTTGATCAAAATTATTTAAAAAGACATAATCTTTTACTTCAGCAATAATATTGGAGACACCAAAGTTGTTTAGTGACTGAATGATTTCATGTGATAAGTCTAAATCTAGTACTTCATGTTTATTTTTAAAATGATCATCTTTTGGATGATGCACGAAAGCACCATTAAAATTTACTACAGGCGTGTTCATATTTAGCTCATGATAATAAATTTGACTGGCTCTGTATGGTCTGCCTGTTGCTATCATTAGTTTGTGTCCTTGCTTTTGCAATGTAGTTAAAACCTTTTTAGTATAAGGTGTAATTTTCTTGTCGTCGTTTAACAGTGTTCCGTCTAAGTCTAAACAAATTAAATAAGAACTCATGTAAATCTCCTTTAAATTTAATAAATGATGTATGAATATCATAGCATTTTATTGGCGTTTTGTAAGATATTTGATATATTGTTAGTATGATTAAATACGAAGAGGTGAGATGTATGGACGAAGGATTAAAAGATAGCATACTAAATGCTTTAGAGATGGTAATTGACCCTGAGTTAGGAATCGATATCGTAAACTTAGGTTTAGTATATAATGTAGATGTTGATGATGAAGGCTTATGTACAGTAGAAATGACATTAACTTCTATGGGTTGTCCGCTTGGACCACAAATTATGAACCAAGTAAAAATGGTCTTAGCAGAAATTCCTGAGATTTCAGACACAGAAGTAAATATTGTTTGGAGTCCACCATGGAGTAAAGAAATGATGTCACGTTATGCTAAAATTGCGCTTGGTATAGGTTAATAAAAAATAGATAACTAGTTTAAGTAGCAATACGTTTGATATGTATTGCTAACTTAAGCTAGTTTTTTTATTTGAAAAGATATGTGTATGCTTTATGTCAGGCTATTTTAAAATTTTTAATTTCTATCGTTCAATTCATTAAAATAATTGCAGTTGTATTACATTAATATTACAATAGCTAGGTAAATAAATTAGATGTTAACGTAATTTTAGGAAAGTTTGTGGAGAAATGAACAATAATCTTGAAAATAATCGTGTGAAACGTAATACGCGGTATATGCCTGGTTTGGATGGTTTAAGGGCAATTGCAGTAATTGGTATTATTATTTACCATCTAAATAAGCAATAGTTAACTGGTGGATTTTTAGGTGTTGATACATTTTTTGTTATTTCTGGATATTTAATTACGAGCTTACTTTTAAAAGAATATGAAGAAACAGGGATAATTAATTTAAAAAACTTTTGGGTACGACGTTTCAAAAGATTGATACCTGCAGTACTAACTTTAGTATTTGTTGTAGTAGTAGCAACATTGGTATTAAAACCAGAAGAAATTGTTAATATAAAAAAGGATGCAATAGCAGCAATTTTTTATTTTTCTAATTGGTGGTACATCGCTTCAGATGTAAATTATTTTGAGCAATTTGCTTTTATGCCATTAAAACATTTATGGTCCTTAGCGATTGAAGAACAATTTTACATTGTATTCCCAATCCTTTTTATATTCCTTTTATTAGCATTAAAAAAATACCGCAATGTTGTTTTAATATTTTGGATAATTTCATTAATTTCTTTACTTGTGATGATTATCATTTCACAACCGCATATATCTCATTCTCGAGTTTATTTTGGTACAGATACGAGACTTCAAACAATGTTATTGGGTGTTATACTAGCGTTTTTATGGCCACCATTCAAGTTGAAGAAAAATCCTCAAAAGGCACTAACGCATATCATAGATGGTATTGGTGTTTTTGGTATTTTTAGCTTACTTTTACTTTTTTGTAAAGTTAATGACAATAGTGATTGGATTTATAATGGTGGATTTTACTTAATATCTGCAATGACGTTATTTGTCATAATGAGTGCTGTTCATCCATCAGGTTATTTTGCTAAAATTATCGGTAATCCTATTTTTGTTATGATTGGTAAGAGATCTTATAGTTTGTATTTATGGCATTTTCCAGTGATTAGTTTTGTACATTCATATTATGTTGCTGGGCAATTACCGAATTATGTGTACTTTTTAGATATCATATTGACAATCATTTTAGCTGAACTCTCGTACCGCTATATTGAAACACCTTTTAGAAAAAAAGGTTTCAAAGCATTTTCTATAAAATTAAATAAAAAATTACCGTTAGTCAGAACAGTTGTTTTATTAATATTTATGATTCCAAGCTTATTTGTTTTAGCAGGTAGTTTTGATAAATTAGGAAAAGATATGATTACGAATAAAAAAACAACGTTTAAAACAGATGAATTTGATAAACAATTAGTGCGGCCGATACCAATTGATGAAGTAAACTTTTTTGATAAATCAAATGCTAAAAAAACAACAACATCAGAAGTATATACAAATATTAAACCATTGCTCATTGGTGACTCAGTGATGGTTGATATAGGTGAAAATTTTAAAAAAAGGGTACCAAACGCAAAAATTGATGGTGAAGTTGGACGCAATCTATATGATGTTGCACCACTTGTAGAAAAACATTATCAATCATTTAATAAAAGCACTGATAAAATTGTGCTAGAACTAGGTACAAATGGTGACTTTAGTAAAGAACAATTAGATACATTAATCAATAAATTCGGAAATGCACAAATTTATTTAGTGAATACACGCGTTCCGAGAAGTTATGAAAGTCACGTGAATAAATTGATGACAGATGCCGCTAAAGCACATAAAAATGTAACGCTTATTGATTGGTACAAACGCTCTGAAGATCATACGGAATATTTTGCGCCAGACGGTATTCATTTAGAAACAAAAGGTGTAGAGGCTTTAACAGATGAGATTTTAAAACATATAGCAAGCGATTCAAAATAAATCAAAAGATCAGAGAAACACGTTATTAATATAGTTTGATTACACATAAACGCCAATTTCAATTGAAATTGGCGTTTGCTTTTTTATAGATATATTTTTTGAAAAACTTTCGTTTGAATTTATTTGTGTTTTAAATGAAAATGCATTCGAAATTCACAATCGTCTTTATACGTTTTGAAACGATATTAATAACCTTTTACTAAGTCTGTACTCGTATTAAGTTGAGAATATATTAAATGACAAGTATTTATAATTTATGAGTTGCAATCGTTAGGTAAAGTAGACTTAATATTTTCTATCACGCTCATTGATTGGGTAATCATTTGCACTCATATCTCTTTTCGTCATAAGGCCGTTGTTATTAAATTCCCAATGCTCATTACCATGTGTACGCATCCATTGATTTGTAGAGATATCATACCATTCATATTCAAATCTAACTGAAATACGGTTGTCGGTGTAACACCATAATTCCTTCATCAATTTGTAATGAAGTTCTTTGCGCCATTTTCTATATAAAAAAGATTTGATTGCTTCTCGACCTTCAAAAAACTCACTACGATTTCTCCATTGTGAATCTTGTGTATATGCAAGACATACTTTTTCAGGATCTCTGGTATTCCAGGCATCTTGCGCCAATTTTACTTTTTCTAAAGCTGTCTGTTTATTAAACGGCGGCGTTGGTCTTTTGATTACGTTATTCATATATTTAACCTCCAGTGTTGTATATTTACATTAATGCTAACATAACTTTATCGTAATGAGATAAGTGCTATTGTTGGAAGTATAAAGATTACTATCAATTTAGCGTTTATAATGTAATCTATATGGATGTTTTAACAAATGAGTGTTGGGAAAAGTTATGATATGCTGCTAAGCTTTTAAAACTGTTAAAAATAATTAAAAAACGAACCCTTTATTGTTGATTCTTGTCAAGAAGCGTAATATAATATAGATAAGGTCAAAGAAAGTCAAAGTCAAACTTACTTTATTGATCAATCATTAAATGGTGAGGTGAATCAATTTGGATATAAATCAAATGACCTATGCAGTTCAAAGTGTATTACAGAATGCAATTGAATTAGCTAAAACAAATGAAAATCAAAATATTGAAATTGAAGCTGTATTATCAGCGGCATTAACAGAAAATGAAAGTTTATTTAAAAGTATTTTCGATAGAGCGCATATTGATACAGAAAAATTAGATCAATCATATAAAGAAAAACTTAAAAAATATCCATCGGTCCAAGGAGACAATGTTCAATATGGTCAATATATAAGTCAAAATGCTAACAATTTATTAAATAAAGCTGAAACTTATATGAAAAAATATGAAGATGAATATATATCCATGGAACATATCGTATTAGCTGCAATGGATATAGATGATACGACCAAACAATTTGTGGCAAATAAAAAAGAAGTAATAGAGGAAATTATAAAAAAAGTTAGAGGAGGCAATCGCGTGACATCACAAAATCCAGAAGCAAATTATGAAGCTTTAGAAAAATACGGACGTGATTTAGTCGAAGAAGTGCGTCAAGGTAACATGGACCCTGTCATTGGACGTGACGAAGAAATTCGTAATTCAATCCGTATATTAAGTAGAAAAACAAAAAACAACCCGGTCTTGATAGGTGAGCCTGGTGTAGGTAAAACAGCAATTGTAGAAGGATTAGCGCAACGTATCGTACGTAAAGACGTACCAGAATCATTGTTAGATAAAACAATTTTTGAACTTGATTTAAGTGCACTTGTAGCAGGTGCAAAATATCGTGGCGAATTCGAAGAAAGATTGAAAGCAGTACTTAAAGAAGTCAAAGAATCAGACGGAAGAATTATTTTGTTTATTGATGAAATTCATATGCTCGTAGGTGCTGGTAAAACTGAAGGTGCTATGGATGCAGGTAATATGCTTAAACCAATGTTGGCTCGTGGGGAACTACATTGTATTGGTGCGACAACTTTAAATGAATATAGAGAATATATTGAAAAAGATTCAGCTTTAGAACGTCGTTTTCAAAAAGTAAATGTATCTGAACCTAATGTAGAAGATACCATTTCTATTTTACGTGGTTTAAAAGAACGTTACGAAGTATATCACGGTGTTCGTATACAGGATAAAGCATTAGTAGCAGCAGCTGAATTATCAGACCGCTATATTACTGATCGGTTTTTACCAGATAAGGCAATAGATTTAGTAGACCAAGCATGTGCGACGATACGTACTGAAATGGGCTCAAATCCAACAGAATTGGATCAAGTGAATCGTCGTGTTATGCAGTTAGAAATTGAAGAGTCAGCATTGAAAAATGAATCTGATAATGCCAGTAAACAACGTTTACAAGAGCTACAAGAAGAACTAGCAAACGAAAAGGAAAAACAAAGTTCTATTCAATCACGTGTTGAAGAAGAAAAAGAAAAAATAGCTAAATTGCAAGAGAAACGTTCAGAATTAGATGAAAGTCGAAAAGCTTTAGAAGATGCTGAAAATAACTACAATTTAGAAAAAGCAGCTGAATTACAGCACGGTAAAATTCCGCAACTAGAAAAAGAATTACGTGAATTAGAAGACGCTTTCCAAAATGAACAAAATGAAGACAATGATCGCATCATTCGTGAAATTGTTACTGATGAAGAAATTGGCGATATTGTTAGTTCTTGGACAGGCATTCCAGTATCAAAATTAGTTGAAACCGAAAGAGAGAAACTCCTAAACTTATCTGATATACTTCATGAACGTGTTGTAGGTCAAGATAAAGCTGTAGATCTAGTTGCTGATGCAGTTGTCAGAGCGCGTGCTGGAATTAAAGATCCTAATAGACCAATTGGTAGCTTCTTATTCTTAGGTCCAACAGGTGTAGGTAAAACAGAATTAGCAAAATCATTAGCATCAACTTTATTTGATTCAGAAAAACATATGATTCGTATTGATATGAGTGAATATATGGAAAAACACTCTGTCTCTCGCTTAATAGGTGCTCCTCCTGGCTATGTTGGTCATGAAGAGGGTGGTCAACTGACAGAATCAGTTCGTCGTAATCCTTATTCAGTTATTTTGTTAGATGAAATAGAAAAAGCACATTCAGATGTGTTTAACGTGTTGTTACAAATATTAGAAGAAGGTCGTTTAACTGATTCACAAGGACGAGAAGTAGATTTCAAAAATACTATTATTATCATGACTAGTAATATTGGTTCACAAATATTATTAGAAAATGTAAAAGATACAGGTGTGATTACTGAATCAACAGAAAAAGCAGTAATGAATAGTTTAAATCAATACTTCAAGCCAGAAATCATAAATCGTATGGATGACATCGTCTTGTTTAAACCATTATCCGTAAATGATATGAGTTTAATTGTTGATAAAATTTTAACACAATTAAACATTAGATTGATGGAACAACGTATTTCCATTGATGTTTCTGATAAAGCTAAAGCATGGTTAGGTGAAGAGGCATATGAACCTCAATTTGGTGCAAGACCGCTAAAAAGATTTGTTCAAAGACAAATTGAAACACCACTTGCACGCAAAATGATTAAAGAAAATTTACCAGAAGGTACGTTAATAAAAATAGATTTATCGGATGATGGTTTAACATTTGAAGAAATCAGACCAGAAATAATATAAACTGAAAATAAATAGTACTTGAGATATCAAACCTCATAAAATAAGCCCGTAAGTGAACTGAAGTAGTTCTTTTACGGGCTATTATTATATTAATTTTGAATGTTCAAAGTGTTAATTAACAAATTGTATCAATGCAAAACAGTCATGGCATATAGATTATTTGCGATAGGATGTAGTAAAAAATGACAATTTCTATTTAAAAACTAAGAAATTGTCATTTTTTGTTAGTTCGAGATATCTTACGTTCTGAACTTTTTATTTGTATGTGATAAAAATTTAATGTTGTTCTTTCGTCTCATGCTTTGAAGGTTTAATAATCAAGTCAAATAATACGACAATGATTGTAAATACAATAGCACCAATAACAGGGGTGATTAAATTAAGTGCGCCCCCACCTGAAAGACTGTTAAGTACGAAATTCACCATTTGTAATAAGACAATAGACCAAAATAACACTGCGAGGTATTTCATTATGTAATGCCTCCAATTTAATATATATAACTTTATTATAAATAAGAAAGTAGTATTTGTATAGTAGTAACTTATAAAGTATAGATTTTAATTGTGCTAACATTTACGATAAATTATAATAAATAATGTGATTTTAATGAGTATACTAGGTGAAGTTCTTGTATTGGAAATATATATTATGTTAAATTAATACCTGGTATTAAAAAATTATTAAGAAGGTGTACAACCATGAACGTGGGTATTAAAGGTTTCGGTGCATATGCGCCTGAAAAAGTAGTAGAGAATGCCTATTTTGAATCATTTTTAGAAACTTCAGATGAATGGATTTCAAAAATGACAGGTATTAAAGAAAGAAGATGGGCTGAGGAAGATGAAGAGACTTCTGATTTAGCTTATCAAGCAAGTGTTAAGGCTATCAATGATGCTGGTATAGAACCAACTGATATAGATATGATTATTGTTGCGACATCTACAGGAGATTTTCCGTTTCCAACTGTAGCTAATATATTACAAGATAGACTTGGAATCGGAAAAGTTGCTTCTATGGATCAGTTAGCTGCATGTAGTGGTTTCATGTATGCAATGATCAATGCTAAACAATTCGTACAATCAGGTGATTATAAAAATATTTTAGTTGTAGGCGCAGATAAATTATCTAAAATCACAGATTACACTGACCGTTCAACAGCTATATTATTTGGTGATGGTGCTGGTGCAGTAGTTATCGGTGAAGTGTCTGAAGGCCGAGGCATTTTAAGTTATGAACTTGGATCAGACGGTTCTGGAGGAGAATATTTATATTTAAATCCAGAAAATGGTAAGATATTTATGAATGGACGAGAAGTGTTTAAATTTGCTGTTAGAATCATGGGTGAAGCTTCAAATAATGCAGTTGCAAAAGCAAATTTAGAACCAAACGATATCGATATGTTTGTACCACATCAAGCTAATATTAGAATTATGGAATCTGCAAGAGAAAGATTAGGTATACCAAAAGAAAAAATGAGCGTCTCAGTTGATAAATTTGGTAATACTTCTGCAGCTTCAATTCCTTTAAGTATCGCACAAGAATTAGAAAATGGTAAAATTAAAGATGATGATGTTTTAGTACTTGTAGGATTCGGTGGTGGTCTTACTTGGGGTGCTGTAACTATAAGATGGGGAAAATAGGAGGATAATTTATGAGCAAGGAACATCGCGTTGTAATTACTGGTATGGGTGTTTTATCTCCAATCGGTAATGATGCAAAAACTTCATGGAAAAATGCACTAAATGGTGTTAGTGGTATAGACGAAATAACACGTTTAGATACGTCAGCATATAAAGTTCATTTAGCTGGTGAATTAAAAGATTTTGATATTGAAGATCATATAGATAAAAAAGAAGCACGTCGTATGGACCGATTCACACAGTATGCAGTAGTTGCTGCAAGAGAAGCGGTCAATGATGCAAAACTAGAAATTAATGAAAACACTGCCGATAGAATTGGTGTTTGGATTGGCTCTGGTATCGGAGGCATGGAAACATTCGAATTATCACATAGTCAATTGTTAGAGCGTGGTCCTAGACGTGTGAGTCCTTTCTTTGTACCGATGTTAATTCCAGATATGGCTACAGGCCAAGTATCTATAGATTTAGGTGCAAAAGGTCCTAATGGTGCTACTGTTACAGCATGTGCAACAGGTACAAACTCTATTGGAGAAGCTTTCAAGATTATCCAACGTGGTGACGCTGATGCTATGGTTACCGGAGGTACAGAAGCACCAATCACACATATGGCTATAGCTGGCTTTAGTGCAAGCCGTGCCTTAACAACGAATGAAGATAAGGAAACAGCTTGTCGACCATTCCAAGAAGGTCGTGATGGCTTTGTGATGGGTGAAGGTGCAGGTATTGTTGTACTTGAATCATTAGAATCAGCAAAAGCACGTGGTGCAGAAATTTATGCTGAAGTAGTTGGTTATGGTTCAACAGGTGATGCTTATCATATTACTGCGCCAGCACCAGAAGGTGAAGGCGGCTCACGTGCAATGCAAGCTGCGATTGATGATGCTGGCATTGAGGCCCAAGATATACAGTATTTAAATGCGCATGGCACAAGTACGCCAGTAGGTGATTTAACTGAAATTCAAGCGATTAAAAATACATTTGGTGACGCAGCTAAAAATTTAAAAATTAGCTCTACAAAATCAATGACTGGTCACTTATTAGGTGCAACTGGTGGTTTAGAAGCAATCTTTTCTGCCTTATCTATTAGAGATGGACGTATCGCACCAACTATCCATGCTAAATCTCCAGACCCAGAATGTGATTTAGACATCGTTCCTAATAAAGCTGAAGACTTAGATATTACTTATGCAATGAGTAATAGTCTAGGATTTGGTGGCCATAACGCCGTGCTTGTTTTGAAAAAATTTAGCGACTAAAATAATATGTAATGTTAAAGGCTGAGACAATTCATTTGTCCAGCCTTATTTATTTTTGGCTAAATTTATGAAACAGATACGGAAATTTTATAAATAAGCTTTGGACTGTATAAAGTATTAAAAATTAATAATACAAATAATTAATAGTAAAATACATAATTAAATTTGGTATTTTGTATATTTATGACGTACACCTAATGTATAATGTGCTTTATATTTAGGTTGAAAGGAGGCAGTCAAGATGAAACGCTTCTCATCTTTATCAACAACTTTGAAAACACGAATGATTGCAGATTTTATCTTGATTATTGCAAGTCAGGCAATCATGCCTTTTATAGCACTTTATTTAACAAGTAAAGTGAACGCAGTTTTTGCAGGGACGTTTTTAATTATAAATATTATAGTGAGTTTTATAGTGTCTTTCTTAGGTGGATATTTAGGTGATAATTATAATAGGAAGAAAACAGTGAATTACATCCATTGTTTATACGCAATTTGCTTAATTATTCTAAGTATTACAGTTACTATGAATGGCGTTGGCTTACTCATTTTTTGCATTGCTGTGTTTATCTTTCAATTATTGTTTGCTGCAAGTGAACCTATATTTGAAGCGGCAATTATGGATGCTATTTATGAAGATGTTAGAGAATATGTATACCAACTCAATTATTGGATGTTCAATATTGGTACGGCTATCGGTATGGCACTAGGTGCATTGTTATATTTGGGACATAAACATTTATTATTTATCCTCTTCTTTATCGCAATGTTAGTGAGTTGGTATTTATTTGAGAAGTATTATGATGTTAAACAAGTCATTAGTAAAAAGGACGATGTTACGACTAAGTTTAAACATTTTTTGATAGTTACCGAGATGTAGTTAAAGACAAATATTATATGATGCTAAATTTAGGTTATATGATGGTCATTATGGCTGAATTAAGTTTAAATTCTTATGTCGTGGTAAGATTGAAAGATGCTTTTGAACCATTATCTATTTTGGGCTTTTATATAGATGGTGTCAGAATGTTCACGGTCATTATGATTATTAACACAGTAGTTGTCGCCACTTTAACATTTACTGTCAACAGAATTGTCGCAACGACTTCAACTAGAATTGCATTTATGATTGGGATTGTTTTGTATACATTAGGATACAGTATTTTGACATCTGCAACATCGTTTTGGATTTTGTGTTTGTTTTCAATTATAGCGACGATAGGAGAATTAATATATTCACCTATCCAAAATGCGCAACGATTCTTAATGATTCCTGAAGATAAACGTAGTACGTATAGCACATTTGCAATGGTTTCATTTTACGGTGGAAATATTTTAGCACGTTTTGGGCTTATTATTGGCGCATTTATATTGCCATGGATGATGTCGATTTATGTGGCAGTCATTGTTTTATTAGGATTTGTCTTACTATATTATGCTCTTTTCTATAATCCCAACATTGATAGTCGTAAACAAAAAAGGCTGGATTAGCTATTGTTATTAAACACAATTTCTAATCCAGTCTTTTTATATAGCAAATGATATGAAAATAGAGATAATGACATAAATGAGATTACAAAGAAAAGCAATTTTTACCCAAGAAGAGACAATGTAAAAATCTTTTTTAGGTTGGGTAGGTTTAAAAAATTCATCATTTTCAAACGCACTTCTATGTTTCTTTCTTGTCAATTGGTATTTTAACCTTCTAAAACCAAAACTCGTGGGATCTAAAATGCCTTCTTGCACGATCAAAATGACAAAAAAGACAATTGCTAAGAGCATAGAGACATAAAATAAAGTATTAATAAAGTTTATCCAAGTATGGTTTGAAAATAGCCATAAAATAAATGAAATGATGGGTGTAAAAAGTAAAAAAATTACTAGGTGCTTTAAATATTTCATGTTGGCGCCCCCTAAAAAGAATTAAATTAATTGTAACTTAAGTTAACTAAAAAATGAATAAAAATTACTATAAATTCGTTAACAACAGTATTTAATTAGAAGTTAAAAATTAATTAATTTTTAATTTCTTTAATAAAGTAAAGCAATAGAATATTGATTAAAATCTTAACTAAACGTATAATGTTATTAAATATTCTGAATATTGTGAAGGGAATGTTTAATTCGATTCAAAGGGGGATACGATATGCTTAAATATGTTTTAAAGCGATTGGGTTATATGTTTTTGTCATTATTCATTATCATTACCATTACATTTTTCTTGATGAAACTTATGCCAGGTTCACCATTTAACGATGAAAAATTAAATGAAGAACAAAAGCAAATTCTAAATGAAAAATATGGTTTGAATGACCCAGTACCAGTTCAGTATGCGAGTTATTTAAAGAATGTTGTTACGGGGGACTTTGGTAACTCATTCCAATATGATAACCAGCCAGTTTGGGATTTAATCAAACCAAGGTTATTACCATCTTTAGAAATGGGTTTAACAGCGATGGTGATTGGGGTCATACTCGGTCTGATTTTAGGGGTCATTGCAGCAGTCCGGCAAAACACCTGGGCTGACTATACAGCTACAGTAATTTCAGTTATAGCGGTATCGGTACCATCATTCGTGTTAGCTGTTTTATTACAATATGTATTTTCAGTAAGATTGCAATGGTTCCCAGTAGCAGGTTGGGAAGGTATTTCAACAGCAGTGTTACCATCTTTAGCACTATCAGCAGCAGTTTTAGCGACGGTAGCAAGATACATAAGAGCAGAAATGATAGAAGTGTTGAGTTCAGATTATATTTTACTTGCACGTGCCAAAGGTAATTCAACAATGAGAGTATTATTTGGACATGCATTAAGAAATGCCTTGATTCCAGTAATTACAATTATTGTGCCAATGTTGGCGAGTATATTAACAGGTACTTTGACAATTGAAAATATTTTTGGTGTGCCAGGGTTAGGGGATCAATTCGTAAGATCGATTACCACGAATGATTTCCCAGTAATTATGGCGACAACTATTTTATTCAGTACACTATTTATAGTTTCTATTTTCCTTGTAGATATATTATATGGTGTTATTGATCCACGTATACGTGTACAAGGAGGTGAAAAATAATGGCTGATAATAAAAATGAAAATTTAAATCAAGATTATTCAAATGCAGTTATGTCACATACCTCAGAAGCAATACCAGCATCAGATTTTATTAGAAGTAACAATGATATTGAAAAAGAGCCTGAAATACAGCGAGAAAGTAAAAACTTTTGGCAGGATGCCTGGTCACAATTAAAGCGTAATAAATTAGCGGTAGTTGGTATGATAGGGTTAATTATTATCATTATTTTAGCGTTAATTGGACCATTATTTAGTGCGCATGACTATGCTGAACAAGATGTTGAAAGACGTAACTTACCAGCTAAAATACCTGTACTAGATCAAATTTCATTTTTACCATTTGATGGCGAAGGTGCTCAAGGTAAAGACGCGTATAAAGAAGCTGGAGTGAAAGAGAACTTTTGGTTTGGTACAGATCAATTAGGTAGAGATTTATGGTCTCGTACTTGGCAAGGTGCACAAGTATCACTATTCATCGGTGTTGTTGCAGCACTGCTTGATATTTTTATAGGTGTTATATATGGCGCGATTTCAGGATTTTTTGGGGGGCGTATTGATAATGTGATGCAGCGTATTATTGAAATTGTTGCATCTATCCCAACGTTGATTGTTGTTATTTTATTCGTGTTAATCTTTGAACCATCTATATGGACGATTATATTAGCGATGGCTATCACAGGTTGGATTGGCATGAGCCGTGTAGTCAGAGGGGAATTCTTAAAATTAAAAGGCCAAGAATTTGTATTAGCATCCAAAACACTAGGTGCATCTAAACTTAAATTAATATTTAAGCACATATTACCTAATACTTTAGGGGTTATTGTAGTTACATCTATGTTTACAGTACCGAATGCAATCTTCTTCGAAGCATTCTTAAGCTTTATTGGTATTGGGGTACCAGCGCCAAGAACTTCTCTTGGGTCACTCGTAAATGAAGGTCGAGCAATGTTATTGATTCATCCACATGAATTATTTATTCCGGCTATTATTTTGAGTTTATTAATACTATTCTTCTATCTATTTAGTGATGGATTACGCGATGCATTTGATCCGAAAATGCGTAAATAAAAAAGGGGGCAACATTTTATGTCAGAAAGAATATTAGAAGTGAACGATTTGCATGTTTCCTTTGATATTGACGCAGGGGAAGTGCAGGCAGTACGTGGCGTGGATTTCTTTCTTGATAAAGGAGAAACGTTGGCGATTGTTGGTGAATCAGGTTCAGGGAAATCAGTGACAACAAAAGCTATTACAAAATTATTCCAAGGCGATACTGGAAGAATAAAAAAAGGTGTTATTAATTTCTTAGGTGAAGACTTAGCTAAAAAATCAGAAGAAGAATTGATTAAATTACGAGGTAAAGATATTTCTATGATATTTCAAGATCCAATGACTTCGTTAAATCCTACAATGAAAATAGGGAAGCAAGTCATGGAGCCATTAATGAAACATAGAAATTACAATAAAGTAAATGCGAAGAAAAGAGCGTTAGAAATATTGAATCTTGTCGGTTTACCAAATGCTGAAAAACGTTTTAATGCTTATCCGCATCAATTCTCAGGTGGACAAAGACAAAGGATAGTCATTGCGACAGCACTTGCATGTGAACCTAAAGTATTAATTGCAGATGAGCCAACTACTGCACTTGATGTAACGATGCAAGCACAAATATTAGAATTGATGAGAGAATTACAAAGCAAAATAAGTACTTCAATCATTTTTATCACACACGATTTAGGTGTTGTTGCTAATATAGCTAATAGAGTAGCTGTTATGTATGGAGGACAAATGGTTGAAACAGGAGATGTAGATGAAATATTTTATGACCCAAAACATCCATATACTTGGGGATTATTATCATCGATGCCTGATCTGACAACTGGTACAGATACAGCGTTATTAGCTATTCCAGGTACACCACCAGATTTATTACACCCGCCTAAAGGAGATGCGTTTGCTGAACGTAGCCAATATGCATTAGATGTAGACTTTAAAACTCCACCACCATGGTTCAAAATTTCTGATACACATTTTGTAAAGTCTTGGTTACTTGATGAACGCGCACCTCATGTTGAACCACCAGAAATGGTAAAAAAACGTTTACGTAAGATGCCTAATAATTACGATAAGCCGCAACAGGTAGAAAGGGTGGCGTTTGATGATGCAAAATAAAGATATACTTTTACAAGTGAAAAATGTTAAGCAATATTTTAATGAAGGTAAGCGTAGTGAAGTACGTGCAATTGAAAATATTTCATTTGATATTTATAAAGGGGAAACATTTGGATTAGTTGGTGAATCTGGTTGTGGGAAATCTACTACTGGTAAAGCCATTATTAAACTCAATGATGTAACGAGTGGAGAAATTCTTTATGACGGTGTAGACATTCAAAAAATAAAAAATCGTAAAGATTCTTTGAAGTTTAATAAAAAGATGCAAATGATTTTCCAAGACCCCTATGCTTCATTAAATCCAAGGTTGAAAGTCATGGATATAGTGGCAGAAGGGATTGATATTCATAAGCTTGCTAGTGGGACAAAAGATCGTAAAAGAAGAGTTTATGATTTATTAGAAACGGTGGGACTTAGTAAAGAACATGCCAATCGTTATCCACATGAATTTTCAGGTGGTCAAAGACAACGTATCGGTATTGCTCGTGCATTAGCAGTAGAACCAGAATTTATTATTGCAGATGAACCGATTTCAGCGTTAGATGTTTCAATACAAGCACAAGTTGTCAATTTGTTATTAAAGTTGCAAAGAGAACACAATATTACATTTCTATTTATTGCTCATGACCTTTCGATGGTGAAATATATTTCAGACAGAATTGCAGTTATGCATTTTGGTAAGATTGTCGAATTAGGTTCTGCAGATGAAATATATAATCATCCGTTACATCCTTATACGAAATCATTACTTTCAGCAGTACCACAACCAGATCCTGAAAGTGAGCGTTCGCGAAAAAGAACAGTGTATAAAGAAGACACGTCTAAAAACGATCAACGGTCTTTAAATGAAATACAACCAGACCATTTTGTATTTACTACGGATGAGGAAGCAGAAACATTAAAATCTCAAATACAAGCGCCATCAGTATAAGGGAAAGGGGGATTAATATGAAAAGGATCAAACTATTTGTAGTTTTATTAGCTTTAACGGTAATCGCTGCGGGATGTAGTAGTGCTGAAGGTATTTACTCGGATAAAGGACAAGTATTTAGAAAAGTGATATCACAAGATATTTCTTCTTTGGATACTGCCTTAGCCACTGATACTGTATCGTTTGATATATATAACCAAGTGTATGAAGGTTTATATACATTAGATAAAAATGATAAAGCTCAACCAGGTGTTGCTAAAGAGATGCCAGAGAAGAGTAATGGTGGAAAGACATTGACTATTAAACTGCGTAAAGATGCTAAGTGGTCCAACGGTGACCCTGTTACAGCTCATGATTTTGAATATGCTTGGAAAAGAGTTGTTAATCCAGAAACAGCTGCTGAATATGCTTACATAATGTATGATATTAAAAATGCTGAAGACATTAATATGGGGAAAAAAGATGTTGATAAATTAGGTGTTACAGCTTTGAATGATCATACATTGAAAGTTGAATTAACAAAACCAATCCCATATATTAATGAAATGTTTGCTTTTGGAGCATTTATGCCACAAAATGAAAAAGTTGTGAAAAAGAATGGCGAGCAATATGCTACAACTGCAGATAAAACAGTCTTTAATGGTCCATTTAAAGTTAAAAATTGGAAAGTTGAAGATAAAATTCAGTTAGTTAAAAATGAAGATTATTGGGACAAAGAAAAAGTTCAATTAGACCGTGTAAATTATAAAGTGTTAAAAGATCAGCAAGCAGGTGCATCACTTTATGACACTGGTTCTGTAGATGATACAACCATTACTGCAGATCAGGTGGATAAATATCAAGATAATCCAGGATTAAAAAAACGTTTATTGGCTAGTACGTTTTATATTAAAATGAATCAAGACAACGTACCAGAATTTAAAAATAAAGATTTGAGGTTAGCCATTGCACAATCTATCAATAAAGAGGGGTATGTGAATTCAGTAAAAAATAATGGTTCAGAAGCGACAGATGGATTTACTGCTAAATTAACGGCAGAAACACCAGATGGTAAAGACTTTGCTGACTCCATAGATTCACCACTGACTTATAATCCTAAAGCGGCCAAACAACATTTTGAAAAAGCAAAAAAAGATTTAGGTATTAAAAATTTAACATTTACGATGAATACTGAAGATACACCAGATGCAAAGATTTCTGCTGAATATATTAAAGCACAAGTAGAAAGTACGTTGCCAGGTGTTACTTTGAAGATTAAACAATTACCATTTAAACAACGTTTAAATCAAGAGTCTTCTGAAACGTTTGAAGCATCGTTATCAGGTTGGGGGCCGGATTATCCAGACCCATTGTCATTCTTAAATATTATGACTACAGGTAATTCGCAAAATAACACTGCATGGAGTAGCAAAAAATATGACCAACTTATTAAAGATGCAAATGGTAAATTATTGAAAAAACCTGAAGAACGTAACGCAGCAATGAAAAAAGCGGAAGAACTATTACTCAATGATGCGCCAGTAGCACCTGTTTATCAAAAAGGTGAAGCACACTTAACTAATCCTCAAGTTAAAGGGTTAATTTATCACCAAATCGGCGGCGATACATCGTTAAAAGAAGTGAAAATTGATAAATCAATTGACCGTGAAACAGGCGAAAAGAAATAAAAAGAAGTAAAAAATGAAATTTGAGTACAACTTATTGAAATAATGAAAATACGTCACTTTCTATGTCGTTATATAGAGAGTGACGTTTTCTTTGATAACAAGGATTTTTGTTCTTATAGCACTATTATTTTCCTTCAGTAGAATTGACATTTAACGATAATGTAATTTGCTAAAACTAACAAGGGCATTTGAGTGGAACTTGTAGGTATAAATCATTAGCAGATTAACTTAAACATCATAAGAGTTTAAAAAAATACTAATCCACATCAAATGGATTAGTATTTTTTTAAATGAGATTTATGTCAATCTCCACTATGATTTTATAGATTATCTTTTTCGGCCTAAGCCCATCGCTTTTTCCATTTTTTTCAACGTTTTAAATGAAGCTTTTTGAGCTTTATCTCTTCCATTATCTAAAATCGTATCTAATTCATCAGAGTTGAAATAATATTCATATTTTTCTTGGAACTGAATTAAAAAGTCTTTCACAATTTCAGCTAAATCTGATTTAAATTCACCATAGTTAGAATCTTTATATTGTGTTTGGAGTTCATCAATCGTTTTGTCTGTTAAACTTGAATAAATAGATAATAAATTTGAAATGCCAGGTTTATTATCACGGTCAAATTTAATAATGCCATCTGAATCCGTTACTGCACTTCTTATTTTTTTGGCACCCACATTTGGCTCATCTAATAACGAGATATAATTTTTTTGGTTGTCGTCACTTTTACTCATTTTTTTCGTTGGATCCTGTAAACTCATAACACGACCGCCAACTTTTGGCATGCGTATTTCTGGTTTTACAAGTACATCATTGTAACGTGAATTGAATCGATCTACTAAATTTCTAGTTAATTCAATATGTTGTTTTTGATCGTCTCCAACAGGAACGATATTTGTGTTATAAATGACGATATCTGCTGCCATTAATGGTGGATATGTAAGTAACCCTGCAGGTATGCCTTCAGTTTGTTTTACTGCTTTATCTTTAAATTGTGTCATGCGTTCTAATTCACCAATCGATGAAATAGTTGTTAACATCCAGCTCGCTTGCACGTGCGCCGGCACCTCAGATTGTATGAATAATGTTGATTTTTCTGGGTCAATGCCTGATGCTAAATAAATTGCTGCTAGCTGTCTTGTTTGTTTACGTAGTTTTAATCGGTCTTGTGGAATTGTAATCGCATGTTGATCCACGATGCAGAAGAAACAATCATAATCGTCTTGGACTTCACCAAATTGCTTCAACGCACCAATATAGTTACCAAGCGTTGGAATACCGCTAGGTTGGATACCAGAAAATAAAGTTTCCATTTTTTGATGCCTACCTTTATAATAATTTAGTTTATATACTTTAGTAATAGTATAACAGTATTTCAATCATTTGTAAGTTATGTTAAACTGTATACATATCAATATTTCTAACTAAGTTGATTGGGAATTAAGCTTATTTGAAATTTTTTAAAAAAATTAGAGAATTCTCATTTAATTTTAATGTTGATAGGGTATACTTTAATTGTAAGGTTAAGAGAGATAAAAATACTTTATAATTTCTTAATCATATAAAATTGAAATCTAATGAATTTATATTCATGAAAAATAGGAGAGTGAGATGTATGGTAACATTATTTACTTCACCAAGTTGCACATCTTGCCGTAAAGCGAAAGCATGGTTACAAGAACATGACATTCCGTATACGGAGCGTAACATTTTTTCAGAACACTTAACAATTGATGAAATCAAACAAATTTTAAAAATGACTGAAGATGGAACAGACGAAATCATATCTACTCGTTCTAAAACTTATCAAAAATTAAATGTAGATATTGATGCTTTACCACTTCAAGACTTATATTCAATTATCCAAGATAACCCAGGTTTATTAAGACGTCCAATTATCTTAGATGATAAACGTTTACAAGTTGGTTATAATGAAGACGAAATTAGACGTTTTTTACCTAGAAAAGTACGTACGTTCCAATTGCAAGAAGCGCAACGTATGGTTGATTAATTTATAAATAGAGCGATTAAGCCATAAAGTAATGTTATTGTGATATTGCTTTGTGGTTTTGTTGTATTTACCGTAACAGATAAATATATACTTACGTCAAGCAAATCGATTATTCAATTGTGAATGATTATTGACTGAATTCAAACAGCACTCTATAGAAAGTGCTGTTTTTTGGCCTTTTATAAGGGTATATGTTATTATAAGAGACCAAATAGAAAATAGTAAAAATTAATCAAACAAATTAATTGTAATTCTTACTACGTTCTAATACAATAATGATTACTATTCATCGACTGTAAGGAGTGAGATGATATGAGAATAGAGCGAGTTGACGACACTACCGTTAAACTATTTATAACATATAGTGATATAGAAGCAAGAGGCTTTAAACGTGAAGATTTATGGACTAATCGCAAACGTGGAGAAGAATTCTTTTGGAACATGATGGAAGAAATCAATGAAGAAGAAGATTTTGTTGTAGAAGGCCCTTTATGGATTCAAGTACATGCTTTTGAAAAAGGTGTTGAAGTAACGATTTCTAAATCTAAAAACGAAGATCTTATCAATATGTCTGATGAAGACAATGATCAATTAGATCATCAAGTTAATGATTTATTATCACAAACATTTGAGCAAGATGATAGTTTAGAGGATTTATTTGAACAACGTCAACAACAAAAAGAAACGCAACAAGATCAAGAACGCAACAAACGTAAACCACAAAATACGCGTACTGTTATAGTTAGATTTAATGACTTAGAAGAAGTAATTGATTATGCCTACCATAATAATCAAAGCGTAGATGAGTTTGAAGATTTATTATATAGTCTTAATAATGTATATTACTACGCTGTTCACTTTGATGAAACAGTTGGACAAGAAACAATTAACGATAGTTACAGTCAATTACTTGAGTTCGCATATCCTACTGATAAATCAGAAGTATATTTAAATGATTATGCAAAAATTATTATGAGTCATAACGTCGCTTCACAAGTACGTCGTTATTTTCCTGATACAAATGAATAATGATGATTAAAAACTAATATAAATTATTATCAATACTGGTCATGATTTAATTAGTAATATTATTTAGATACTGAGCCATAAGTTAATTGTTAACTTATGGCTTTTTGTATTAATAATGTTTTTTTCTTAAATAAAGTGATAGTAACTTGATGACTTCCTGCGTGTAATTATATGAGGTGACGAAATGTTATACGCAAACAATGATCAAAACCAGACCGTCTGGGCAAAAAATGCAATAAAAAGTAAAAACTACCGTTGCCCATTTTGTAAAGGGAAAGTGTTATTAAAAAAGGGGGCATACTATACGCCTCATTTTGCGCATGTTCGTAATGATCGTTTATATTGCCATAAAAATGAATCACAAGCACACTATAAGTTGAAATACCGCATTGCTCAACAGCTAAAAGATTTAAATCATAAAGTCAGCATTGAACCATATGTATCACAAAGTTACCAATATCCTGATTTAATCATTGATGATGAAATTGCATTCGAAATACAATTTTCAAAAATAACGTTAGCATGTATTTCAAGGCGCAGTAAAGCTTTACAAAATGCTGGTTATAAAGTTTATTGGATAATAAAAAATGTAAAATATAATAAAAATAATAGCATTGTATACTTATCAAAATACGAAAGAAATTTTATTAATATTTATAATAGGTTGTTATTATCATGGGATACAACACATGAAGTTCTTTTTGGTTATAAAGTGATTAATTTTATAGGAGGACAACAATTTATTGCGAAAAGGTATGATATACCATTAGAATATTTAGTTAATCAATTTCAGTTAAAACATGGTTATCATGCTACAACACAAACGTTAAAATTATCAAAAAGTGCTATAAGACGTTATTTAAGTCTATGTCGTAAGACACATTCAGTTTTAGAACCAAGTTTAAGTGTGATGTATAATTTAAAGTTAACTGATGAATGGGTAGGTAAATATCTAGGAATCATTTATCCAGAACAAATGTATATTAAGTCCCATCCTGTGTATTGGCAATTACAACTTATATATATGTGGCAAACGAACACTTTTAATATGACACAATTTATACAACTACTAGAATTAAACCAATTTTATAATAGTGAAACAGATAAAACAAAAATATGTTATAGCATTGTTCAAAAATTCAAACAATTCTATTATAATCATGGGTGTTATAGCGTGCAAAAATGGCTATGACGTGAGAAAATTATACTAATAGACTTTATAGGAGGTTTACTAGATATTATGACACAACAATTAACAAGAGAAGAGCAAGAACGTCAATATCCAGAATATACTTGGGATTTATCTACCATCTTTGAATCTGATAATGCTTTTGAAGATGCATTTAAAGATGTTGAAAATAATATAGGTGAAGAACAACAATATGTCGGTCATTTAGCTGATAGCTCATCGACACTATATAATGCATTAGCATTAGAAGATGAATTAGGTTCTAAATTAGAAAAAGTATATGTGTATGCCCATTTAAAACAAGATCAAGATACGGTGAATGATAAATACACAGGTTATGAATCCAGAGCACATCAATTAATTATAAAATTCAGCTCAGCATGGAGTTTTTTAGTACCTGAAATTCTACAAATAGATGAAGCAACGATTCAAAGATTTATTGATGAAAATGATGATTTGAAACGTTATAAATTTGATTTAAAATTAATTAATGAAAAGAGACCGCACGTATTAAGTGCTGATAAAGAAAGATTATTGACAGAGGCGCAAGATGCATTGTCTACACCTGACAACGTATATGGCATGTTTAGCAATGCAGACTTAGAATTTGAAGATGCAATAGATAGTGAAGGTCAAAGACACGCATTAACACAAGGAACATTTATCAAGTGTTTGGAATCAGATGATCGCATATTACGTCAATCTGCATATGAAAATTTATATAAGGCATATGGTGCTTATAACAATACACTAAGTGCGACACTAGCTGGAGAAGTTAAGAAAAGCGTCTTTAATGCTAGAACACATAATTATAAAACGGCAAGAGAAGCTGCTTTGAGTAATAACCACATTCCAGAAGCAGTTTATGATAATTTAGTGAAAACAGTTCATAAATACTTACCTTTACTGCATCGTTATACTAAATTACGCAAAGAACTATTAGGCTTAGATGATATGAAAATGTATGATGTATATACACCCCTTGTTAAAGATATTAAGTTTGAAATGCCTTACGAAGAAGCTAAAGATTGGATGTTGAAAGCATTACAACCTATGGGTGAAGAATATATGAAAGTTGTAGAAGAAGGTTTGAACCATCGATGGGTAGATGTCTTTGAAAATAAAGGTAAACGTTCTGGTGGATACTCTTCAGGTGCTCATTTAACGAATCCGTTTATATTACTGAATTGGTCAAATACAGTTTCTGACTTATATACCTTAGTACATGAATTTGGCCATTCAGCACATAGCTACTTTAGCCGTCAAAATCAACCATCTAATTTAAGTGATTACACTATTTTTGTTGCAGAAGTCGCATCAACTTGTAATGAGGCATTATTAAGTGACTATATGGATAAGCATTTAGACGACAAGCGCAGATTACTTCTATTAAATCAAGAACTTGAACGTTTCCGTGCAACACTATTTAGACAAACAATGTTCGCAGAGTTTGAACATAAAATCCATCAAATAGAAGAAGCTGGAGAACCATTAACTGCTAACCGAATGAATGAAGAATATGCAGATCTCAACAGAAAATATTTTGGAGATTCTGTTGAAACAGATGAAAATATTAGTAAAGAATGGTCTAGAATACCACACTTTTATATGAATTATTATGTGTATCAATATGCAACCGGATACAGTGCAGCACAAAGTTTAAGTCATCAAATTTTAACAGAAGGTAAACCGGCTGTTGAGCGATATATTAATGAATTCTTGAAAAAAGGTAGTTCAAATTATCCTATTGAAATCTTGAAAAATGCTGGTGTAGATATGACAACACCCGAACCAATTGAACAAGCTTGCCAAGTATTTGAACAAAAATTAGACGCTTTTGAAAAGTTAATGAAAGCTTAGTATGAATGTATTCGTTTACAATATGACAAGTTTGTGACAAAGGGTATTTATTTAATTTTAATGGTTGAAAGGTATATAACAGCGTGTTATATTATATACATGAAATTAATCACATAACAAACATACCCCTTTGTTTGAAGTGAAAAATTTCTCCCATCCCCTTTGTTTAGCGCCGTGTAATCAGACACGGCGTTTTTTTTATATCCATTTTTAAATAACTAGGTGATGTATAAGAAATTGAATAACTATTCAGATATTTCAACATATAATTTGCATTGAATTTTATATAGAAAACTAATGTAGATTGAAAATAATGTTTAGCAATTAGTAAATAAGTAAAAGTTGTAGAGATTCTCTTTATAAAAAATAATTGAAATATAATAACTAAAGGCAAAAAAGCGCCAACTTCTTTAGTAATAATTTAGAAGTTGGCATTTTCTTTGTTCTTTATGGAATTTTGTAATACATATTTCAATGATATTAAGGTAAATTGCAAATGTTTATTTAAATTTTACTAGTACCTGGTTCGAGAAATTTTATATTATATGACGATTTGAAAATGCTTTAGATACTAAACTCATATAAGTGTAACTTTTTTTACTGTAGTTAGTTAAGTGCGGAATACTTTTTGAGCTCAAACACATCGTTTATAGTAATTTTTAACGTGTTGATCGCTGAGAAATTGAGCTAAGCACGAGGTTATAGACTTAAATCATATTATGTTTAAGTCAGTATAATCTCAATCGATAAATTTAAAAAGGACTAATCCATTTTGTTATGGAATAGTCCTTTGTCTGATGCTTCTTAGAAGTAAAAAGTATCTTTTTTTACAATTTCTTCGATTATTTGTCTCGTTGGTTTTAGACAAAATAGTCTCTAAGTTAGTAACGTTTTTAATGTGATATTGGCAGTGATTTGGGTCGACTCCTGGGGGAAGAGCACTAGCTGAAGATTACAGGCTAAAACAATGCCCGCGGAAAACGTGCACAAAAAAACTGCCAACAAAGTCAGAGACTTTGTCGACAGTCCTTTTTAACAATTAAAATACATGCTGCAGTATCTGTTTCAAATAAAATGAAACTTATATAGTTGTGAATACTAGCAACATTTCAAACTTTTGACTTCCAAAATTTTCCTTCTGGTGAGCTAAGTTTTTCTATTTTTTGCTGTAATGCTAATTTTTTCAGTTCTTTATTCAATAATTTTTCAGGCCATTCATAAATAGTCAGCAACTCTTCTTTGGTTACTAATTGTTGTTGGCAAATGTAAGTTTCCAAACTTGGTGGAAGTTCTTTTTCAATTGGTGAACCAATAAGTTCATTTATGATATACGTATAGATATGATAAGGGTATAAGCCTTCAACTTTTAAACCTTCTTCATGTATATCTTCGTTAAAGAATACAAGGGAAGGTGCCTCTTCAATTTCCATTTCTCGAGCTATATGCAAGTCAACTTGTAAACTTTCTTTTAACGAACTTTTATGTAAGTCCTCTTTAAAGACTTCATAATCAAGTCCAGCATTACTAATACAATTATTGACCATCTCTTCAGTTATAATATCTCGTTTTGGTATTATCTCATTTTGTACAAGATGTATAAAGCGCTCTGCCCGTAATCGACCTTGGAGTTCAGCAGCTTTATATGCAAGTGCGATATTATCTAAATTCGATGTACTTTGAGCTTGGCATTTTGTTAATACTCGTAAGGAAGGATTTAAAATATGTCTAATACTAATATATTGTTTATACTCAAGTCGTAATTTTGAAAGTATCGCAGACAATTTAAAGCACTCTTTACTGAATGGATCGAAAAAGGAATAAATTTCAATCTTACTCAAAGGTGAAAGATTTGCTTCTTCACGACTATTAGCATTTATCAATTTTAATTCTTCAGCCATGTTTTTTCACCTACAATTAATTTTCGGAATTAACCATGTGATTCGCTGTTAAGCGTAATCGTTCATATAAATAATCCCCGACGCCCGCAGGAAAATCTGCTTGTTGAATAGCTTTATACATATTTTCAAGCCATGCGTCACGTTCGTGCGTTGTTATTACAAATTCTAAATGTCTTTTTTTCAACATAGGATGACCATGTTCTTCTGTATACAGTTGAGGACCGCCTAAAAATTGTGTTAAGAACTGTTTTTGTTTTCTGCTTGTTTCTTCAAAATCACCAGGAAACAAATAATTGATTCTATCATCACGTTGTACCATATAATAAAAATGGTCAATCATTTTAAATAAGGCGTCTTGTCCGATAACCTCGTAAGGTGTTTGTGTCATAGTATCACCATATCCTATTAATATAATACTAATATAACATGAATTTTTACATTTGGAAGTAATTCGACTTCTTAATATTGTGTGCAATTAACTATTGCTTAATTTATGTTTACGATTGAAAAATCTTTGAACTTTATTGTTTGGAATTTCATGAGTGATATTGAATTGATGAAGGATTGATTTAAATTGAATTAATCCTTCATCATAATCATTTACTTCATATTCAAGTTCGAAATCTTCAAAATCCAGATACTGATTTTTATCCAAAACAAGTAAATTACCATGTATTTCTTTTTCTATGCGTTCAGTAGTCAAAGCTCCTAATATGGTTAATGCATTAATATCTACATCCATTTTTAAGAGTTGGTTTAAAATATCTTGGGGTAGGTCCTGACTTTTGATGTGTTTGTTTAATTTTGGCTCAACCTTTGTGTCGAAATTATACTCCATCAAGCCAATTTCAGCTGGTACTTTTAATGTCATTTCGTAAGTATCCTCTTTAATACGAATTCTCAAAGCTGAGTGATGTGATTTTAAATCGAAATTTCGTGTATCGATGTAATAATTGGTTTGACTAAATGGTTTTGTATCTAAAAAATAAGTGTTGTATATTGCTTGGTAATTGTCTTTAGACAATAGTTGTTTAAATTCAATTTCATTATTAGTTGCCACGCGTTACACTCCTTAAATACTTATGATAATTTATTTTAAAGTACTTGTAAGTTAATTTAAATTAGATTGCATTATACGCTAAAAATTATTATATTTACGTTAAGCCAATTGATGACATGATAATAGTCATGTAACGTGTTATGTACGTCATAATTATGTTAAAATGATGAAGAATAAGGAGGAACAAGCATGCGTATTTATGTGAATGAAATTAAAGTAACAGAAGATAGTTTAAAGTGTTATACAGAACAATCTACAGAAGGCTTACAAGAAGCAGGACAAATGCTTGTTGATAGTGATAATTATAGTTTTGCATATATCTTAGATGATGGCCAGTCATATTCATATTTGATTTTTGTTCAAGAAACCTGGTCTATGTTACATGAGAATAAAAATAAGAAGATTATCATTAATGATCAATTAGAACTAAAACAATTCGACAGAGAGTTTAATTATATATTAGAAAATATTCAAGGTAATTCAAACTATGGTAAGGAGTTTGTTTCTGTTGTGGAAGATACTTTCGAATTAGAGTGAAGCGGAGTGAAGCACAATGAATCAATGGGATCAGTTTTTATCTCCATATAGACAAGCAGTTGATGAATTAAAAGTTAAATTAAAAGGGCTTAGAAAACAATATGACGTAGAAGATAATGCTTCACCAATTGAATTTGTGACAGGTCGTGTTAAACCTATGACTAGCATTATTGATAAAGCGAATAAAAGACAAATCTCATTTGATCGATTACATGAAGAAATGTACGATATCGCGGGTTTGAGATTAATGTGTCAATTCGTTGATGATATCGATATTGTGGTGAATCTCTTGAGACAACGTCAAGATTTTAAAGTAGTAGAAGAACGCGATTATATTAGCAATACAAAACAAAGTGGCTATCGTTCATATCATGTTATTATTGAATATCCAATCGAAACACTTGAAGGTGAAAAATCAATTTTAGCTGAAATACAAATCAGAACATTAGCGATGAATTTTTGGGCAACAATCGAACACACATTACGTTATAAATACGACGGAGATTACCCGCCAGAAATCCAGCACCGACTAGAACGTGCGGCTGAAGCAGCGTTTTTACTTGATGAAGAAATGTCAGAAATTAAAGAAGAAATACAAGAGGCTCAAAAATACTATTCCAAAAAACGTGCTAAAAAGCATGATAATGACTAGGAGGTGTAATCATGCGCTATACAATTTTATCTAAAGGTGATTCAAAGTCTAATGCTTTAAAGCATAAGATGATTAATCACATGAAAGATTTTGAAATGGTTGAAGATACAGAAAATCCTGAAATAGTCATATCAGTTGGTGGAGATGGTACATTATTACAAGCTTTCCATCAATATAGCCATATGTTATCACGGTGTGCATTTGTAGGGATACATACAGGACATTTAGGTTTCTATGCAGATTGGTTGCCCCATGAAGTGGAGAAATTAATTATTGAAATTAATAATTCAGAATTCCAAGTTATAGAATATCCACTATTAGAAATCATTGTGCGTTATAACGATAATGGATATGAAACGAGATACTTGGCATTAAATGAAGCGACAATGAAAACTGAAAATGGTTCTACACTTGTTGTAGATGTGAATATAAGAGGGAACCAATTCGAACGTTTTAGAGGAGATGGACTGTGTGTATCAACACCATCAGGTTCCACTGCTTATAATAAGGCGTTAGGTGGCGCATTGATTCATCCTTCTTTGGAAGCAATGCAAATTGCAGAAATCGCTTCTATTAATAATAGAGTGTTCAGAACGGTTGGTTCACCATTAGTATTGCCCAAACACCACACATGTCTGATTACACCAGTGAATCATGATAAGATTTTAACGACCATAGACCATGTTAGTATAAAACATAAGAATGTTAATGCAATCCAATTTAGAGTGGCAAATGAAAAAATTAGATTTGCTAGATTTAGACCGTTTCCATTTTGGAAAAGGGTACATGATTCCTTTATTTCAAGTGGAGACGACGAATAATGCAATTTACGTATATAATTAGAGGCCCTCAAATGCTAAGAACCTTTTTACAGGAACAAGGGTATTCTAAGAATACAATTAGCGCCATTAAGCATAATGGCGCTTTAATCGTTAATGGACAAACAGAGACTGTGCGCAAACAATTACAGAAAGACGATATAGTGGAAGTACATTTAGCTCAAGAAACAGCAAGCCATAACTTGGTCCCATTTGAAAAAACTTTAAATGTTTTATATGAAGATGAATACTTATTAATTGTTTCCAAAGAAGCTAATCAAAATTGTGCACCATCAAGGGAGCACAAGCATTTTAGTTTAGTCGAACAAATTCTTGGTTATTTTAAGCAATCACAACAAAACATAGTCCCACATATTGTCACTAGGATTGATCGAAATACTTCAGGTATTGTTGTGGTTGCAAAACATGGTTTTCTACATCATCTTATGTCAAACATACACATTGATAAAACGTATTTATGTGTATGCTTTGGTGAAATGAAATCACATGGAATTATAAATGCACCTATTGCTAGAGATCCTTCTAGTATTATTACAAGACAAGTCAATTCACATGGCAAACAAGCAATAACAAAATATAGGCGTTTAGACCATGTCACGAATTACAGTTTATGTGAAATTGCTTTATTAACTGGTCGAACTCATCAAATTCGTGTTCATTTTCAACATATAGGACATCCTATTGTGGGTGATGATTTATATGGAGGCGGACACTCGTGCTATAATCATCAGTTATTACGATGTTTTAAAATATCTTTTATACATCCAATCTATGATAAAAAAATTGAAATACAGGATAGATATGATGCAATAGAAAATATATTTAATATGATATAATTTGAGTAACTATGGAGGTGGGACTTTTGGCAAATGAAAAAGATCAAATCGTTTTAGAAGATGAGCAAGTATATGATCAAGAAATGTTAGATAAACTACTTCATGAAAATCATATAGGTGAATTTAGAGAAGAATTCTTAGCGATGCACACATATGAACAAAGTGAATACTTTGAGGATAGCGATGAAGATATTAGACAAAAAATATTTGAAGTATTGTCCCCTGAAGAAGTAGCGGATTTCTTCGAACAATTAGAAATTGATGAAGAAGAGTATGAAGCGCTATTCGATACCATGGATGCTACATATGCTAGCAAAGTGTTAGAAAATATGTCATACGATAATGCAGTTGACATTATGAATCAATTATCTAAGCAGAAAATTGTTAGCTTGCTGACACTAATGAATCGTGAAGATGCAAAAGAAATTAAAGCGTTACTACATTACGAAGAAGATACCGCCGGTGGTATCATGACGACGGAATATATTTCTTTAAAATCAACAATGCCTGTAAAAGAAGCATTAATGCAAGTTAAAGAACAAGCGCCTGATGCTGAGACAATTTATGTCATATTTGCTGTGAATGAGCATAAACAATTAGCTGGGGTTTTATCACTAAGAGATTTAATCGTAGCAGAAAATGATGCTTATATAGAAGACATAATGAGCGAACGTGTGATTAGTGCTAACGCTGCTGATGACCAAGAAGACGTAGCGCAAAAAATGCGTGATTATGATTTTATTGCTATGCCAGTTGTCGATTATCAAGATCATTTATTAGGTATTATAACAATCGATGATATCTTAGATGTTATGGATGAAGAAGCGAGCGAGGACTACTCTCGTTTAGCCGGGGTATCTGATGTTGATGCAACAAATGATTCGGTCATTAAAACTGCTAAAAAACGTTTGCCATGGCTAATCATTTTAACGTTTTTAGGAATGATTACAGCGACGATACTTGGATCATTTGAGGATACATTAGCACAAGTATCGTTGTTGGCAGCATTTATTCCAATTATCAGTGGTATGTCTGGTAACTCTGGCACACAATCACTTGCCGTATCAGTACGTAATATTTCAACTGGTGAAATTGATGAACAAAGTAATTTCAAAGTCGCATTGAGAGAAGCGGGTAGTGGCTTTTTAAGTGGTTTGATTTGTGCTATATTGTTATTTATTATTATACTGGTGCTTTATGGACAGCCAATTTTAGCTACGATCGTAGCGAGCAGTTTAACGATTGCTATGACAGTAGGTACTTTAGTGGGATCAATGATTCCACTAGTTATGAATAAATTAAATATTGACCCTGCAGTTGCAAGTGGTCCATTTATAACTACGATCAATGATATTGTGAGTATGTTGATTTACTTTGGATTAGCAACTTCATTCATGTCTTACTTATTATAGGGGGTTACATGGAATTTTTATCACTTGTTGTCGTTGTAATGGCAGCATTCCTTACACCGATACTAATCAATAGATTACGAATTACATTCTTACCTGTCGTTGTAGCAGAAATACTAATGGGTATCCTCATAGGACACTCTTTTTTAAACATAGTAGAGCGTGATGCTATGTTAAATATCTTGTCTACATTAGGTTTTATCTTTTTAATGTTTTTAAGTGGTTTAGAAATTGATTTTAAAGCATTTAAAAAAGATAAAGGATCGTCTAAAGATAAGGATAAAAATAAAGAACCAGGTCACCTGCAATTAGCACTTACTGTATTTTTATTTATTATGATAATTTCAATTGTATTTGCTTATGCATTTAAGTGGTTTGGCTTAATTGATGATGTCTTATTAATGATTATAATCATTTCTACGATTTCATTAGGTGTTGTTGTACCGACACTAAAAGAAATGAATATTATGCGTACTACAATCGGACAATTCATATTATTAGTAGCAGTATTAGCTGACCTAGTAACAATGATATTGTTAACTGCATATGGAACACTACATGCTTCAGGTGGTGCATCACTTTGGTTAATAGGCAGTTTAGTAGTATTTGCGCTTGTTTTTTATTTACTAGGTGGCATATTTAAAAAAGCACAATTTTTACAGAAATTGATGGATGGTACCACACAGATAGGTATACGAGCTGTATTTGCACTCATCATTATGCTAGTTGCCTTAGCAGAAGGCGTTGGTGCAGAAAATATTCTAGGCGCTTTCCTAGCAGGTGTGATTGTTTCTTTATTAGGCCCAGATGAAGATATGGTGGAGAAATTAGATTCTTTTGGTTATGGTTTCTTTATACCGATATTCTTTATCATGGTTGGTGTGGATTTAAATATACCAATGTTAATAAAAGAACCTTCGTTACTACTTATTATTCCATTTTTAATACTCGCATTTGTAGTATCTAAATTAATACCAGTGTTTTACGTACGCCGATGGTTTGATATGAAAACGACAATATCTTCAGCATTCCTGTTAACCTCTACTTTATCATTGGTCATTGCTTCTGCAAAAATTGCTGAAAAACTTGGAACAATATCATCGGAAATATCAGGTATTTTAATTTTAAGTGCAGTCATTACATGTGTCTTTGTACCTATTATATTTAAGAAAATGTTCCCAATGCCAGATGAGGCTACAAGACAAATTGAAGTGAGTTTAATAGGAAAAAATCAATTAACTATTCCAATTGCTCAGAATTTAACATCACAACTTTATCAAGTTTCACTTTATTATAGAAATGATTTAAGTGATAAACGTAAACTATCAGATGCGATTTCGATGATTGAAATTGCAGATTACGAAGAACCGTTATTAGATCGACTAGGTTTATTTGAAAGAGATATCGTTGTTTGTTCTACAAATGATGACGATATTAATAAAAAAGTGGCGCTAATGGCTAAAAGGCATGGTGTTCATCGAGTTATTTGTAGATTAGAGGCGAGTACTGGTGATGAAGGTCTACAAAGTGAAGGTATTGAAGTATTTAGTGGTTTTATGAGTAATAAAATACTCTTGAAAGGTTTAATAGAAACCCCTAATATGCTAAATCTTTTAAGTAATGTGGAAACATCGTTATATGAAATTGCAATGTTAAATCATAAATATGATCAAATTCAATTACGTAATTTCCCATTTGACGGTGATATTATATTTGTGAGAATCATTCGAAATAATGAATCAATCGTACCTCATGGTGATACACAATTACGCTATAAAGACCGTGTTATTGTAACGGGTTCTAAAGAATATGTTGATGAATTAAAACGTGAATTAGAGTTTTATTATTAATATTATTGTCTGGGATATGATTTTTGTCCCAGACTGATTTAAAAATAGGCAGTAAATGAATTTATGAAAGCTGTTTTGAGCTGTTAATATTTATTTATTGAGTGAAGTATTGGTAAGCATTTTAACTTGATAACATCTAAAAATGATGAATTCATATATAGAATGTAATATGAATTGTTTAAACAATGAAACCAATGTTAAAATAAAGTTTGTTAGAATTGGCATCGAGCAAAGTGATAGGAATACGATTATAACATCTCGAACCAGTTTAAAATGAAAATTTAAAAAAGGAGCTATTTTCATGTTAAATTTAGAAAATAAAACATTCGTCATTATGGGTATTGCTAATAAACGTAGTATCGGTTTTGGTGTAGCTAAAGTATTAGACAAATTAGGTGCAAATTTAGTTTTTACATATCGTAAAGATCGTAGTAAAAAAGAAATGGAAAAACTTGTAGAACAATTAGATCAACAAACAATTAGAATGTATCAAATAGATGTACAAAAAGATGAAGATGTTATCAATGGTTTCGCAAAAATTGGAGAAGAAGTCGGTAACATTGATGGTGTTTATCATTCAATTGCTTTTGCTAATATGGAAGATTTAAGAGGTCGTTTTTCAGATACATCTCGTGATGGTTTCTTATTGGCGCAAGATATTAGTTCATATTCATTGACAATTGTTGCTAGAGAAGCAAAAAAAATTATGCCTGAAGGTGGTAGTATCGTTGCTACAACTTATTTAGGTGGTGAATATGCTGTACAAAACTACAATGTAATGGGCGTAGCTAAAGCGAGTTTAGAAGCAAATGTACGCTATTTAGCATTAGATTTAGGTGAAGATAATATCCGTGTCAATGCGATTTCAGCTGGTCCAATTCGTACATTAAGCGCCAAAGGTGTTGGTGGTTTTAACACAATCATGAAAGAAATTGAAGAACGTGCGCCATTAAAACGTAATGTAGACCAAGAAGAAGTAGGGAAAACTGCAGCGTACTTATTGAGTGATTTATCAAGTGGTGTTACAGGTGAAAACATCCATGTAGATAGTGGTTATCATATCGTTAAGTAATTTATGATTTAAAATATAAGTAAATAAAATATGATTAAAGATTTATCTATTAAAAAAGACTATTCGTTTCTGTCGTTGAAACGAATAGTCTTTTTGTTTTATAACGTTATTTTATTCTTTGACATCACTATTTGCTTTAGCGATGATATCTTGTCTATATCGAAAGACATTTCTGACAACTGTTTTTATTACAGCATATAACGGAACGGCTATCAAGATTAAACCGAAACCACCAAGGTTACCTGCAGCTAATATTACCACAATAATTGTTAAAGGATGAATACTCAGTGATTTACCCATTACGTTAGGTGTGATTACATTGCCTTCTAATTGTTGTGCAATGAGCGTGATAATACATACCCATATAAATGTTGAAGGACTTTGAATAATTGCAATGACTGCAGCAGGTGCAAATGCCATCCAAGGACCTAAGAACGGTATCATATTTGCAACACAAGCAAACATAACAAGCAATAGTGTGTAGTTAAGGCCTACAATTGAATAACCAATGTATAAGATTATTCCAAGAATGATACTTACTGTTACTTGGCCTTGGATATAAGATTTAACAGTTTCATTTAAATCTTTTAATAATTCTACAGTGAAAACTTTTCTATCTCCTTTAAACAATCTTGCAATGAAAGGGATGAAACGTTCATGGTCTTTTAACATATAGATTAAAAAGAACGGAACCATTATCAATAAGAAAAGGGTTGAAATAAATGATGTTAAGTATCCTAAAGAGTTAGATAGAATATCAGCGGTACTGTCACTAATAGATTGTACCATTTTATTAATTCTATCAGTTACATCATTCGGCAATCTTTCCATTTGATCTAGTGCAAAATTGATGATGTTCTGCACTTCATGTTGTAATGCAGGTATTTGATGTACTAAGTTTTCAATTTGTTCTGCAATCAACGGAGCTAACACGCCAATAACAATACTAATAATAATAATTAAGCCTATAAAAATTATAGTAATGCTGCCCCAACGTGGCACATGATTCTTTTCAAGTATTTTTTGAAAAGGCAAACAAATATAAAATAAAAAGCCACTTAATAATAATGGCAACAATACTGATTGAAGGATAATAATGAATGGTGTGAAAATACTATGTACTTCCATAATCAGTTTGATTAGTAAAAACAGGATTAATAAAGCGATACCTGTTCTAAACCATACTTTGTTAAGCATAGAACGGTTCCTCCTATAAAACTTTATTTTAATTTATAATTCAGTATATCTTAAAAAAAGATAGAACAAAAGATAAATTTGTGAAACTTTGTACTTAATGTGCGTGTGAAGATTGATTGCAATTTCAGAGTAAAAGGAAAGTGAAATCAGTAATGCGTAGTGCATTATAAGATAATATAAATATTAAATACATTAATGTTATTTATACAAAAAATTCATAGCAAAATATATAATTTGTGAAAATAATAACTTATATAATGCGTTGCGCGGAATATAACATATGTGTATAATATAAAAAAATATCATTTTCTTTAATGGTATAACAAGGGGGATACGTTATGATAGAAGGTTTTTTAACTTGGCTCTATGACATAGTATGGAGCAAACCATTAGTTTATGGTTTGTTAATCACTGGTATATTATTTTCACTATTTATGAAATTTTTCCAAGTCAGACACTTTAAAGAAATGATTCGACTTATGTTTCAAGGGGAAAAGTCACCAACAGGTATTTCAAGTTTTCAAGCAATCGCATTATCGTTAGCAGGTCGTGTAGGTACAGGTAATATTGTTGGGGTATCAACAGCGATATTTATTGGTGGACCGGGTGCCGTATTTTGGATGTGGGCAACAGCATTTTTAGGGGCGAGTAGTGCATTTATAGAATCGACACTAGGTCAGATATATAAACGTGAAGAAAAGGGACAATATAGAGGTGGACCAGCATTTTATATTGAATATGGTATAAAGGGGAAACTTGGTAAAATATATGGCCTGATCTTTGCAATCGTCACTGTGATTTCAGTCGGATTGTTATTACCAGGTGTTCAATCAAATGCTATATCTAGTTCTATGAAAAATGCATTTCAATTAAATCCATGGATTGTAGCCATATTTTTAGCAATTATTATCGGTCTAATCATTTTTGGAGGAATAAAGTGGATTGCTAATGCAGCGACTGCAGTTGTACCATTTATGGCAGTATTTTATATTTTAATGGCGGTAATTATTATCATACTTAATATTGAAGCGGTTCCTTCATTATTTGCATTAATTTTCAAATCTGCATTTGGTATGGAAGCTGCTTTTGGTGGAATAGTAGGTGCAATGATTGAAATAGGTGTCAAAAGAGGTCTTTATTCAAATGAGGCCGGACAAGGTACAGGACCACACGCAGCTGCAGCAGCAGAGGTATCACACCCAGCAAAACAAGGTTTGGTGCAAGCGTTTTCAGTTTACGTTGATACTTTGTTTGTTTGTACTGCAACAGCATTGATCATCTTGCTTTCTGGTACATATAATGTAACAGATGGCGGTAACACACCAAGTGATAAAGCAAGTTTAATAAAAGATAATGGTATCTTTGTTGAAATGTCAAATGGAGATAAAGATTATTCTGGAACTGCAATGTATGCACAAGCAGGTATAGACAAAGCATTACAAGGTGGAAGTTATCATTTTGATCCATCGTTCTCTGGATTTGGATCTTATTTTATAGCAATTGCTTTGTTTTTCTTTGCCTTTACTACTATATTGGCTTATTACTATATTGCAGAAACCAATATTGCATACTTAACAAGAAACACAAATTATAAGACTTCCTTTATATTTATCAATATAACGCGAATTGTATTAATTCTTGCAACCGTTTATGGCGCAGTGAAAACGGCGGATATTGCGTGGCTGATGGGAGATTTAGGTGTAGGTATGATGGCCTGGCTTAATATCATAGCAATTTGGCTATTACACAAACCAGCTATAAGTGCATTGAAAGACTATGAATTGCAGAAAAAACGTTTAGGATCGGGTAAAAAAGCTATTTATAAACCAGACGCTGAAAAAGTACCCAATGCTGTATTTTGGCTGAAAGATTATCCTGAACGTCTAAAAAAAGAGAATATTAACGACTAAAAAACATATGTCACTAAGACAAATAAATACGAGTTATTTTAAAATATTGCGTCTCTTGATACAATGTCATTAAGACTATGAGGGGGCGCATTATTTTATGGACAATTTTCAAGCAGGGCGAATTAATAAAATTAATTTTTCAAGTGACATATTAGATAGAGACATTACACTTTCTATTTATTTACCTAAAGATTTTACAGAGCTATTTAAATACAAAGTCGTCTTTTGTTTTGATGGTTTAGACTTTTTTAGCTTTGGCAGAATACACAGAACATATGAAAAATTATGGGAAACAAATGAAGTAGAAAGAGCAATATTTGTAGGTTTTCATTATGAAGATGTTGAAAAAAGGAGAACAGAATTTCATCCCCAAGGAGCAAAAACGGCTTTAACGGTAAAATGTATGGCGAATGAAATTTTACCGTTTATAGATGCTCAATTCCCAACGTATAAAGTAGGAAATGGCAGAGTTATTTTAGGTGACAGTTTAGCTGGAAGTGCAGCTTTGATTACTGCATTATCTTATCCAAGAGTTTTTAGCCAAGTAGGATTATTGAGTCCTCAACATGATGAAGTGATAAAAACATTAATCGAACGATGTCAATTTCAAGAACAATTGACAATATGGCATGCAATTGGATTAGAAGAAAAAAACTTTGCTTTACCAACGACAGGTAAACAAGCGGATTTTTTAACACCTAATCGCCAGCTGAAATCAATTATCGAACGTAGTGATATTACTTATCATTATACAGAGTTTGATGGTGGTCATAGATGGAAATCTTGGAAACATTTATTAGAAGATTTATTAAAATATTTTTTATCAGATAATATTTCTTTTTAATTATCTGTAGGAAATTTAGTTAAAAGTAACGAATTTTTGTGAAATTTGATATAATGTAGTTATGTTAAACAAAGGAGGAATTTAAATGATTTTAGGATTAGCATTAATTCCGTCAAAAGCGTTTCAAGATGAAGTAAATGCATATCGTAAACGTTATGATGCTCACTATGCAACGATAATGCCACACATTACGATTAAAGAGCATTTTAAAATAAACGAAGGTGATCTTGACGCTGTCAAAGAGACAATCAAATCAAGAATCGAGGGAATACCACCGATTGAAGTACACGCGACAAAGGCTTCAAACTTTGCGCCAATTACAAATGTAATTTATTTTAAAGTTGCCAAAACAGACAATTTAGAAAAATTATTTAATCAATTTAATAGTGGTGATTTTTATGGTCGTCCTGAACATCCATTTGTACCACATTTTACAATTGCACAAGGTTTGACTAGTCAAGAGTTCGAAGACATTTTTGGTCAATTGAACTTAGCGGGTATTGACTATAAAGAGGCAATCGAGCAACTTTCTTTAGTTTATTATGATGAAAGTGCGGAAAAATGGAAAGTCTTAGAGAATTTTAATTTTGCATAATTTTTTTATATAAAGTTATCATTTCAATCTATGGTAATATTGAAACTTAAAAGAGTCGCTATCATTTTAGAATTTATCTAAAAAATTGATGGCGACTCTTTTGTATATTGAACATTGCTAAATATAGTTAAGTGTGTGTATGGTGTTTTTTATTTTTAACAAAATAAATACCATAAAATATTGCTAAAAATAAAAATACTAATGCTGAGAAATAAAAAGTATTATTAACAGATTTAGAGAATTCTGTGATTAAACCACCTACGAGTGGACCAATCATAGAGCCAAAACCTTGTACACTATTGAACACGCCCCAAGTCTCTTCTTGTTCATCCATGTGTATATGACTTGCCATAAAAGTATTCCATGCAGGTAACAAGATGCCATACATTAGGCCGATAAATAATGCTAAGCCCCAAACTAATTTAATATCCGTAATAATAGATAACGCAAATATCATTAAAGTATATAAAACAAATCCACTAAAAATGATACCATACATAAATAATGTGCCATTGTTGTCTATAATTTTAGATAAAAATAACATAGAAATGGCACAACCTATGCCACCAACGATAATTGCGATCGTATATTCAACTGTTGAAACGCCCACGACTTTTGTTGCATATGTAGGTAATATCGGTACTAAGGCAGTGATAGAAGCACCTTGTAATAAAATACCTGGAAACAGAATTAAATGACGTTTAGTGACATTTACAATTTGACCTAACTGTTGTTTTACAGGTTTTGTATTATAATTAGTCAGTCTTATTTTAACGAAATAGTATAGAATCCATGCAATTAGTACGACTAATGACATCATAAAAGCGAAACGAGTTGGATGGAATTTAAAAATTAAGTTCATTCCAACCATTCCAACTAATAAACCTAGTAACCATGAGAAGTAAACATAACCCATTTGTTTACCACGATTATTTTCATCTACACTTGCAAGCATAATGACCCAAATAGGACTCACTGCGATACCTAGTAATATTGCACTTGTGATTAGCACAATAGGTGATGTAGGAAACCAAATGACTAAGAACAAACTACCAAACGCTAATAAAAATCCAAGTGTCAAAACAAGTTTTGTACCTAACCGTTTAAGTAAAAAACCTATGACAAAGTTGGTTGTTGCATCAGCAATAAAGTGAATAGAAATAGCGATAGATGTAACACCTACCGCAATAGAAGTTGCCGTTGGAAGTAATGCTAAATAACTCAACACATACATACCTCTAGCAAACTCCATTAAAAATAAAATAATCAACATAATAATAAAATTTTTACTTGAATTGTAATTAGTATTATTTAACGAAGAGCTTTGCATATAAAGGAACCTTTCCATAAACTTCTTCATAACGTGTTGAATGGTCTAGAAGATCTAACAAATCTTTGCATAATTTATATGTTGAATATGGAATGCGCGATTCACTCATTGCTTTAGACATTTCCACTAGTGAAGTTGAATGATTTGTTAATGATGCTACTTGCTGAATAGCTTCATCAGGTGAATAAGCGATAGTGCCGTAACCTTTTTCTTCAAAATAAAGCGCGTTTTCTAACTCCTGGCCAGGTGCAGGATCTAAGAAAATCATTGGAATTTGTCGGGTTAGTGCTTCAGAAATTGTGATGCCACCTGGTTTTGTAATCATCAACTGACTTGATGCCATCCATTCATTCATCTGTTTTGTATAACCTAAGATAAGTACGTTATCATAATTTTTAAATTGACTAGATAATGTGCGTTTCAACTCTTTATTTTTACCACAAACCATGACTACTTGTGATTGTGGACTTTTAGTCAAAATATCACTAATCATTTGACCGAATCCTTTAGAAACACCAAAAGCACCTGCGGACATAAGTATTGTTGGTTTATCTGGATTCAAATTATTTTGACGTAACCATGAAGATTGATCAATATCTTGTTCGAATTTATCAGATATTGGAATGCCAGTAACTTTTAATTGATGTCTTGGAATCCCTATCTCAGCAAATTCATCCTTTAATTCTTCAGTTGCCAAGTAATACCTTTGAGAATGTGGTGTAACCCAATTCTTTTGTAATCTATAATCTGTCATAACTGTGGCGATTGGGATATTCATATCAAATTGTTCTGTTAATACAGACATTACTGGCGTAGGGAAGGTCAACAATATTAAATCTGGTTTTTCTTTTAGTAATAAATTAATTAATTTATTTAATCCATAATATTTATAGAAACATTTGTCTATTTGGTCAGGTTTACTATAGTAAAAAGATTTGTACATATTTCTGAAATACTTGAAACTATTGATATACCACTTTTTACATATAGAAGTCAAAATTGGGTGAGCTTCTAAAAATAAATCATGTTCAATGACAGTTAAATTGTCTAGATTCATTTCATTGAATTGGTTTACTACGCTTTGAGTAACCTGTAAATGTCCATTACCAAAAGAACCAGTAATAATCAATATTTTTTTGTTACGAGTAACCATTTTGAGTCACCCTCCAATAGTATAAATTTAGCTCATGCTAAGTTTAACGCATTTTATTGTCATGCGAAAGAAAAAACATAATTATTAGGGATTATATCATTTTACAAGCGCATAGAAAATGATTCATACTTATTTTTAAAAATTATATCACGCTAAATTTAGATTGTTCTATATGTATACCATACCACGCTTTCTTTTAAAATAAGCAACCTTAAAAGAAACTAAACAAATAAAAAAGAAAATCTACACAATGAATTACATATGATTAACAATCTGAATCTAGTTTTTGCTCATGATAGTTATAAAATTTTTTAAATGAAAACGAAAAATATATAATAGTAGAGAAAGAAATAAATAGCAATATTAGTTTCTATAAAATCACTTGAAAATGTGTATAATAGAAGTATTGGAAATAAAGGAGCGGTTAATGTTGAATGCAAATGTGTTGTTTAAAAAAATAAGAGTTAAACAAGTGATAGGTACATTAGATATGAATGTTAATGATATAACAACAGACTCGCGTACTGCTAAAGAAGGAAGTATATTTGTTGCTTCTAAAGGTTATACAGTCGATAGTCATAAATTTTGTCAAGATGTTGTAAATCAAGGCTGTAAAGTCATTGTAGTAAATCATGAACAATTGTTGAAAGGTGATGTAACTCAAGTTATCGTTCCTGACACGTTGCGTGTTGCCAGTTTACTCGTAAATGTACTATTTAATTATCCAAGTAAACAACTAACTACATACGGTATTACTGGAACCAATGGTAAAACATCTATAGCGACAATGATACATCATATATATAGAAAATTAGATAAAGGTAGTGCTTATTTAGGTACTAATGGTTTCCAAATTAATGAGGAAAAATCTAAAGGTACAAACACAACCCCTGAAACAGTAGCGCTAACTAAAAAAATTCATGAAGCTGTAGAAAAGCAAGCCCAAGCTATGACTTTAGAAGTATCAAGTCATGGTTTGTCATTGGGACGTTTAAGTGGCGTTAATTTTGATGTGGCGGTATTTTCAAATTTAACGCAAGATCATTTAGACTTTCATGGCACAATGGAAGCTTATGGTCATGCTAAATCATTATTATTCAGCCAGTTAGGTGAAGATTTATCAAAAGAAAAATATGTTGTATTAAATCAAGATGACGGATTTTCAGAATATTTAGCTTCAGTTACACCTTATGAAGTCTTTACCTATGGCATAAATGAACGTGCACAATTTATGGCTGAAAATATTAATGAGTCATTACAAGGCGTAACGTTTGATTTTAATACACCTGAAGGTACATTTTCTGTAAAGTCACCCTATGTAGGCATCTTCAACGTTTCTAATATTATGGCTGCAATGATAGCTGTCTGGGCAAAAGGTGCTACGTTAGAAGAAATTATTCAAGCCGTAGAAAATTTAGAACCTGTTGAAGGTCGACTTGAAGTTTTAGATCCACAATTGCCAATTAATTTAATTATTGATTATGCACATACAGCGGATGGTATGGATAAACTGATAGATGCTGTGAAACCTTTTGCAAAACAAAAATTAATTTTCTTGTGTGGTATGGCTGGAGAAAGAGATATGGGTAAAACACCTGAAATGGGGCGCGTCGCTTGTAGAGCGGATTACGTTATTTTTACACCAGACAACCCAGCAAATGATGACCCTAAAAAATTAACAAGCGAACTCGCTAAAGGCGCAACACATAATAATTATATAGAATTTGAAGACCGTGCAGAGGGGATTCGTCATGCTATTGAAATTGCTAATCCTGGCGATACAGTTGTCTTGGCTTCTAAGGGACGTGAACCTTACCAAATTATGCCTGGTCATGTAAAAGTACCACATCGAGATGATTTAATCGGTTTAGAAGCAGCTTATAAAAAGTTTGGCGGTGGCCCGAATGGAGATTAGACTTATCACTTTGAATGATGTAACAGTCCGTAGTTATATTTATAAAAATGATAACGATGAAGTCTTGCTTTTGGCAATACCAGACTTGAATTGGTCATTAGAAATTGATACTTCGTTAAATGATGATGATATCAAGGAGGAACTTGTGATACACTTGTTTACGTTACTTGATGAGTCAACAGCAGTACAAATTGCTGATGATATTGGTCAATCGATATTTGAGAATTAAAGGAGAGAACAAATGAGTATAAAGGAAGAAGTAGAATCCAGAAAAACTTTTGCGATTATTTCCCATCCAGATGCTGGTAAAACCACATTAACAGAAAAGTTACTATTATTTGGTGGTGCAATTAGAGAAGCAGGGACTGTAAAAGGTAAAAAAAGCGGTAAATTTGCGACAAGTGACTGGATGAAAGTTGAACAAGAACGTGGTATCTCAGTGACAAGTTCAGTGATGCAATTTGATTATGATCATTACAAAATTAACATTTTAGATACGCCTGGACATGAAGATTTTTCTGAAGACACATATAGAACATTAATGGCCGTGGACAGTGCTGTAATGGTTATAGATTGTGCGAAAGGTATTGAACCGCAAACTTTAAAACTATTCAAAGTTTGTAAAATGAGGGGCATTCCTATTTTCACATTTATCAATAAATTAGATAGAGTAGGTAAAGAACCGTTTGAATTATTGGATGAAATCGAGTCTACTTTGGAAATCGAAACATATCCTATGAATTGGCCAGTGGGTATGGGACAAAATTTCTTTGGTATCATTGATCGAGATACACATACGATTGAGCCTTTTAGAGACGAACAAAATGTGCTTCATTTAAATGATGATTATGAATTGGAAGAAGATCATAAAATTAAAAATGATAGTGCCTTTACACAAGCAATAGAAGAATTAATGTTGGTAGAAGAAGCGGGAGAAACATTTGATAATGAAGCTTTGAGAAAAGGTGATTTAACACCAGTGTTCTTTGGGTCAGCGTTAGCAAACTTTGGTGTACAAAATTTCTTAAATGCTTATGTTGATCATGCCCCTATGCCAAGTGCTCGACAAACGAAAGAAGATATAGAAGTTACACCATATGATACAGATTTTTCAGGCTTTATTTTCAAAATCCAAGCGAATATGGACCCTAAACACAGAGACAGAATTGCATTTATGAGGGTTGTTAGTGGTGCTTTCGAACGAGGTATGGATGTTACATTACAAAGAACGAAAAAGAAACAAAAAATAACACGTTCAACTTCATTTATGGCTGATGACAAAGAAACTGTCAATCATGCAGTCGCTGGAGATATTATAGGCTTGTATGACACAGGTAATTACCAAATTGGAGATACATTAGTAGGTGGAAATCAAAAATTCAGTTTCCAAGAATTACCACAGTTTACACCAGAAATATTTATGAAAGTTTCTGCGAAAAACGTCATGAAACAAAAACACTTCCATAAAGGAATTGAACAGTTAGTTCAAGAAGGTGCCATTCAATACTATAAAGCACTGCATACGAATCAAATTCTCATTGGTGCAGTTGGTCAACTACAATTTGAAGTTTTTGAACATAGACTTAAAAATGAATATAATGTTGATGTCATCATGGAACCGGTTGGTCCAAAAATTGCAAGATGGATTGAAAATGAAGAAGATATTAAAGATAAAATGAGTTCTTCTCGTTCTATACTAGTAAAAGATGTTTATGATAATTATGTCTTCTTATTTGAAAATGAATTTGCAACGAGATGGTTTGAAGAAAAATTTCCGGAAATTAAATTATACAGTTTGTTATAACATGATTAATTGTGTATAATACTATATTATTAATAGAATACCTATGACTTTGTAGTCGGAGGGGAGTAACTCAACTGTTTTTAAAGAGAAATATGAGATAGTCATATCATCATAAAATATCTGTTTTATATATCTTTTTAACATAGTCATTTTGTCGTCATTACGAAACGTTAAACGTTTCCGGTAAAATGGGCAGGAAAAATACTGTCGAGTGAGACCTTTGCTTATAAATGTTACAAACATACAAATTATATAAGACTGAAAGTTTAATTTACTTTAGTGGGTGTATATGATTAAAAAATGTGTGTAGCATTTAATTAGCTTAGGTCTCTATTTTTATGTAAAAAAACTAAAGGAGTTGTCCTAAATGGATCCGAGTTTGATTTTACCTTATTTATGGGTTCTAGTAGTACTGGTATTTTTAGAAGGTTTATTAGCAGCAGATAATGCTGTTGTAATGGCAGTTATGGTTAAACATTTGCCACCTGAACAACGTAAAAAAGCATTGTTCTATGGACTGTTAGGCGCATTTATTTTCCGTTTTATTTCTTTATTCTTAATAAGCATTATTGCACATTTTTGGTGGATTCAAGCGCTTGGTGCAATTTACTTATTATACATGTCGATTAAAAATCTCATTTCATTCTTTAAAGAAAAAGATCATCAAAAAGAGGATGGTACTGATGATCATCATTATGATGAATCGGGTGAGGAAATACATGCAAGTCCAAAAGCATTTTGGGGTACAGTATTAAAAGTAGAATTTGCTGATATAGCATTTGCGATTGATTCTATGTTAGCTGCACTTGCTATTGCAGTAACTTTACCTACTGTTGGTATACACTTTGGCGGTATGGACCTTGGTCAATTTGCAGTCATGTTCCTAGGCGGTATGCTAGGTGTGATCATCATGCGTTTTGCAGCCACTTGGTTTGTAAATTTATTGAACAAATATCCTGGTTTAGAAGGCGCTGCATTTGCGATTGTAGGTTGGGTAGGTATTAAATTAGTAATTATGGTGCTAGCACACCCTGATATTAAAATATTACCAGAACATTTCCCACACAGTGTATTATGGCAATCAATTTTCTGGACGGTCATGATTGCACTTGTAATTATCGGTTGGTTAACATCTGTTAAAAAAAATAAAAAAGAACATAAATAATATATGTAAGCCTGAGTCATAAAATTTATGACTCAGGCTTTTTGCTCTATATGTGATAAAGTTAGAATTTTTTACTAAAAGAGACTATAATCTGTAGTATGCTAACTTTATATGACAAAATAAAGCAGAAAAATTATATATGTTATGTCATAATAGAATTGTAATCAAAAGTAATAGGGGGGCTTACTGTGACGCAAAATAAAAAACATGTCATCCCAAAAGTAAAGTATGGACGTAAACGACGTGAATACTTTCATAACGAGGAACGGGAACAACGTGTGCAACAAGAGCGTAAAGCTAGAAAACAGCGCGAAGAAAAAGCTGAAATACTTGCTAAAAATAATGAAGAACGTGTGAAAGAAAATTTAAGAAAAGCACGTATTGAAAAGCTAACACAAGAAGAAATTCAGCAACAACAAGCGATTGCTGCAGCACAGAATTCCAAACATACGCAAGAAGACACACAGCGCAATGAAACAACTTCAGCAAATAACATCAATCATTCATATAATGAAAACGACGATATGGTGGCAGAAGAAAATAGAAAAGACTCAAAATCAGTACACACTGTGAGCGAGACTCAAAATGACAGTACATCGTCAAATGAACAAAATGTCCCACCTGAAAAAGAACAAGAACAGAACTTTTATTCAGAAAATGCGCAACAATCTAGAGTTGATTATTATTTGAATAATGATGAACAAACTCCACAACAAAAAAGTTCTAGGGAATATGCGAATTCTAACACAGAAAATAAGTACCATAATACGCCTAACACGCTAGATAAAATTAAGGCTTTCTTTATTGAACATTGGGCCAAAATTCTAATTGTTGTGGCAGTTATTGTTTTACTGACACTCATACAGGCTATATTCAAAAATGTTGATGAAAATGGTACTTCAAATGATCATGTCTTTCATGATAATCAAAATAAAGATAAGACTTATACAGCAACAATGAAAAGTGCGAACAGTGCAATTCATTCCGTAGTAACTGTTGAAAATGATACGAGTGATGATAGGACTTCTGCTGAAAAAGAGACACAAGAAGCAGGTAAAGAAAATGAATTAGGTTCAGGTGTCGTCTACAAAAAAGTGGGCGACTCTATTTTTATTATGACCAACGCACATGTAGTTGGAGATAAAAAAGAACAAAAGATTACATATGGTAATGATGACTATTCTATTGGAAAAGTTATTGGAACGGATAAATATTCAGATATCGCCGTTGTTAAAGCTAAAGTAAAATCAGATAGTAAAGTGAAGCCAATTAAAATAGGCGATTCCAGTACTTTAGTACTAGGTGAACCGATCATAGTAGTAGGAAATCCCTTAGGTGTAGACTTTAAAGGTAGTATATCTGATGGTATTATTTCAGGTTTGAATAGACACATACCAGTAGATATCAATAAAGATGATCAATTTGATGTATTAATGAGTGCTTTTCAAATAGACGCACCTGTAAATCCAGGTAACTCAGGTGGTGCAGTTATCGATAGAAATAGTAAGTTAGTAGGTATAGCATCACTAAAAATAGATATGGATAATGTTGAGGGTATCGCCTTTGCTATACCAATCAATGACGCTGAAGATATTGCCAAGCAGTTAGAAGCTAAAGGTGAAGTCAAATATCCTAACACTGGCGTAAAGATTGCTAATATTGGAGATATTGATGAGGCTACAAAGCAATCTATTAATTTACCAGAAGACGTTAAAAAAGGCGTATTTATAGGTGAAGTTAAAAAAGATTCATTAGGTGAAAAATCTGGGTTGCAAAAAAATGATGTCATAGTAGAATTAGATGGTAAAGAATTAGAAGATAATCTTAGATACAGACAAATTATCTTTAATCATAAAGATGATTTAAAAACATTACCAGCTAAAATCTATAGAGATGGTAAAGAAAAGGATATTAAGATTAAACTGAAGTAACGTTGAGGTGAAGAAACGTTGTCCATTTTCAACCAATTGTTAAAAAAATCAAGTCCTCAACAAGGGATTGTAATGTATTATATCGTGGCAATTATTGTAGCATTTTTAATGCTGAACTTGCCCTTTGTTCATAAGTCCAATGTGTCTGTAGATCCAATCGATTCGTTGTTTGTTGCTGTATCTGGTGTCAGTGTAACAGGATTAACGCCAGTTAATATTATTGATACTTACACAACCTTTGGTCAAGTTATAATCATGCTGATACTTAATTTGGGTGGGATTGGTGTTATGGCCATCGGAACCATGCTATGGGTTGTCTTAGGTAAGCATATCGGTATGCGCGAACGCCAATTAATCATGCTAGATAATAATAAACATACGATGAGTGGCACTGTGAAATTGATTTTAGATATTGTTCGAACAATCATCATTATAGAACTTGTTGGTGCATCGCTATTAGCATTTTATTTTTATAGAGATAACCCGGATATACAATATGCAATCATGCAAGGATTATTTGTATCGGTATCGGCGACGACAAATGGTGGACTTGATATAACAGGACAGTCACTTATACCTTATGCAAATGACTATTTTGTACAAACAATCGTTATGTTTTTAATTATGTTAGGTTCAATTGGTTTTCCTGTATTAATAGAAGTGAAAGCATATATAAAAAATCGAATTCCTAATTTTAGATTTTCATTATTTGCAAAAATTACAACGGTAACATATTTTGGTTTGTTTATTTTTGGTGTGATAATTATTCTATTATTTGAACATAACCAAGCTTTTCAAAATATGAGTTGGCATAAATCGTTATTTTATGCATTGTTTCAATCAGCTACCACTAGGAGTGCAGGACTTCAAACTATTGATGTAAGTGGATTTGGTGAAGGTACAAATATCGTTATGGGTATACTGATGTTTATAGGTTCATCTCCAAGTTCAGTAGGTGGTGGTATTAGAACAACGACATTTGCTATTTTAATATTATTCCTTTTAAACTTTAGCAACCAACCAGAAAAAACATCTATCAAAGCATTTAATCGTGAGATTCACATTACTGATGTTCAACGTTCATTTGCTGTATTTATCATGGCCAGTATATTAACTTTTACGAGCATGATTTTTATACTAGTTGTTGAAAATGGAAAGGTATCATTTTTACAAGCATTTTTCGAAGTCATGTCGGCATTTGGAACCTGTGGGTTATCGCTGGGTATTACAGGTGATGTGAATGATATGAGTAAAGGTGTTTTGATGCTATTGATGCTCATTGGTCGTGTAGGCTTAATCAGTTTTATCATTATGATTGGTGGACGTAGAGAACCAGATAAATTCCATTATCCTAAAGAACGCGTTCAAATTGGTTAATTGTCAAAAGTAAATCTAAACTTAATAAGTTGTGAGACCATGGCGCCAGTATATCTAACAAATGATGTGCTGGTGCTTTTAATTTTGAAATAAAGGAAGTAAATATTGCTAATCATATATGTTCATAATTGTTTCAAGCTAATTTAGAAACGTGTTAGACTATGATTAATGAGGGGAGAGGCGTATGAAAAAAAGTGAAAAAATCGCAATAGACATTATTACTACTTCTGATATGCATAGTTATTTTCAAAGTGGTGAAAATAATTCAAATATTTATAGAGCAGGCGCTTATGTTAAAAATATTAGAGAAACAAATGATCACGTTATCCTATTAGATAGTGGCGGTAGTTTAGCAGGTTCGTTAGCAGCATTTTATTATGCAGTTGTAGCTCCGTATAAGCGTCATCCAATGATAAAATTAATGAATGCCATGCAATACGATGCAAGTGGTATTAGTCCTAATGAATTTAAATTTGGACTGTCATTCTTTTCGAGAGCTGTATCATTGTCGAGGTTCCCTTGGTTATCCGCTAATATTGAATATAAACGTACGAAAGAACCATATTTTTCTACACCATATACAATTAAAGAAATTGAAGGTGCAAAAATCGCAATTGTGGGTTTAACTTCAGATGGTTTAATGGAGCGTGAACATTTTGAAATGGAAAATGATGTACGGATTGAAAAGACATTGCGCTCTTCTAAACGCTGGATTCGATTTATTCACGAAAGTGAAATGCCTGACTTTTTAATTGTTATATACCATGGTGGGCTTAATCAACTCAATAAAACATCAAATAAACGTGAACAAAATGTTAATGAAGCGGAAAAAATAATGCAAACTTTAGGCGTTATTGATTTATTAATCACTGGTCATCAACATCAAACATTCATTGGTAGAGATGATCAAACGCTTTATGTGCAAGCTGGACAAAATGCTGAACAACTTATTCATGTGAAAATAAACTTTAAAAAGCGCACAAATTCATATGAATTAGAAAATGTCAATTCTAAAATCGTAGATCTAAATCATTATCCAGAAGACCAAGCATTATTAGATTTGACTTTTTATGATAGAAAAACAGTTTGTAATTGGAGTGAAGAAAGCATTAACGAAAATACTTTATCAGCTGAGGTAAATGGTTTGAGTGATGTTATTACAAAACCACATCCATTTACACAGTTATTACATGATAGTATTCGGTTAGCCTATGATTATGATATATCGTGTGTGCACTTACCAACGAGTGGTGAAGAAGGACTCAGAGGCATCATTACAAATGAAGATTTATTCAATGCTTATCCTCATCCAGATGTACCTGTTGATTTAACAATGAAAGGTCAACAAATTCACGATATTTTAGAATATTGCTATTCACATATAGAATTTAGTGACGGCGCATTGAGCTTAACAATTGTAGATGAAACCTTATGTACGTTTTGGCAAGGTGTTCAATACACCATAGATATGAATGCTGAACCTTATCACCGTGTAACATTAGAAAATATTAAGTTGGATCACATGTATCGTGTAAGCATGACTGATTACTGCTATAGAAACTACAAGCAGTATTTAGAAAATGCTGTCATACATGAAACTGGAGAAATTACAATGGTAGAATTAATTTCTAGAAATTTAAAAAATAATGATTACCATATCGAACAGAAACAAACATTTAACGTTATTATTTGATAGGACACATAAAGTTTGAATGTCATCATTAGCTGTAAAAAATGTTATAAAACCAAAGAAAACGCCAATTTCTATATTATTTCAATAGAAGTTGGCGTTTATTTTCGTGCAGAGATCATTTCATTCATGGTTAATCTCTTTTAAAGTTTGGATAAGAGGGCTAATATCTCAACCCTTTTTCACATCATTCATAAGCCTGAGTTTTCGTTTCAATTTAACCGTGGAAAATTAATAGAATAACAACTGCAACAATTTGTGCTATTACAGTCGTAGCAATTCTGCGCGTATAATAATAGCTTAATGAAAGCACAATTTGAACGATAAACACAAAGAAAACAATCCACATTTTATCTAGATAGAAAAATAAAGAAGCAGAACAAATTGCTGTTATTAATACACTTAACCACATAGGAATGTTTAATTTGAGTAGTTCTTTTTGCAATACAGTTCTCATATAGAGTTCATGACATGGTATTACAAATAATAATGTAACTAACATTTGCCATTTAAAATATACGCCTGTTCGCGTTAACTCTTTAATCAGTGCTGTATACTGAATATCTGATGAGATAACCGCTAAAATAAGCTGTACAATAATGAGCACGATACCAGTAATAATTCCTATCCCTAGAGATGTTAATAATCTTTTTGATTCAATATCTCTTTGGTAAAAGATATAACTGATACCTGCGATGAGCATGATACCAGTATAAAGGTACCAGTATTCTTGCTTTTCGCCCCACATTATATATAAAATAATGTGAAAAACGATAAAACTTACAATAAACCAGATTAAAGCGTTTGAAATTCTATTCATATAAACTATCCTTCTTGTTCGACGATTGTATATCGTTTGTGATTGATGACAGTTTTTTCAGGCAGGTCTAGATCATTGAAGTTTTCCATAATTGTTAAATCTACAATTACAGAGTTATCATTAATTTTTTCTACGCGGCCTTTTAAACCGTCATAAAATTCCACTATATTTCCGACTTCTGCAACAGTCATATTGAATCCTCCCTAGAAATGCTAACTAGATAGTATTATACAAAAAAACAACAGACAAATAAACAAATAACCTTTAAATATACAGTTATCATTCTTTTTTTAGAAAAATTAGTATAAATCAGTTAAATGATTGGCATTTTTAATAAAAATATTGCATAAATAAGGTAAGGGTATTAAGAGGAAAAGGAGTGCAGTAAATGAAATTTATTAGTAATAATGATATTACCGATCCAACTTTAAATTTGGCAATGGAAGAATATGTATTAAAACACATGCCGAATGACGATAGTTATTTTCTGTTTTATGTCAATCGTCCGTCAATTATTATTGGTAAAAATCAGAATACGATTGAAGAAGTTAATCAACCCTATATTGATGAACATGGTATAGATGTAGTAAGACGTATTTCAGGTGGCGGTGCCGTGTATCATGATACAGGTAACCTTAATTTTAGTTTTATAACAGATGATGATGGCAATAGTTTTCATAATTTTAAAAAGTTCACTGAACCTATTGTAGAAGCATTGAAATCGCTTGGCTTAGATGCTGAAATGAGTGGCCGAAACGATATTCAAATCGGTAAAGCTAAAATTTCCGGTAATGCGATGGTCAAAGTAAAAGATAGAATGTTTAGCCATGGTACTTTAATGTTAAACAGTGAATTAAATGAAGTTCAAAATGCTTTGCGTGTGAATCCTGCAAAAATCAAATCAAAAGGCATTAAATCTGTGAGAAGTAGAGTTGCTAACATCTCAGAATTTTTAACTGAACCATTAGATATTGATACTTTCAAAGAAATTATTTTAAAAACAATATTTGGTGAGGCGACACAAGTTGAAGAATATAAGCTTTCAGAGGAGGATTGGGCCAATATAGAGCAATTAAGTAATGAAAAATATCGAACTTGGGAATGGAATTATGGTAGAAATCCTAAATATAATTTTGAGCGAGAAGAAAAATTTGAAAAAGGTTTTGTTCAAATTAAACTGGATGTTAAAAAGGGGAGAATTGAACATGCTAAAATTTTCGGTGACTTCTTTGGCGTAGGAGATGTTACTGAATTAGAACATGCATTGGAAGGTACGTTGCATGATTTTGATAGTATAGAAGAAGCTTTAGCAGAGTATGATATTTATCATTATTTTGGAGATATTGATAGATATGAGTTAATCAGATTAATGTCTTAAATGAACAATATTAAAGGTCTATTCGCTAACTATAATTAATTAGTGAATAGACCTTATTTTAAATGAATTATGACTAAATTAACCAACGAGATATGCCTCCAAATTTTTGTATTCTTCTGTATAGCGTTTGAAATCATTCTCGTTTTTATTTTTAAGCGCATGATCGATGAGATTTTCTAGTTGCTGTTTACGTACATTCCTTAATGATTCATCAATAATTAATTCAATACCTAAGTCATTAATTGTAGAAACAAAAGACTCTAAAGTATTGTATTTTACATGTGTATTATGTTTCATTGCCAACACAACCCCTCTATCTATATTTAAAATATATTATACAAGGTTTTGATTTTTAAATCAACGAATATTCTGACTTTTCCGAAAAAATAAGTGTAATACGAAACTTTCAATAATTAAGAAATAGAAAAAGATTCGCAGCTAAAATTTAATTGTAGAATATATAGAAATTATTTTATAATATAAGTTGATTTTAAAATGACGATAGTATATTATTTGAGTATCACCAAAACTGCAAGGAGGTTACAACTATGATACAACCGTATATTATAAAAAAAGGTGATATGACATTACAACCGTGCCATTTGCCTGCTGGCCAATATGAAGGAACACGAGTATTAAGATATAAAGAAGACGAAAGTACGATAAAAGAACGCACCCATAAAATCATTGATCGTTCTTGTAGATTTTATGGTAGTAGTTATGTTTTTAAAAAAGAGGACACAATCCGTATTACAGGCATTAGTAGCAAGCCCCCAATTTTATTTACTCCATTATTTCCCACTTATTTTTTCCCGACACATTCTGATAGAAAAACACAAAATACATGGATTAATATCCATTATGTTCAAAGTATTAGATCACTAAAAGATAAAAAATGTAGAGTGAACTTTGTTGATAATCAATCTATCATTGTGAATATCTCAGCTCATAGCATGCAACATCAATATTTAAATGGCATTTATTACTATTATATGATGGATAGAGCAGCAAGAGTTGCCACTTTTGATCCAGAATCTCCTATAGATTATACAAAACCACAATTAAATATATATGAAGCGCTCGCTAAGTACTCTTTGTTTGAAAGTAAATAGTAAAGTTTATTAAAAATATTGATGTAAAAGTGGAATATGCGGAATATTATATTAATTTAGTGTAAATGTTCTGCATATTTTTTTGTGATATGACTTGAAAATTTGCTATTAATTGATATAATAATATTTGTGCTTGATTAGAGATACTATTTATCCACAGTAGCTCAGTGGTAGAGCTATCGGCTGTTAACCGATCGGTCGTAGGTTCGAGTCCTACCTGTGGAGCCATTGGAAACGTACTCAAGTTGGCTGAAGAGGCGCCCCTGCTAAGGGTGTAGGTCGCGAGAGCGGCGCGAGGGTTCGAATCCCTCCGTTTCCGTAAAAACAGAAAAATCATTCCAAGTGAATACTTTGGATAACGAAAGAACGTTGTTAAATCAGCGTTCTTTTTATTTTGTAAAAAATACATAAAAGTGAATCCTATAAATTTTGGTCAACATGTGGACAATTTGACCAGTTTTAAAATTATTTTGTCCGTTTAGTTGTCCAATTAAAAATTAAGGGCTTCATCTAGCTGATTATCTTCCTCTGATTTTAATTCTTCTAGTAAATGACTATATACGCTCCAAGTAATTTCAAAGTTTGCATGACCTATTATTCTCTTTCAATATATACATTTCCATTTATTAATTTACGGTGTTTGTGTGTGCGAGTGTACAATATAATTTTGATTAAAAAATATTGTGTAATTCTTAAAAGAGGATAAAAAATTCACATACTTAAAATTGGTTTGGTATCTTATCCTTTTTAATGTAGGTGGATAGTACGTTTTTAACAAAAGAACGTATGCAAGAGTTGAAAAAAGCATTTATTAGAGTATATGTAATGCAAAACAACTCTCTATAGAGCTTAAACATCAAACCTAAAGAAATATATTACGGAAAATGTATGAAATAGACGGCACAAAAGAATTTAGAAATCTACTAAGCGATATGGGAGATGAATAAACATAAAATATCACCAATTATGGCTATAAAAAGTTAATTACTTAATACTTTAACTATTAATACGATGAATGCTATTGGAATTGCTGTAGCTAATATAATCGCAAGGATAGTAAGTATTACAAGTATAGTTGTAAACATATTGAAAACTCCTTCATAAAGTTGATAAGTTAATTACAACATATTGAAGAGAGCATTTAAACAAACCTTACAAGACTGTCATTTTTTCTTGTGTGTGAAATATTCAATTATTCCTATAACAATGAATACAGGTAGAAAGATTAATAATGTATAAATGATAAGGCTCATATTAGCACTCCTAATGAATTGGATGTTAATATATTTGAAAATTTTGAGTAGCGTAAGTTAAATGAAATGACAAAATTATTACTTAAGTTGGTCAGCAAGTAAATATAGAAGATAGAAAAAAACCACCCAGTTAAGGATGGGGAATGTTACTTATTCGTAAGTAATTTGATACCACGAATGATGTTAAAAAGGAAGAAAATACCTGCAATTAGTAATAAAAATATTCCTATTCCGAATGAAACATTAGATATTACTTCTTGATTGTCAAAAGGTTTATCGAAGACTTCTCGAGAAAAGATGAAACCTACATTTGCTAAGAAAAAGAAAATATATACCCAAATGTGATTAAATAATGCTTTTCTACCATGTGTAGAAGTTGGCTTTTCAGCTAATATCCAAACTAATATTGGAAATATAATTGGTGCGAAAAGCATACTAAAATAACTTAGTGCAGATAAAATATTTTGACTTTTATTAGGTTGTTCCAATTTAATCGTCTCCAACACAATTGAAACATTTTAAAAAATAAATTTGAAGCAATATATAAAACCTAACGATATTGTTAGATATGGGATAACATTTAAATTGCTAACACATTAGATCAATTAGTAATACAAGTAGAACAATGGAGTGTAGATAAAAACTTACATAATGGTAAGCTAGATAGGCGAATATTAAAAATTCTATGAAGAAGCTGGTAAAGTCTGTGCAATATTATCACATAACAAAATGGAAGGTTTAAAAGACGCTAAAGATAATACAGTATTCTCGTTAAGTTGACGTAAGTAATACGTTGATTTAACGGGTTTTTGGTATGTACGGATAATTTTCGATAAATACGTAATACAAATTATGCGACAATATTAGCAAATATTAGAAATAACAATTGCCTTTCAGTAAAACATAAAAGTAAGTTTGAATGAATACTTTAGATGTGAATGGGGACAGAATAGAGGGTGATTTATTAATATATGGTTTTGTTTTTCGTTATTGCAATGTGACAGGGGAATCATTGCTCATACATAAGCCCCACTAACTCAATATATTGAGTTAGTGGGGCTTGAATTTATTTTGTTTTTTTACTTATTAAGTTTCTAATTCCTCTTACAATATAACCGACAATCAGTGTTCTAAAAACACGTTTTATAATATTCATAAACTTTTACCTCCTAAACGAAACTCATACATGCTTCATACATACCTTTACCCATTTATTATCAGAGTAATGAAAATATAAGTGTATTTTTTAAAACGTTAGTATAAAACTATTTTTCGAAAGTGATGAGCCCGTTTTCATCTGCTTTGTTAAAGAAAATTGTTAAGATACCACTAATGATAGCAATAATATAGGGAATACCAGTCCAGAAAAATATTAAGTGAATAATACCTTGTAGTAATTGGTTTGAGTAAAATTTATGGATGCCACACCATCCTAAAAGAAATGCAAGCGCGACGTAAATGACTTTGTTTACTTTCATGTGTATAATATCCTTTCGTTATCTAAATTATTATTCTAATTATCTCTTAAATCGTGAAAATGAACAAACAAAACATGTGACAAAATTTGAGTTATAAAGTTGTTATTACATCGAAATTTTAATTTGATTCATATATAATAGAATTAATAATTGCTATAAATAAAGGAGAAATCAAATGATTAGAAAAGCTAAACCTAGTGACAAAAAAGATATTGCAGAATTATGTTATATCATTTGGAGTCAATTAGATATCGATATGGTAAAAGAAGTCGAAAAGTTTCGTTTGCTAAAAATAATGGAACAAAGCATGGTAGATGTTAAATATAGAGGACATATTAGTAATGTATGGGTGTATGAAATTGATGGCAATGTAGCAGGATGTTTAATTGCATATCCAGGCAATAAGGAATTGGAACTGGAACAAGCGTGGCTAGATATGGACTTAGAAGCAGATATAAAATCCTATGGTACACCTATGCCTATGAAAGAGGCTAATGATGATGAATGGTATATTGAAACTGTAGCAACATTTCCGCAATACCGTGGGAATGGTGTAGCAACGAAATTAATCAAACATGTCATTGCGAACTATCCAGATGAAAAATGGAGTTTAAATTGTGATATAGATAATCTTACAGCATTACGCGTCTATGAAAAATTAGGTTTTGAAATTGCAAGTGAATTTGATTTATATGGTCATATGCATTATCACTTAGTACATATTTAGGTTATATTTGTTAAAAATAAAAATCGTTCATCAAATGAATGAAGAACGATTTTGTATATATAAGCATAAAGCTTAAAATTAGTTGTTATTAAATACCACCTAATAGGGCACTTATATAGATACCTAATGCATAAAGGAAACCAAAGAATGTATTAGTTTTACCTGTAGCAGCCATTGCAGGCATCATTGTTTCAGGTGTGTCGTTCTTTTTAAATCTTCTAACTGCTTTGATTGGCATTGGGAATGACAATAAGGCTAGCAAGAAGAAAATTGAACCACCAGGTTTAAAGAAAGTAATGTAGATAACGAGTAAATAAGCAACGATATACATCAATGCTAAAAAGCGTACAGCATTATTTTTCCCTAATAAAATAGGTAATGTTTTCCGGCCACTTGCCTTATCTTTTGCCCAATCTCTGATATTATTGCCCATATTGATAAGCCCGATCGTAATTACAATTGGAATACTAATCCATACTGCTAAACTTTGTAAATTACCAGTTTGGATAAAGAAAGCAATTAAAATAATGATCATGCCCATAAAAATTCCGGAGAATAGTTCACCAAAGGGCGTCCAAGAAATAGGGAATGGTCCACCTGTATATAAGTAACCTACGGCCATGCATACTAACCCAATTGGTAGTAACCAGAAAGAACTTTGGGAAGCGATAAATATGCCTAATATTGCTGCGATAATATAGAACGTTATGGCTAAGTTCATGACTAATTTTGGACTCATGCCATTACGCACAATTGCGCCACCGATACCTACTGAAGTATGGTCATCCAAGCCTTTTTTAAAATCATAGTATTCGTTAAACATGTTTGTAGCTGCTTGGATAAGTAAACAAGCGACTAACATAGCTATGAATAGGCTAAGCTTTAAATGATCTTCACTACCTAGAAGGAATATTTTTGCAGTTGCAGTACCTACTAAAACTGGAACTACTGCAGCAGTCAAAGTGTGTGGCCGCATTAGATGCCAGTATTTTCTGACCGTTGAATATTGTTGGTATTGAGATGCCATAATAATTTACCTCGAATTCTTTTAATATAATTAATTTTTATCAAATTAATTTTAATAGAAGAAGTTGTAAAGGTCAACTTACGTAAAAAATGTCTACATGAAATAAGCTGAAAAACGTACACAGATTGTGAAAAGTGGTACAATATTATAATGAGTGTAAACAGATAATGAAATGAAAGAAGTGAAATAGATGACTTTAGATGTCAAGGAAAGTGAAATTGTCGAAGCGGTATACGAAAGTAACCAAACTTGGGTTTCTGTAGAAGCAAAATTAGATTATGAACTAGAACCTACATTATTATTTCATTTAACCGAAGATTGTGCAGGAGACCGTTTTTATTTCAAGAAAAATGACAACGAAACTTCATTCTTTGGCTATCATGCTATTACGAGATTTAAAAATGATTTTGAAAATAAACAATCCATTTTTCGTGAGTGGGAAAAGTATAAAAATGATATTGAGTTAATACATCCAAATTCTGAAAAACATCATTTGAAAATTTGTGGCGGTTTCCAATTTTCAACACACAAATCAGGTGATGAATGGCGTGAGTTTGGCATTAATCATTTTGTCTTGCCTGAAGTACTCGTCACGATGGAAGAGGGACAATCTTTTATAACGTATACTGTCGAATCTGATAAGTTTGAGATGGATGCTTTCTTAGCAATTATTGATAAACTTACGCAAAAGGACGTTCAACCCAATAATGAAATAGGGGAAATTAAAAGAATTGACGATATCTATAAAGACGAATGGCGTGACCTAGTTAAAGATACAATTGATATTTTAGATGAAAATAAAAAAATTGTACTTGCAAGAAAAAGACTCATTATGTTTGATAAAAACATTAACATCCCATATATATTAAATAGGGCAATGCAAGGTGAACATAATAGCTATTTATTTGTGCTTGAATCAAAGGATAGTGTGTTTTTTTCCCAGACTCCTGAGCAATTAATGGAAGTAAAAGATGATGTGCTATCAACTAAAGCAGTTGCTGGTACGATTAAAAGAACACACCGAGATGACATAGATAAGGCAAACATTGATGGATTTTTAAATGATAAAAAGAATTTAAATGAGCATCATTTTGTTGTGAAAAGTATTTTAAATGATATCAAGCCTTATGTAGAGCAAATAACATTTAATAAAAAACCACAAATTTTAACGAACGATCATTTATACCATTTATATACAAAAATTGAAGGGCGCTTAATACAGAATTCATATATTGGATTATTGGATAATCTTCATCCTACACCAGCATTAGGTGGTTATCCTAAAGAAGAAGCTATTTCTTATATAGAAAACAATGAGTTTGGTACTCGAGGCCTATATGGTGCTCCGGTAGGTTATATTGATATGTATGATAACTGTGAGTTCATCGTAGCGATTAGATCTATGTTAATTAAAAAGAATCAGGCTACTTTGTTTGCTGGGTGCGGTATTGTACAAAATTCTGATGCTGATAGTGAAGTGGAAGAAACTGCTGTTAAATTCAATCCGATGATGAAAGCTTTAGGAGTAGAGAAATATGAATAATTACACAGACGCTTTAACAAAACAAGTTTTTACATTAGTCTCAGAACTATATGCATATGGCATAAGAGAAGTGGTAATAAGCCCTGGGTCACGTTCAACACCTTTAGCTATTGCTATAGAGGCACATCCTAAATTAAAATCTTGGATTCATCCAGATGAACGTAGTGCTGCTTTTTTTGCAATGGGATTAATGAAAGGTAGCGAAAGACCAGTTGCGATCTTATGTACATCAGGGACCGCGGCTGCCAATTATACACCTGCGATTGCAGAAAGTAATTTAAGTCATTTACCATTAGTCGTTTTGACGAGTGATAGACCACATGAATTAAGGGAAATAGGTGCACCTCAAGCGATAAATCAAACAAATATGTTTGAGAACTATGTTCAATATCAATTTGATTTTCCAATAGCGGATGCTGATGAAGCACAAGATTATTTGTTAGACACGATAAATTTTCAAATGCAAAAAGCAAGTCAATATTTTTATGGGCCACATCGTGGGCCAATACATCTGAATTTACCATTTAGGGAACCATTAACTCCGAACTTAGAAAAAGTAGAATGGTTAAGTTCAGATAACAAGATATTGCCACATTATCAAAAGACAGCAAGTTTGAATGAAATCAAAGCGATTATGCAAAAACGCAAAGGACTTATTGTTGTAGGTGATATGCAACATCAAGATGTCGATCAAATACTTACTTTTGCGACGATTCATGACATGCCTATATTAGCAGACCCTTTGAGTCAATTACGTAAAGAACATCATCCTAATGTAGTGACAACTTATGATTTATTGTATAGATCGGGGTTATCTATAAATGCTGATTTTATTATTCGTGTAGGTAAACCAGTGATTTCTAAAAAAGTAAATCAATGGTTAAAAGCTACAGAAGCATTTCAAATATTAGTGCAAAATAATGATCAACCAGATGCATTTCCAAAGGTACCACACGTATCTTACGAAATGTCGGCCAATGATTTCTTTAGACAACTTTCTGAAATTCCTACCGTAGAACGCAAAAATTGGTTAGAAAAATGGCAATCATTAGAGAAACAAGCACATATTAAAATCAAAGACCATTTGAGAACTGCTACAGATGAATCAGCTTTTGTAGCAAATGTATTAGATAAATTAACGAAAGAAGATACGCTGTTTGTTAGCAATAGTATGCCAATCCGTGATGTCGATAATTTATTTGTAGATTGTGAAGCAGAGGTTTATGCTAATAGAGGAGCTAATGGCATAGATGGTGTTATTTCTACTGCGATAGGAATGGCAGCACATAAACGCGTAACATTATTAATAGGTGATTTAGCATTCTATCATGATATGAATGGTTTGCTCATGTCAAAATTAAATAATATCAACCTAAATATCATACTCATAAATAATGATGGTGGCGGAATTTTCTCTTTTCTACCACAAAAATCGGCAGCTGATATTTATTTTGAAAGACTTTTTGGTACACCGACAGGATTAAACTTTGAACATGCTGCATTACTTTATGATTTTTCTTACAGACGTTTTGAAACAATTGAGACTTTTAAATATGCTGAACTATCAAAACTTGGTGCGCATATATATGAAATCATTACAAACCGTGATGAGAATTTAAACCAACACCAAAATCTCTATTCGAAATTGAGTGATATTATCGATGTTACATTATAAATTTCATCAAGCTACAAATAACTCAAAAGATTTGCTCGTATTATTGCATGGATTTATAAGTGATCAATCGACATTCGATGAACATATCATGACGTTCACTGATGAAATAAATGTATTAACTATTGACTTGCCTGGTCATGGGCTTGATCAATCAAGTAAAAATTATACTTGGAATTTTGAATTTATTTGTCAATCATTAGATGATACATTAACTTCATTTAAGTCATCATACCGTATTTTTTTACATGGTTATTCTATGGGTGGTAGAATTGCTTTATATTACGCACTCCATGGAAAGCATCACTTAGATGGTTTAATATTGGAAAGTAGTTCTCCAGGTATTGCAGATGAAGATGATCGCATAGAAAGAATACAAATTGATCAGGCGCGTGCAAAAGTTTTAGAAATAGCTGGATTAGAAATTTTTGTAAATGATTGGGAAAAATTACCTTTATTTCAAAGTCAGTATGGTTTAAGTACAGAAATAAAACAAAAAATTCGTCGAATGCGATTGCAACAAAATCCCATGCGATTAGCAAAAGCTTTAAGAGACTATGGCACTGGCCATATGCCTAATTTATGGCCGAAAATAGCAAACATTACAGTTCCAACGTGTATAATTGTAGGTAGTTTAGATGAAAAATTTATAAAAACTGCTTATAATATGTGCGATTTAATACCAGAGACGAGCTTATATGAAGTGAATGGGTGTGGTCATACGGTACATGTGGAAGAAATGACAGAATTTGATAAAATAGTATTAGGTTTTATTTTTAAGGAGGAGCAAAATGACTAGACAATGGGAAACAATTAAAGAATATAAAGATATTAAGTATGAATTTTATAACGGTATAGCAAAAGTAACAATCAATAGACCTGAAGTTCGTAATGCATTTACACCAAATACAGTACAAGAAATGATAGATGCTTTTACAAGAGCTAGAGATGACCAACGTATTTCAGTTATTGTCTTAACAGGTGAAGGTGAAAAGGCATTCTGTTCAGGTGGAGACCAAAAAGTACGTGGCCATGGTGGTTATGTTGGTGATGACCAAATTCCTCGTCTTAATGTGTTGGATTTACAAAGACTTATACGAATTATTCCAAAACCAGTAATTGCGATGGTTAGAGGATATGCCATCGGTGGTGGAAATGTCTTGAATGTTGTTTGTGACTTAACAATTGCTGCAGATAATGCAATATTTGGTCAAACAGGACCAAAAGTAGGATCATTTGATGCTGGTTATGGTTCAGGATATTTAGCTCGTATTGTAGGACATAAGAAAGCACGTGAAATTTGGTATTTATGCCGTCAATATAATGCACAAGAAGCTTTAGATATGGGCTTAGTAAATACCGTTGTACCTTTAGCTGATATAGAGGATGAAACAGTAAAATGGTGTGAAGAAATCATGCAACATTCTCCTACAGCATTAAGATTCTTAAAGGCGGCAATGAACGCTGATACTGACGGATTAGCAGGATTACAACAAATGGCAGGCGATGCTACGCTATTGTATTATACAACTGACGAAGCTAAAGAAGGTAGAGATGCGTTTAAAGAAAAACGTAACCCTGATTTTGATCAATTCCCTAAATTCCCATAAGCAAAATTGTTTAACAGCAGTATATCAATAAAATTAGTTAGCTGTGGCTATAGGTTATGAGATAAAACTAACCAAAAACGTTAATTTCTATTAAATTATATGGAAATTAGCGTTTTTTTATATATTAACAGCTATTTATTCATTATTTTACATATCGTGACAGGCATTAAGATCAAAAAGCTTGTAAGCTTATAAATCGAATATTTATAAAATGTTCATTTCACTAAGGAAAAAATTAAAATATAATATGAGAATTCAGATTTTTAATTTATTATTTAAAAGTAATTAAAAAACATGTAAAATGGATGAATTTCGTTTTCAGAATATTCTATTGACTAATATTATTGATTTTAAAAGTTTTAAACATTTTATTATTATATTTGACCCAAAATAAAATTTCTATTAATATAATAAAAAAGGGCAGAGGAGAGTAATGAATGGCACTATATAAAAATAAAGACCTTATGAAGGATATGTGTTTTCTGTATTATGTTTCTAGTAAAGAGATAGTAAATAAGTTTAATAAACACCTAAAGCAGTATGATATTAGCTTTCCTAATTATGTTGTGATGTTACATATAGAAAATTCAAATCCTGTATTTATAAAAACATTATGCGATCAGTTATATTTAGATTCTGGTACAATAAGCACAATTATTAAAAGGCTAGAAAAAAAAGGATTAATTGAACGCATGAGAACAGAAGAGGATGAGCGCAGAGTCAAAGTACAATTGACAAAAAAAGGAAATGGATTAAAAGAGAAATTTGAACAAATCTCAGAAGAAATTTTAACACAGTTTAATATGAGTTCGGAAGATATAGATATATATTATAAATTGATGAAAAAGTTTGCTGAAAAAAACATCTATCAATAAAACGTATATGTTTGCAAAATAAATCATAGTATAAAAGAAGCCCGTAAATGAATTTTCTTTGAATTTCATTTACGAACCTCTTTTATAACGTATTTCTTAAAAAGCAGATGTTTTTAAGAAATTCACCACTACTTAAAGTATGTAGGTATATACAATTTTGTTTCCTCAAAAGCTTCTTCATAATGGCTTTCTTTATATACAAGGATTTTATTTATCACTGCAATGATTGACTGTATCTTAGCGTTTATCAATTTTTATGCAGTAGTCTGATGTTGGATGTTAATGCGCATAAAAAATCATGTATGTATTCACTTAGGTTATTGCCTCAAATATTGAATACATATATTGGCATATTGACCAATGATAAATATATTTTATCTACAAATTAATATATTGTTATTCATAGTGTTCTTTAATATAAAGCTCTAATCTTCTCATAGCCTCTTTTAAAGCATCGAGTTCATAGGCGTAAGAAATACGTACATGGCCTTTACCGATATCTGTAAAGGCAGAACCTGGTACCATTGCAACATGTGCTTTTTCAAGTACATCTACGCAAAAATCAAAATCATTTTCAGTGAAATTTTCGATGCTAGGGAAGATATAAAAAGCACCCTCTGGTTTAGCGTCGAGTTTAAAACCTAAAGTTTGAAGTTTTGTAATTAAAAAGTCTCGTCTTTCAATATATGCTTTATTCATATAATGAGGCGCGTCTAATCCTTCGTTTAAAGCTGCTATACAAGCAATTTGAGCAGGTACATTAGCACATATACAATTATAAGCATGCATATATGTTAACTTTTCAATTAAATATTCAGGACCTATTAAAAAACCAATACGAATACCTGTAGCAGAGTGAGATTTACTTAATCCACTTACAAGCAATAACTGATCGCGGATGGATTCAAATTCAGCAAAAGAAGTATGTTGATGATTAAAGGTATTTTCTGCATAAATTTCATCACTAATGATAAAAATCTCTTCATTTTTTAACATTTCTGTAAGTGCATGAATTTCATCATAAGTTAAAATAACACCAGTGGGATTTGTTGGATAATTTAAAAGAATTGCTTTTGTTTTTGACGATATATTTTGCTTGATTGCTTCAGGTGTTATTTTGAAATTTGTTTTTGTAGTGTCGATATATACAGGAACGCCACCTAGTGTTTTAATTAAAGGGATATAACCTGCATAAATAGGGCTTGGGATTAATATTTCATCACCTGGGTTAATAATGCTTCTCAAAGCTGTGTCTAATGCTTCACTAGCACCATTTGTAATAATGATTTCATCAGAACTATAATGAAAATCATAGCGCTGTTTAAAATAATGACTGACTGCATTACGTGTTTCAAGTAACCCTTTGTTATGGGAATATTTTGTTTGGTTTTCTTTTATTGCATTAATATATGCGTTTTTTACGACATCAGGCATAGGAAAATCTGGTTGTCCGATTGTTAAATTGATACAATCATCAATATCTTTAATTTTATTTGAAAATTGCCTAATACTTGGTGCCGTTAAATATTTAGAATTGTCGTTTAAAGATAACTTCATTGTTTTTCACCTCAAAATAAAAATACCGATCTGTAGATAAAAAAGTATGATTAGCTTTTAATATCAAATTAATACTATCATAACATATTTGAATCAACTACAAATCGGTTGAATATTGTATTAATCTTTAAAGTTGGCAGGGGATTGTAAGTTTATGACTGGGTTGGTCCACTTAGATATAAATCTTGTTGATAATACATATACAATAATACTTGTGAGTAAGATTAGATATATATATGTCATTATAGAAATCTGATCTTTAAATGGATAAATATCAAAACCACGAATAATCCCAATTACAATGCCGTGTAGTAAATATACATACATAGTGCGACGACCAATATATGTGAAAAATCTTTCTTTTTCAGGTACTAAATTAAGGAAAGAAAACATTGTAATTAAAATAATAAAGTATAATAGCAATCGTTTAATTGGACTATATAAATCTTGTTTACCTTCCAGTGACATATACGGTGAATCTCCTAAAAGCCAATCAGCGTTTATAGGATGTAAAGTATAAATGATATAAAAAAGGAGTAGAATGCTGACAGCGATTGGCATGAATTTTTTACTTCTTAATAAGCGTGTATGTTCACTAGTAAATAAATAACCTAAATAAAAAATAGGAAAGAACATGATTGTTCTTGAAAAACTTAAATAATTGTCGATATCATCTGAATAACCTGCAAATAAAGAAATAATGATGGATATTGGTAATACAAAATATGGTTTAAAATCTTTGACTATAACTAATATGACATGGAAGAAGAATAATGTAAGTAAAAACCATAATGCAAATACAGGGTCAAATGGATCAAATTTAACACTGTCTTCTTTTCCTGTGAAATAGTAGTAAAAGGTGAAAAAGCCAAAGAAAATAAAATAAGGTATCAATAACTTTTTTGAAACTTTTTCTAGATAACCAGCCTTGCCTGATTTTTTAGCAAAATAACCTGAGATGAATAAAAAGCATGGCATATGGAAACTATATATAGTTAAATAAAGTGACGAAAGATATTGACTTTCTTCAGTATATGGTTGTAATAAATGACCAAATACAACAAGAAATATTAATATCATTCTCGCATTGTCAAAGAAATAATCTCTTTCTTTTATCTGTGTCATGTAGTTGCTCCTTTTTTAATGCTGGTAAAAATTTATAATCACTGTTACTAATTTATTATAAAACATATGACAAATGCAACAAAACCGACTGTTTTGTAGATTATTATTGTATATTATGAGGAATAACATTATAATATTAGAAAATAAAATAATAAATTTAAATGCTATTGAACATTTTAATTAAAGTAGTGGAGATGAAACAACATGTATAAACAACTAGAACAATTAATTACACTTACAAGTAATGATTTAAATTTAGTCAGTAGAAGGTTCGGTCAACGGACAGATTTAACTTCCGAACAGTTAGAAATGTTAAGAATTTTGTATCATTATAATGTGTTATCGCAGTACGATTTAACAATGAAAATTAATAAAGAGCAGTCTATAGTGTCTAGGTGGATCAAAAAATTATGCCATATGGGCTATATTACTAGCAAACAGTCAAATAAAGATTTAAGGTGTAAGGATTTAATGATTACAGAAAAAACAAAAGCCCTTGTCCAGCAAATTAACGAGGTTAGGGTAGCTTTGATAGAAGCAAGATGTCAAAGTTTAACATCAAATGATATTGAAAATTTGAATTACTTATTAAATAAATTAAACAACCATCATAATTATATAAAATAGACGATAAACAATTGCTAAAATTTCTCGTAGCATGCTATAAAAATTAAAGTGACTGTAACAAAAATTTCATGATTAACATAAAGAACTAATCCCTATAAATAAGGATTAGTTCTTTTTAATATTATAAAGCTCAAATAAATCAAAACGTTTAGAAACAGAAACTTAAAATTCATATTTAATAATTAAAAAAGAGTGTGCATTACCAAAAATGCTATTGTCATAAGCTTTTAAAGGTTCCTATGACAATTTGGAAAATGTATGTTTAAAAGAATAGCAATATGACTAATAAACAGAATGATAGGCCTAGTTAGTAATAGAATTCTTAAAATGCATACATTATATAAAAAATAAACCTTAGGTGAAATTTTACCTAAGGTTTATCTATGTTTTTAAATATACATAATTATGGTTTCTTGTTATTTATATGTGTTTACATCAAAATATTTGCCTAATTTATTCATAGAATCATAGAACCCTTTAATACGTGTAGCATTATGAGATGCCCATGCTACATCAGTTGCATATTGATGAACGCCTGGATTATCAGGATTCCAACGCATTTTATATAAAGTGTTTTGCCCTTGATTGATGTATGAATTAGCGATGAATTTAGCGCCACCGACAATTGCTTTTTTAACAGTATCCCAACCATTATTTTTAGCGGTAGCAAAACCTTGTTTTACAGGATCTTTATCAACGGCTCCAATACCGAACATATTGTAATATTTTTTAGCACCATTAGTAACAACTTTATTATTTACTACGTCGCCACCATTAGAAAGCTTAGAAGTTCCGTTTCCAGTTTCAAGTAGAGCGTGGGAAACTAAGTAAACTTCATTGATGTTGTAAGTTTTTGCAGCTTCACTAAATGCTTCACCTTGACCTTCTAATATACCTTTACCAACTAGTAATTTATCTAAATCAGTACCAGAAATATTTTGAGATTTATCTAATCGTAAGAATTGGTATTTTTGAGTTGGATCTTTAGCAAGTTTACTACTATTCATAGCATTTTTAATCTCACTCGCTGTTGCATCTTCCCATTTTCCAGGTGTACGTTGAATTTGAGGTTTGAATTTCAAACCATGTTGCAACGCGACAGCCTGTTCTAAAGTAAGATTAGATTTATAATATTTTACTAGCTCTTTACGCAAATCACTTTCTTTAATCCAAACAATTTTACCATTTGATAACTTACCATGATACCAAGTTACACTATTAATGATTTGTTTTTCAAAAACAGTAAAGATGCTTTCATGGAAACCTTTCAATGATCCAGCTGATTTTGTAACGCTTGGATCCAAGTAATAATTACCATTTGCATTGTAAATAACATAGTCAAATTTTTGTGGTGTGATAGCTGACTGTGTTTGAGCTTTATTTAAATCTTTAGCTGAAATCCATCCAGTTTTATTATTTACATTACCATATAGATATTCATCTTTATCAACAAACACAGATTTTGATGCGTTAAATTTACTATTTTTAATATTATTTTGAGTATCTAATTGCTGAGCTTTTGTACCCCATGGAATTGCATATAAACCATTGTTCGTTGCTTTTACAGTATATTGTCCACTTTTAGCTTTTGTTTTGCTTAAGTCACGAGTATTTATATCTTTAGTATTAACCCAACCAATAGGCGTATTTTGTTTAGTATTTTGAATTAACACATAAGTGTTATTACCTTGCGTACGTTGTTTAGTTACAGTATACGTACGGCCTGCAAATTTCGATGCATTTTTACCTTTTTTATCATAAACAGTTGTTTTAATACCAGAATTATTCGTATTTAATTGTCCGATTTTACTAACAGATGTCGTAGCAGTAGCTTTTGTAACTGCTTCTTTAACCGTGATATCAGCTGTTTGCATCCAACCTAAGTTAGTATTGGTTTTATTATCTGTAATTAAATAAAATGAATTATTTCCTAATGTAGCTTTTTTACTTAATTTATAAGTTTTACCATTAACATAAGATTTTTGAATACCTTTTTTATCATATACAGATGTATAAACACCATGATTTGTCTTAGCCACTGTACCTTGTTGATTTGTAAGTGTATTGACAGTTAAATGATTATTTGTAGTAGGGGACGTAGCTGTTTTTGTTGTCGAAGTTAATTTACTTAAGCTTACCCAACCAGATAAATTATTTACTGTACCATAAACATAATTTGTTTTGCCAATTTGCTGTTGTTTTGATGCTTTGAATGTTTGACTAGAACTACCTGAAACTGTGCCTGCCTTTTGAGAACTAGTACCCCAAGGTACAGTATAAACAACTTCACCAGGTTTGATTTTATAGGATTGGTTGTTTTTGACAATGGACTTAGCAGAGTTATAACTTACATCATTTTGATGTACCCATCCTATTAAATCACCTTTATTATAATCAGAAACTAAGTAAAAGTTTTTGTTTCCTAAAGTAGCCGATTTTGTAACTTTTAATGTTTGATTTGTTTTACTTGTTTTCTTACCATTTTGATCATAAACAGTAGTATATAAACCATCATTATTTGTATTTATACGACCAACACCGTTGTTAGTTGATACTGTTAATTTACCAGTATTAGTAGATGGTTTTGTAGTAGAACCATTTGACTCGTTTTTGCTTCCACTTGTATTTCCAGATGAAGTTGTACCCCAAGCAGCAGCTTTACCTGTTTTAATTAAATATTTTTCATAAATTAAATCATAAAGTTCATCATAACTATAATTATGGTTAGCTAAATAACCATGTGGATCGATATGATCTGATCCACCTAAATAATTACTTACAGCTTTATGCGTCCAAACAGTTCCAACACCATCGTACTCAGCGCTGTCAGGAGCAAGTCCATAATATTGTAGGTTTGTAGCTGCATAGTCTGCGTAGTTATTGATTGAACGCGCAAATGAATCATAGTCGTGTGTATGGACTAATTCTACATGAATAAAGCGATCGTTTGCAGCTGGACCAGCTCCCCATGCTAAGTAATCTGTATTAGCTGTTTCAATGATACGATTACCATCTACATATGCATGTACAAATGCGCTATTATAATTATTTTTCATGTAATTAATTTCACCAGTAATTGTTGAATTATCGTTCGCAGTATCATGCATAACGATACCTTCAGGTTTACCATAACGATATTGGTATTTTGGTAAATAACTTGCAATATCTTGTTCATAGTTAGGTGCTTTGAAGTTGTTTTTACGAATATAATTATTTATTGATGAATTTACTTTTGGTGTATATTTAGGTAATGAACTTTTAGTTGTAGATTCTTTTGTGACAGCTGATCTTGTAGCTACAGTAGGTGTACTAACTGATCTAGTCATTCTTACTTTTGGTGTTGCATCACTTTTATAAACTTGAACTGTTTTAGGTGAAGTATTTATATCTGATTCTAAAGTATTAACCTTTTCAGTTTGTGCTTCTTTGCCAGACTCATTTGTAGTAGTTGAATCGTTAGAACTTACCTCTGTATTAGAAGCTTCTGAATCATCATCATTTTGAACAATGTTAGTGTTGTCATCATTATCATCAGCAACGTTAGTGTTAACATCTTTGTCTTCAGAGCTGTTAGAAGTATCATGATTTTTGTTTTCTGTATCAGAAGTTGAATCGTCAGAACTCACCTTTGTATTAGAAGTTTCTGAATCATCATCGCTTTGAGCAACGTTAGTGCTATCATCATTATCATCAGCAACGTTAGTGTTAACATCTTTGTCTTCAGAGCTGTTAGAAGTATCATGATTTTTGTTTTCTGTATCAGAAGTTGAATCGTCAGAACTTACCTTTGTATTAGAAGTTTCTGAATCATCATCGCTTTGAGCAACGTTAGTGCTATCATCTTTATCATTAGCAACGCTAGTGTTAACATCTTTGTCTTCAGAGCTGTTAGAAGCATCATGAGTTTCATTTTCTGTATTAGAAGTTGAATCGTCAGAACTTACCTCTGTATTAGAAGTTTCTGAATCATCATTGCTTTGAGCAACATTAGTACTATCATCTTTTTCATCAGCAACGTTAGTGTTGTCGTCTTTGTCTTCAGAACTGTTAGAAGCATTATGAGTTTCATTTTCTGTATCAGAAGTTGAATCGTCAGAACTTACCGCTGTATTAGATGTTTCTGAATCATCATTGCTTTGAGCAACATTAGTACTATCATCTTTATCATCAGCAACGTTAGTGTTGTCGTCTTTGTCTTCAGAGCTGTTAGAAGTATCATGATTTTCGTTTTCTGAATTAGAAGTTGATTGGTCAGAAGGTACTTCTGTATTGGAAACATCTGAAGTATCATCATTATTTTGAACAACATTAACATTATCATCTTTATTATCAGCAACGTTAGAAGTATCATTATTTATATTTTGTGAATCAGAAGTTGTTTGTTCGGAATTTACTTCTGAATTAGAAATCTCTGAATCATTAACGTTTTGAGCAACGTCAGTGTTGTCCTCTGCATCTTCAGAACTGTTAGAAGCAACCTGATTTTCGTTTTCAGCATTAGAAGAAGGTACCTCTGAATTAGAAATATCTGAAGTATCATCATTTTGAACAACATTAGCATTATCATCTTTATTATCTGCAACGCTAGAAGCATCATTACTTTCATCTTGAGCATCAGTAGCTAATTGTTCAGTATGAGCCTCTGTGTAATTATTGACGTCAGAATTATTTTGGTCTTCTTGATTTTGAGTAAGATATGTATTTTGACTTGATGTGTCTTTATTAAGTTCGTCTAACTGTGCATCATAATTTTCAGGTTCATCTGATTTAAGCTCTTGCACTTGACTTGGATCATTGTATGTTTGTGTTCCTGAAATATTTGTCGTTGGATTACTTACTTCAGATTTTATTTCTTCGCTTTGTTTTAAGGTATTTTCATCATTTAACACATTTTTATTTGATTTCTGATCTTGTGTATCATCAGCTGCATGTGCATAATGGGTTGTCAAAGCTGTACCTGCTAACGTTAATGCAACTATTGAAGGTACCTTATAATTCAACTTTTTATTAGTCATTTAACTGCCCCTTTTATTATTAATATTTATTACCATTATAATACGAAGATAGTTTAATTGAATTGAATTCATAGATTTGTAATATAAAATTAATCTTATTAAGACACTATAAAAGAGATATAATTTAAAAAAAGGCGGAAATACGCCTAATTTTAAATATATTAAAATATTACACTTTTTAGAATGTTACATTGTAAAGATGTACATTAAATAAAACTTTATTAAATCCTTTAGCTTAAATTGTTTTATTCATTAAAATATGTTCAATATTTTCCTCTAAAAAAATATCACCTGAAGCATTATAACCTAAGGATTCATAAAAGCGTTGTGCATGGCATTGGGCATTAAGCGATAACGTTTGATATCCTCGATTTTTAGCTGCTTCTTCAATAAAAAGCATTAATGCTTTACCATAACCTGACCTTCTGTGTGTTGGTAAAATTGCTACACGCTCAATTTTCGCTCCATTTTGATAGGGTCTAAATCTTGCAGTAGCAAAAGGGGAGCACTGTTCATCATAACCAATAACATGAGTGGCGGATGATTCAAATTGGTCTATTTCATTTTCAACTGGCACACCTTGTTCACGAACAAAAACTGCTTTTCTAATTTCATATGCGTCATCTAACATTTTAGATGTAGTAACTACTTCAAACATGATAAAACCTCACTTCTTTTAAATATAATAAAACTACCCTATCACAATTATAATGTAATAGGGTAGTTATTTAATGAGTTATTGAGCTTCTTGACGTACTAATGCAGTATATTGCCAAAAAATTCTCATTTGTGCAATATTCCAATTGTTCATGCCCATGGTAAAACCTGATGGTCTAAATAAATTAACATCTGTTACTTCAAGCGCTGCTGCAATTAAATATTGTAGCGGTACACTGAGTTCTTTCATTGTTTCAGTTATACCATTTTGATCATAAACCCAAGAAAAAGGTAGTTCTGATTCAAAAACATCAACTTTATCAAAAATTTCAGGTAGGGCTACGATATAACATGCGCCATCTACAACAGGATTGGTTTCACTATCCTTGTAGTAGATTCGTAAAGCTTCATAGTTTTCACGATGTGCGTGATTAACATAGAAAAATTCATTTCTAAAAAGTGCCATATCTTTACTATGGATTAATTGTTGTTCTAAAACGTTAAACATACCGTTTATATTTGCTAATTTTTCATATGTTTTTCGTGACATGTCGCGATCTCCTCTCTACAGCTTAATATAAATTTGTTTGTAATTCTTGCGTGTTTTGTTGTTGGTTTGGATCCTGTTGCTGTTGATTAGGATCTATTTGTTGATTTGAATCAGGTTGTTGATATGAATCATTTGGTTGCTGTGTTGTTTGATTATTATCTTGTTGATTTTCATTTGTTGAATTTGGGTCTTGCGAATTTGAATTATTTTGTTCTGATTGTGAATTTGAATTGTCTTCATCTTTTTCAGAGCTATCTTGTTGATTTTTACGTAATAAGCTACTGTCAATTTCAGTTTGTGGTACGAGTGTACCATAAAAATCAATAACACGTTTATTCAAGAAATCGTCTGTATCCTTAATTTTAGGTAAATTTAAATCGCTGCGCAAAAGATTTGCAGTATCTTTTATATTTTTAATATTAGGATTATAGTAATAAACACCATTCAAATAATCATCTTGACCTTCTAGTTGTTTACTTTTAATTTCAACATCATCTTTTAAGTAAGAAGTAGCTAGTGCTTTTACTTCTTTATAACTTAAATTATGTTTCGCATTCTTTCCTACTATTTCAATTACATCATCTAATTTACTGAAAGAATCTGCCTTTTGAGCTTTAATAAATAGCTTTTTGATTAAATCCATTTGTCTTTGGCCACGTTTTAAATCTGAATCTTGATGACGTGTTCTAGCAACTGCTAAAGCCTCATCTCCATTTAGCTTTTGATGTCCTTTTTTCACTTTTATTTTCCCAGTATCATTTGTATTTGGTTCAGAAATATTATATGGAACATCATATTCAATGCCACCGAGTTCATCAACGGCATCTACGAATGCTTCCATGTTAATTCTTACATAATAGTCAACGGGAACATTCAATGTAGCTTCTACTGAATCCATAGAAGCTGTAGGGCCATCGTATGCATGTGCATGTGTGATTTTATCATAATACCCAACCTCTGGAATGTAACTAATCGTATCGCGTGGAATACTTAGCATTCGAATTTGTTCTTTATCTGCATTAAAAGTGGATAATATCATTGCATCAGTTCTTGATTGTTCAGTACTTTGACCATTTTTTTGACGACCACTATTATCATCGATACCTAAAAATAAAATAGAAATTGGATCTTTAGACGGGTTTATTTTCGATTCACGAATACTTGATTCTCTTGATGTATCGCTCGTATTCAATGAATGTTCAAATGCACCTTGTGACGATTTAAGTAATAAAATGGCAAATATAACTGGAACAACTACAAGAATTAAAGATAGAAATATTAAAAAGTATTTTAAAAATTTATTCATGTATGAAGCTCCCCATCGTATGTGATTTTGTGTATATTACAATATTAATCTAGTGTTAAATTTTTGGTTGTTTCATTAAAATATTGTAAAGAGAAATTTGTACTATAACTTATAATTTTATAACTAACATAAAAAAATATCAACTAAGAATTTATCCTACTAAAGTTTGAATTATAAATTAGCATACAGATAAGCATTAAATTATTCTTAATGATAATAATATAAATAATTATAAGAAAATCAACATATCTAAAAATGATTTATTTATGAACATACGATATAATTAACATATGTTAAATGTTATTGAACATTGATAACATTAATATTTTTATTAAAGTAAAATTTTAAAACAGAGATTTCAAATTCAAAACGATTTTTGGTATTTATTAAATCAATTCTACGATGAGATAATACCTCGTAAATAATTGTTTAATATATTGGAGTTTCAAGGAGGATATAACCATGAAGTCAGAATGGTTGGATAAATTAGATGAAAGTTTAGTAAAAACATTTTATGAAGCACAAACCGACAAAGAAATAGAAGAAGGGTTTAGTGGGAATTTAACGTTTGGCACTGCTGGTATACGTAGTACTTTTGGTTTAGGGCCGGGTCGATTGAATGCATTTACAATTCGTAAAGTAGCATTAGGCTTATCACAATATTTGAAAGAAAAATATGATAATCCATCCGTCGTAATCCATTTTGATACAAGATTATTATCTAAAGCATTTTCAGAAGAAATGGCATCTGTTTTAGCTCAAAATAATATTATTACGATCTTATCAGAAAATTATAAATCTACACCAGAATTATCATTTGCGGTTAGGTATTTAAAATCAAGTGCAGGTGTGATGATCACTGCCAGTCATAATCCTAAAAACTATAACGGTATTAAAATATACGATCAAAATGGTGGCCAATTATTGCCAGATGAATCGGAAGATTTAAGTCAATATATTAACGCTATTGAACGTCCATTACAAATTGATGGAGGCAATTTTAATGCATTACTAAATGATAAGAAAATCACATATATGTCACATGAAGTTACTGAAGCTTATAAAAGTGAAGTGAAAGATTTAGTCGGGGATATTCCTGAGAAAGATGCAAAAGTAGTACTTACGAGTTTACATGGTACAAGTTTACCTTTAGCTTCTACGATATTATCGGAATTAGATTATGATAATTTTGTTATTGAAAAAGAGCAATCCACACCAGACGGTAATTTTCCAACTGTTGCGATAGCTAATCCTGAAGATGAAGCTGTGTTCGAACGTGGTATTAAGTTGGCAAATGATACTGATGCACAATTAATTATAGCAACTGATCCTGATGCTGATAGACTAGGTTTAATTGAACGTTATGATGACGAAACATATAGGTATTTTAATGGAAATGAAATAGGTATATTACTTACTAAATTAAGATTTCAAGATTTGGTAGAAGAAGGTAAGCAACTTTACATGATTAAATCTATAGTCACAAGTGAACTTGCGGAAAGACTAGCTTTAGCATTAGATGTTGAAGTAAATAATGTGTTAACAGGATTTAAATATATTTCAAATTTATTGGAAGAAGAAAGCACACAACAAGGTAAACAATTACTAATTGCTTTTGAAGAAAGTCATGGCTATTTAGCAAAGCCATTTTCGAGAGATAAAGATGCAATCCAAATGGTACCTTTATTAATCAAATATAAAAATTTATTAGCGAACAATGGGATGACATTTAAAGATACAATAGATGATATATATGCTCATATAGGTGCATATCAAGATAAAACTTTATCACCAACTTTTGAAGGTGCAGAAGGTATTGAAAAGATCACTAAAATAATGGACCAATTTAGAAAAGAAGATATTTCAACGATTTGTGGTCTTGAAGTAAAACAAATTGAAGATTATCAAGTAGGTACCATTAAAAATGTAACAGAGGGTAGTAACGAAGCTTTATCTTTACCTGAGACAAATTTAATTCGTTTTATTTTTGATGAAGGTTTCATTGCATTGAGACCTTCTGGTACTGAACCTAAAATTAAATTGTATTTCTCTTTAAATATAGAGGATATTGATGTCTTAACAAATCAATTTAAAGATGAATATATCAATCATATAAAATAACAACAAAGAGGCAACAACATGAAAGTCAACAAATTTAAAATATTTATTGTTTTAATCATTTTCATATTTTTGATTTTAGGATTTACTGGATACAGACACTATAAGCAAATGAAAGATTATATTAGTCCTTCAAAGGTTTTGACCAAGGAAAATGAAAAACAATCTTCGAAAACTCAAAAAAAGTTAAAAACAGTTGTTGATCACAAACATCCACAAATTAATAAAATTGATGAGTATTTAGAACAAACTCATTTTAATGGAACCATTGCGCTTTTTGAAAGAGGTAAACTCAAACTGAATAAAGGCTATGGTTATAAAGACTTTGAAAAGAATGAAGAAAATAATGCCAATACGATGTTTTTAATAGGTTCAGCCCAAAAATTCATGACAGGCATCATGTTAAAACAATTAGAAATTGATGGTGAGATTCATATGATGACACCTGTGAAGCATTATTTAAAATGGTTTGACTCAAATTATCCACTATCTATTAAACAACTGATGTTACATCAAAGTGGATTATATAAATATAAAGCTAATCCAAAATTTAAAGATTTAAATGATGCGACACACGCGATACAACAGAAGGGCATCAACCCTTTAGATTATAATAAATATCAATATAACGATGCTAATTATTTAATATTGTCAAAAGTTATAGAAGAAGTAACACATAAATCTTATACGCAAAATTTAAATGATAGATTAATAAAACCATATAATTTAGAATATACAGCACGATATAGTAATTTGAATTTCAAAAAATATATGGCTGTTGGTTATAAAAATGATAAATTAACTGGAAAACGTATCCGTCAAAAACCTAATATTTTAAATCAATATGATGGGGCAGGTAATATTTATATGTCTCCTTATGATATGGGAAAAATAGTATTAAATTTGCAAAATAATAGAATTTTTGATGCAACAACTACCATGCCTTTTATTCATGAAAGTTTAACTACACAATATCCTAAACCATATCGATATGGGTTTTATTCATTTGCTGATAAAAATAGAATTAATGGTATCTTTTTTGGTAATATATTCACTGTATATTTTAATGATAATTATGTAATTGTATTAGCAACAAATTATGACAACAGCAAAATAAATAACGAATATAAAATGAAACATATTTACTATAAGTTATTACATCAAGGTGGTCATTATAATAGAGTAAAACAGCTGTATTGAAAAATTAAGTGATAGGGGTATAAATATCTCTGATTAAAACATCACCGTCAATTTCTATCGTGTTTTTATAGAAATTGACGGTTTTTTACTTTTTATAAATTGGTTTGTGCTTAAAAGAATTAATGCTTCTAAGAGTGAAACTAAGAATAATGTTAAATGATTATTTTTAAGATTTCTCATTAAATTAGTTTATCTATGAATTTACATAGATGAAAGTATCTTTGTATATCTACAAAATATTTATTTTTATGATTTGTAAGGTGCTAACTGGATAATCATATGTGTCAAAAACGCCAGATTCGAGCTTATATCCATAATAAAAAACTGTCAAGATTAAAAAGGATTCTAGGACACCATTGATTCATCTCAGATACAATTATATTGTTAGCGAATGACTGAATTGAAAAAGAAACTCCCATTTCTCAATTATTGAGTTAGTGGGAGTTAAGCATGAGGTTTAGCTCAGATAATCATTTTATATTTTTACTAATTCTAGTTATCATTGTTATGATATTATGGCGAAATCTTTTTAATAAAATTAGATTTCTGTCTTACTTCTTTTTATGAGAAAGCATGTTAATGTTACTAGCGTTTTGTGTATTTAAAATTTACTTACAATATTTTAAAGTATCAATAAACATCTGTTTAAAGATATTTGCTTGTACGGACATTACTACGGTTGTATTAGGAAATTGAGATTTGAAATCAACAACTGAAGCACCCTTGGTTAATTTGCCATCTGTTTCAATTTGCACATCAGCTTCTTGTACATCAAAGTGTTCTGGATGTAGTAGGTAAAGCAACGTGTATGCATCATATACATTAATGCCTTTTTCAAAATCGTCTCCTCTATAATGTTTGAATAACTGATGTAACATCCTTCCTGTATCGTTGATAAAGTTAAGCTCATTAATTGTGTCATGCGTTAAACTAGAACTTCTAGCAACGTCTAATCCTATCATTGTTAAGGGTAGACCAGCATTAAACACGATTTGAGCAGCCTCAGGATCACAATAAATGTTAAATTCAGCTAATGGTGTTACATTACCTCGAGATGCTGAACCGCCCATTAATACAATTTCTTTAATAAATGTCTTTACTTCAGGATAAGTCATTAGTAATAATGCAATATTCGTCAATGGGCCAATGGGAATAAGTGTGATGGGCGCTTCACTTTTAAGTAAAACATCTCTCATGGCCTCAACGGCATGTGTAGAATTGAGATCACTTTCATTAATTTCTGGGAAAGTATATCCTTCCATTCCCGATTCACCATGTACATCACTTGCATCTACAATATCTGATAACAATGGTTGTGAGGCACCTCTATGTACAGGTATATTACTATTAAAGAAACGCTTGAGTTTTAAAGCATTAGCAGTCGTTTTTTCGATGCCAACGTTACCATTGACTGTAGAAATCATTTTCAAATCAAATTCTGGATGGTTTAATGCAAAACTTATTGCTGCTGCATCATCAATGCCAGGGTCTGTATCAATAATAATTGGTTGTTTCATAATTTATCTAATCCTCCTATTGCAAAAATAACATTATCAATTATATTCTACATCTTTTGTGGAAATAAATGTTACAAAGTAAATTATTGATTGAAGTCATAGGGGAGGTTGATAAATAAAACTATAAAAAAGACTTCTGTTTCGAGAAGTCTCAGAATGTAGACAAATCCTTTGCATTAATTTGCGAAGGATTTGTCTATTTTTATATTTTTTTCAAAATAGTAGTGGTATTTCAGACCATTACTAGCCATTTTACTAACCACATTGCCAATTTGTAAAGATTCATGACAACACAAATTAGTATGGTATCCATAAAAACTTTGTCATGGGGTCTATATATCTCGTTCATCGCATACCGTGATATTCTTTTATATCGCCAAATCTTCTCACAATTTCTTTGATTATTTGTCCCATTGATTTGAGATGAAATAGTCTCTGAATAAGTAACATTTTTAGTGTGATATTGACAGTGATTTGAGCCAACTCTTGTGGGAAGCGCACTAGCCGAAGACTTCAGGATAAGGTAGTGCCTGCGAAAAATGTGCACAAAAAAACTGCCAACAAAGTCTGAGACTTTGTTGGCAGTTTGAGACTCCTTGAGAGAGAAGTCTTTTTTAGGTTTATAAGTGGCTTGAGTGTCCACCTTGCATTACCCAATACGTACCAATAACTGTAATTAGAGTAATGATAACCGCAAATATAACTTTAAATCCTTGTAAGTTTCCATCTTTACCTTCAGTTAAGTGCATGAACATTAATAATTGTACTGCAGCTTGGATAAAGGCAAAGCCAAAGATGATTGTAATCTTAGCATTAAGTGCCATTGATGTGTATAAGGTTACGAATACTGCTAAAATAGTCAATACGATTGAGCCAATAAAACCGACTGTGTGTTTTACAATTGTATTCATCCGCTAAACACCATCCCTATCATATATACGGCAGTAAAGATGAAGATCCAAACAACATCTAAGAAGTGCCAGTATAAGCTTACTATAAATAACTTAGGAGCATTATCTTTATTTAATCCACGCATTGCAACTTGAATTAATAAACATGTAATCCAAACGATACCTAATGATACGTGGGCACCGTGCGTTCCTAATAGAATAAAGAAACTAGACCAATAAGAACCAATCGTTAAGTTAACACCTTCTGAAACATAGTGAGCAAACTCATAAATTTCAAAGCCTACGAACACAAGTCCGAATAGTAAAGTGATAACCATCCATATTGTCATTAATTTTGCTTTTTCTTGTCTCATATAGTAAATAGAAATACCACAAGTGTACGAACTAATTAATAATGCAAATGTCATTATTAAAACTAGGGGTAATTCGAACATTTCAGTTGTCATTTTACCGCCATAGTCGCCACCATGTTGAAGCGTTAATAGGGTTGCGAATAGCGTACCGAATAATGAGACTTCTGCTGTAAGGAATATCCAAAAGCCAAGTCTATTTAAATTACCTTCATGCGAACGTTGATCAATAGTGTTTGCATCATGACTCATGACTTACAGCCTCCCTTTCTTTTATACGTGCTTCACGTAAACGTTTTTCGGTTTCTGCTACTTCAGAAGCTGGAATATGATAACCGTGGTCTACTTGGAAACTGCGGTAAATCATAGTACCAAAGATACCTATTAAGCAAATAACTGCAGGGAGTATTGTTTCAAAGACAAGGAAGAATCCTCCGATTGTGAAGAAAATTCCTATCCAGAAACCAACTGGTGTATTATTTGGCATATGGATATCAGAATAATTGTGATTATCTAAGTAGTGTCTACCGTGTTCTTTCATATTCACAAATGTATCATAGTCATTCCAATCTGGTGTAACAGCAAAGTTGTATTTAGGTGGCATTGCTGAAGCAGTTGACCACTCTAATGTACGTCCTAAGCCATACCAGTTATCACCAGTAGCTTCACGTGGTGCTTTGAAGAAGCTGTATACGATACTAGCAACTAAGAACATAAAGCCTAATGCCATCATTAATGCTCCGACAGTAGAGATTGCGTTTAACATCCACCATCCATCTTCTGGCATATAAGTGTATAAACGACGAGGCATACCATCTAAACCAAGAATGAATTGTGGTATGAAACAAACGTTAAATCCGATTATGAATAACCAGAAACACCATTTGTTTAATGTCTCGTTTAATTTAAATCCAGTCATCTTAGGCCACCAGAAAATTAAAGCACCTAGACAAGCAAATACAACACCAGCCACTAATGTGTAGTGGAAGTGAGCAACTAAGAAGTACGTATTATGATACTGATAGTCGGCTGCTGCCATAGAAAGCATGACACCTGTTACACCACCAATTAAGAAGTTAGGTATGAAACCTAATGCGAATAGCATTGGTGATTCAAAAGTGATACGGCCTTGATAAAGCGTAAACAACCAGTTAAAGATTTTAACACCTGTTGGTATACCAATCAGCATAGTTGTGATTGAGAAGAATGAGTTAATTAATGCACCATTACCCATAGTGAAGAAATGGTGAACCCAAACTAAGAAACTTAAGAATGCGATTCCTGCTGTTGCCCAGACCATACTTTGGTGACCAAACAGACGTTTACGTGCAAATGTTGGAATGATTTCTGAATAAATACCGAATGCCGGTAGGATAACGATATAAACTTCGGGGTGCCCCCATACCCAGAAGAAGTTAGCCCATAACATTGGCATACCGCCATTTGCGACTGTAAAGAATGCAGTATCGAAGATTCTATCTGTTGTGAACAGTGCTAAAGCTACTGTCAATACTGGGAAAGCCAAAATAACGATTAATGCTGTAATGAAAGTAGTAACCGTGAACATTGGCATTTCCATAAATTTCATCGTAGGTGATTTACATCTAAGTATTGTTACAAAGAAGTTAATACCAGTCATTAGGGTACCTATACCAGAAATCTGTATCGCGATTAGGTAGTAGTTAACCCCAGGTCCTGGACTGAATTCTCCTGCAAGCGGTGCATAGTTAGTCCAGCCAGCTGCAGGTGAGCCTCCGATTATAAATGATAAGTTGAATAACAACATACCAGAGAAAAATAACCAGAAACTTACGTTATTTAATACAGGGAATGCAACGTCTCTTGCACCAATTTGAAGAGGTACAATAACATTCCATAAACCAAAAATGAAAGGCATTGCCATAAAGATAATCATTATTACGCCGTGCGTACTAAAGACTTCATTATAGTGGTTTCCTTCTAAGAATGTATTATCTGGAATTGCTAATTGTGTACGCATCATTAGGGCGTCAATACCACCACGTACGAACATTAATACAGCACAGATTAAATACATAGCACCAATTTTTTTATGGTCAATAGATGTGAACCATTCTCTGTATAGATATTTCCACAATTTAAAATAAGTAATTACTGCGATCACTGCGATGATAGCAAACGGTGCACCAATTTGTGCCATTGTAATCATCCAGTTACCTTGAACGAGTAATTGATCCCATGGGAAATTCATTAATGTCCACCTCCATGTTCATGGTCTTTTTTCTCAGCTTTAGATGCTTTTTCATCTTTAGCACCTTCTGAGATTTTTTCCATTTCGTCCATATTATGTGATTCTTCATCTTTGAATTCACTATTATATGGTTCATTATTGCCTAAAATCATAGCTTTCATACCATGACGTTCATAGTTTGCGTTTGTGATTTGTGGTTTACGTGCAGGTTTATTAGGTTTATCTAATACATCCGCTTTAATTTCCTCAGGTGTATTAAAGTTAGGATCTTTCTGTACGTAATTGAAACGATCATAAGCATGGAAAATATACTCAGGATCAGCTGCTGGATCAACAAACGCCATGTGCGTACCACTGAAAGTTAAGTTTTTATTTTCAGTAGTTGGTAAAAGTTGTTTATCAAAAGTATCTTGATCTAATTTCTTTTGACTTTGAGCATCTTTTACCCAATCCTCAAATTTATTTTGGCTTACTGAATTAACATCAAATGTTTGGCGAGCGAATCCTTCACCATTGAAGTTTGAGTTACGTCCTCGGAACGTACCTTCTTCACTAGCAGTTAATGTCCAATCCATTGTCATACCAGTCATCGCATATTTTTGGCCACCTAATTGTGGAATCCAGAAACTTGTCATCATATCCATTGATTGGAGTTTAAAGACAACAGGGCGATCTTTAGGTATTGTTAAGTGATTAACAGTTTCAATTTTTTCATCAGGATAACTGAAGAACCACTTATAACCAGCGCTTGTTGCATAAACAACAAGTGGATCGTCTTGTTTTTCTGGTTTAGCTTCATACATGTAAAGTGATTTTACAGTAGGAATAGCTAAAGCGATAACGATAATCACCGGAATGATAAACCAAATTGTTTCCATTAAAGCACTGTGATGCATCTTACCTGCTTCTTCTGTTTTGTGTAATCTATATTTATATAGAAACAGAGTGAACATGATAAGTACGGCGGCAATAATAACAAGCATGAAGATGATTGAATACATAATCAAGAACTTCGAGTCACTTGCTACCGGCCCTTTTGGGTTTAAAACTTCTACATTTGAACAACCACTAAGTATAATTAGTGAGCCAAAGAGTAGAAGCAAAGACTTAAATTTTGACACTTTTTTGACCTCCTAATACTACAATTGTAGGGCTTACCATCAATTTTAAGATATTACGCAATATTTACAAGTGTTTGTGTAAAAAAAATTATTGTAAAATTAAAAGAAACCCAACAAACTCAACGTCTGACGGGCTTTCAAAGATTTGTTAAAATTATGTGTACATTTTGTGAAAAGTGTCATATTTTAGACGATAGGATAAATTCACACCAAATATTGATTATTTGGTGTGAATTTCATCGTGACATATGTATTCATAAATTATTTTATTTTACTTCAATATATCTTACTGATTTATTCATTGCACCTTCTGAATCTTCCACTGTATATTCAACTTTGTATTTTCCTTCTTTTTCTGTATTTATATTTCCATTCACTGAAATTTTGTGCGTCAAGTCACCATCTTCTTTGTCATAAGCACGGACACCATTTAATAAATTATAATTATTTCCTTTATCAATGATTATATCGTTTGTTCCTTTTAATTCAGGTACTGCATTTTCTGTAGCTTCTGCACTTAAGTTAGGTGAAACAAGTGTTGCAGATACACCGAGAGCTGATAATGACTGTATTAATTTATTCATAACGTTAACCTCCGTATGAGCGTCATTTATTTTTATCTTAAATACACTATATTTTATTTTGAATGAAATTACATCGTACTATAGTCTTAATATAACGTAATAGTGTAAATTGAGTGATAATTTTTTGAAAAAATTCAGTTAATTGTAATATTTTTTGATAAGCATAATAGCAATTAAACAAAATTGAGTGATAATCGAAGAAAACTGCATGAATGTATGTATTAAAACGGATGGATTATTTTAGCACATTATTTAAAAGCAGATATGGTGGGGGGAGAAATCTAATTTTATTAACAATAGATTGTTGACTCATCTCGGTAAAGATGACGAGAATCAAAAAATATAAAATGATTACTTGAGCTGCAGGTCAGGTATAAGTATTACTAACTCAATAAATTGAGAAGTGGTACTTTAATTTTTAGTTCAGTTATCTACTGACAATATGAATGCATCTGGGACGAATTAATGAGGTTCTCACACAATTTTTATAATAGGCCTTATTTTCATACAGTGAAATAATAGGCATCTTTTACAATTAAACCAAATGATTTGAATGAAATAAGTGAGATTAAAAATAATTTTTAAGATACAAGTTATATAGGAAAGTTAATGAATAAATGTGTTGCACCATTTCATAAAAAATAAACGTCAACTTCTATTGTAACTTTCTAGAAATTGACGTTTATTTACTTAGTAGTTAAAGATAAGATGTCTCAACTTTGTTCATTTTTTGAAATATGTTTCTTGAAACAATCATGTTATTCAATGCCTCTACGCATTTTTTCTGCCATAAGAGTATTGTTTAATACCATTGTGATCGTCATTGGACCTACGCCACCAGGCACAGGTGTAATAGCTCCAGCAATTTCTTTAACTTCATCATAGGCAATATCACCTTTTAATTTGCCGTTTTCGTCAGGTGTATTACCTACGTCAATGACAACTGCGCCTTCTTTAACATCATCTTTAGTAACAAGACCAGGACGTCCGACAGCACTAACGATAATGTCAGCATTTTTTAAATGTTGATGCATATCTTTAGTTCTTGAATGCAAAATCGTAACTGACGCGTTTTTTTGTAATAATAGTTTTGAAACTGGTTGACCTACAATATGACTTCTACCTATGACAACAGCATCTTTACCTTCTAAATCAATGTCAGCATGATTTAGTAACTCCATGATACCAAGTGGTGTACAAGGTACAAATGTTTGTTGGTCAATATATAATTTACCTATATTTTCAGGATGAAATCCATCAACATCTTTAGCAGGATTAATCGATTCTAAAACTTTTTGTTCACTTACTTGATCTGGTAGCGGAACTTGAACTAATATACCACTCACACTATCATCTTCATTTAAGCGTTGAAGTTCACTTAATACTTTATCTTCACTAGCACTTTCATCTAAATGTACGATTTCAGAAATCATACCGATTTTTTCTGCAGCTTTCTTTTTTGAATTCACATAACTTTTACTTGCTCCATCATTACCTACTAATATTACTGATAATTTTGGTGTGTAACCCTTAGTTTGTAAAGCCTCGACTTGATCTTTTAGACCTTGTCTATAATCCTTTGCGATTTGTTTACCGTCTAAAATTTTTGCGACCATGAAAAAATCCTCCTCCAATGTATGAACTTTACTTAACTTTAACATAATTACTACCATGTTTTTCAATCAAAAGACGAAAATTTAACGTTTTTTTTGTGTTAAAGTTCGATTTTTGATTGAAAAAGCGATTTTTAGTTGTTATGCTATATCTGTAATATACATCTAATAGTCATAACATTTCAAATTTCTGAAAGGGTGTTCATTTTGAAAGTGGTAGTCATAATGGGTAGTTCTTCCGATTGGGAGACTATGAAAGAAAGTTGTCAAATGTTAGAACAACTAGACATACCGTATGAAAAGAAAGTTGTTTCTGCACATCGTACGCCTCAATTAATGTATGAATTTGCTAAAGGAGCCAGAGATGATGGATATGATGTCATTATTGCTGGCGCTGGTGGTGCTGCACACTTACCAGGTATGGTTGCATCAATGACGACATTACCAGTAATTGGTGTACCTATAGAATCTAAAAGCTTAAAAGGATTAGACTCTCTCCTATCTATTGTCCAAATGCCAGGTGGTATTCCTGTGGCTACAACAGCTATAGGGAAATCTGGGGCGAAAAATGCGGGAATACTTGCTGCCAGAATGCTCAGCATTGGTAATAAAGTAGTCCAAAAGAATTTGGAAAATTATGAAAAATCATTGGTTGAGAAAGTGAGTGAGATGCAACATGAACTTCAATAAACTATCATTTGGATCAACGATTGGAATTATTGGTGGTGGGCAATTAGGTAAAATGATGGCACAATCTGCTCAGAAAATGGGTTTTAAAGTTATTGTGTTAGATCCCGATGAAAATTGTCCGTGCCAACATGTAGCACATCAGTTTATAAATGCAAACTATGATGACGAACAATCACTTGTTCAACTAGGTGAATTATCCGACGTTATTACATATGAATTTGAAAATATTTCTGCGAATCAATTACAAACTTTAGTTTCCAAATATAATATTCCTCAAGGTTACCAAGCTATACAACTATTACAAGATAGATTAATTGAAAAACAGACATTGCAAAATGCCGGAACTCAAGTAGCACCATTCGTGAAGTTATCCGATACAGGCGGTTTATCTCAAGCTGTAGAAAATCTTGATTTTCCATTTATGATAAAAACAAGATTTGGTGGATATGACGGAAAAGGGCAAGTACTTATTACAAATGAAGCAGATTTGGATAATGCCAAAACATTAATTAATAAACAAGAATGTGTTGCTGAAAAATTTTTAGAATTACAAAAAGAAGTTTCTTTAACAGTAACCATTGGTAACGATAATCAAATCACGTATTTTCCATTACAAGAGAATGAACATCAAAACCAAATATTATTTAAGACAGTTGTACCTGCTCGTGTAGAACCACAAATTGAACAAATGGCACGCAAAGAAGTTGAGAAGATTATCAAACATATTCATTTTGTGGGCACGTTCACGGTGGAGTTTTTCATCGATGCAAGCAATCAATTGTTTGTGAATGAAATTGCACCTAGACCTCATAACTCTGGACATTATTCAATCGAAGCATGTGATTATTCGCAATTTGATACACATATATTAGCAGTTACAGGTCATCGGTTACCAGAAAAAATTGAATTATTAAAACCTAGTGTAATGATGAATTTATTAGGAAGAGATTTAGATTTATTGGAACATAAATTCGATGCTCATCCTGAATGGCATGTCCATATTTATGGCAAAATAAGCCGCAAGCCCGACCGAAAAATGGGTCACCTTACTATGCTTACAAATCATGTAGAACAAACAGAACAAACATTACTAAATCATTTTGAAGGGAGACATAGCTAATGTCTTTGTTATATGAAGGAAAAGCGAAAAGAATTTTTTCTACGGCGCAATCGGATGTACTTCGAATTGAGTATAAGGATGAAGTCACTGCCGGCAATGGAGCGAAAAAAGATTTTATAGAAGGTAAAGGTCGTTTAAATAATCAAATTACTTCTAGAATTTTTAGTTTTATTCAAGAACGTGATATTGATAGTCACTTTATCGAGCAACTATCAGAAACTGAACAACTTGTGAAATCTGTGGAAATTATACCATTAGAAGTGGTAGTGAGAAACATCGCTGCGGGTTCTATAACAAAGAGATTAGGCTTTGATAAAGGACATACGTTTGAAAGTCCTTTAGTTGAATTCTTCTATAAAAACGATGATTTAAATGATCCTTTAATCACAGAAGATCACATACAGTTATTACATTTAGCTAGTAAAGAAGAAATTGAAAAATTAAAAGAGGCAGCAAAAACAATAAATACAGTGTTGATTGAATTAATGGATGGTATGGATTTACGACTTGTAGATTTCAAAATAGAATTTGGACGCAGTAAAGATGGTCAAATTCTATTAGCAGATGAAATTTCACCAGATACATGTCGTATTTGGGATAAATATAGTGATACAAATTTTGATAAAGATGTTTATCGTGAAGAAACGGGTTCAATCATAGAAACTTATCAAACTTTTCTTAATAAATTGGAGGAACTATAAAATGAAAACAATTGAATTGCATATCACATTACAACCACAAGTATTAGATACACAAGGACAAGCTTTAAATCGCGCAGTACATGACCTAGGATACACACAAGTAAATGATATACGTGTTGGTAAATTATTGTACATGACAGTTGATGAAGCGACTGATGCTGCACTTCACAATGTCGTTACTACTTTAAGTGAAAGACTATTTGCAAATACAGTTATTGAGGAATATAGCTATAAAGTATTGGAAGAAGGGGAGAAAGCATAATGAAATTTGCAGTGCTAAAATTCCCAGGATCTAATTGTGATAGAGATATGTATAATGCAGCATTGAAATCCGGCGTAGAAGCAGAATATGTAGACTATAGAAATACATCTTTAGAAGGTTTTGATGGCGTGTTAATACCTGGTGGTTTTTCTTTTGGTGACTACTTACGTTCAGGTGCGATGGCAAGTGTTGCACCTATCACTGAAGAAGTTAAACGTTTCGCGAATGAAGGAAAACCAGTATTAGGTGTTTGTAACGGATTTCAAATTCTCACAGAGATAGGTTTACTTCCAGGCGCTTTATTGCATAATGATTCACATTTATTTGTAAGCCGAAATGAGCTATTAAAAGTTGTAAATAACCAAACACCCTATACCAAATTATATGAAGAAAATGAAACAGTAATATATCCTGTAGCGCATGGTGAAGGTCATTACTATTGTACATCAGAAATGTATGACAGATTAGTAGAAAACAATCAAATCATATTAAAGTATAAGGATAATCCTAATGGTTCATACAATGATATTGCAGGTATTGTCAATGAAAATGGAAATGTTTGTGGCATGATGCCGCATCCCGAACGCGCAATGGACGCTTTATTAGGAACTGATAGTGGCGTTAAATTATTTGAAGCAATGGTAAATAGTTGGAGGGAACAAAATGTCTAAGTTTATTGAACCAAGTGTGGAAGAAATTAAGTTAGAAAAGCTATATAAAGATATGGGGTTATCGGAGTCAGAATACGATAAAGTATGTGAAATTCTAGGTTGTGAACCCAATTTTACTGAAATTGGCATTTTCTCTGTAATGTGGAGTGAACATTGTTCTTATAAGCATTCAAAACCATTTTTAACTCAGTTTCCAACTTCAGGTGAACATGTATTGATGGGGCCTGGTGAAGGTGCAGGTGTGGTAGATATTGGTGACAATCAAGCAGTGGTATTTAAAGTTGAATCACATAATCATCCTTCAGCTATTGAACCCTATCAAGGTGCGGCTACTGGCGTAGGAGGCATTATTCGAGATATTGTTTCCATCGGTGCTAGACCAATAAATCTATTGAATAGTTTACGCTTTGGTGAATTGACAGAAAAACAAAATCGTCGTTTATTACGTGGTGTAGTAGCCGGTATTGGTGGCTATGGTAATTGTATTGGAATTCCAACTACAGCGGGTGAGATAGAGTTTGATGATAGATATGATGGCAATCCACTGGTGAATGCAATGTGTGTAGGTATTATTGATCACGATAAAATTCAAAAAGGTACTGCTAAAGGTTCGGGTAATTCGGTTATATATGTAGGGTTGAAAACAGGTCGTGACGGTATTCATGGTGCAACTTTTGCATCTGAAGAGTTAAGTGAAGATAGTGAAAGTAAAAGACCTTCAGTACAAATCGGAGACCCATTCGTTGGGAAAAAATTAATGGAAGCAACTTTAGAAGCAATTACATTCGATGAGTTAGTTGGTATTCAAGATATGGGTGCAGCAGGATTAACATCATCCTCATCAGAAATGGCTGCTAAAGGTGGCAGTGGCTTACATCTACAATTAGAAAAAGTGCCAACAAGAGAAAAAGGTATTTCTCCTTATGAAATGATGCTCTCTGAAACCCAAGAACGTATGCTATTAGTAGTAGAAAAAGGATCTGAAGCTAAGTTTTTGAATTTATTTGATAAACACGAATTGGATAGTGCAATCATCGGTGAAGTTACAGATACAGATCGTTTTGTCCTTACATATGAAGATGAAATTTTTGCTGATATACCAGTACAGCCATTATCTGATGAAGCGCCTGTATATGTGCTTGAAGGTGAAACTCCGATATATAATGAACCACAAAATGACTATAGCGACATTGATGTTGAAGATATATTTAATCGTTTACTTGTTCATCCAACGATTGCTTCCAAACGCTATTTATATGAACAGTATGATCAACAAGTTGGTGCGAATACTATTGTGAAGCCAGGATTACAATCTTCCGTTGTTCGTGTCGAAGGTTCAAATAAAGCAATTGCTTCTACGATAGATGGTGAAGCACGATATGTTTTTAATAATCCTTATGAAGGTGGAAAGATGGTAGTAGCAGAAGCATACCGTAATTTGATTTCTGTTGGTGCTACGCCTTTAGCGATGACTGATTGTTTGAACTATGGATCACCAGAGAAAAAAGAAATTTATCAACAATTAGCAGATTCTACTAAAGGTATGGCAGAAGCATGTGAAATATTAAAGACGCCAGTAGTTTCGGGTAATGTTTCCTTGTATAACGAAACAAAAGAGACTTCAATATTCCCTACACCCGTTGTAGGCATGGTTGGTTTGATTGAAGCAATTGATTATTTCAATGATTTCATGCCAAGAGCAGGTGATACGCTTTATATTGTAGGCGAAACACATAGCGATTTTGGTGGGAGCCAAGTTGAAAAATTACTTTACGGTAAAGTGAATCACGAGGTTGAAACCATTGATTTATCAAATGAAGTCAAAAGAGGAGAGTCAATTAAAAAAGCAATCCGCAGTGGCATTGCTTCTCACGTACAAACAGTTGGTAAAGGTGGACTGTTAATGGCATTAGCTCGTATTAGTGCACATTATCAAATAGGCTTAGATGTAACTTTAAATCTTAAGAATGAGCAATTATTCAGTGAAACACAAGGACGTTATATTGTGGCTGTAAAAGGCGATCAACCTTTAGAAATGGAAGATGCTATTCAAGTTGGTACATTAACAGAAAATGGAAAATTTGTAGTTTCAAATGGTGACACTATAATTTCACGGGATGTGAAACAATTGAATGAACAGTGGGAAGGAGCAATTCCTAAATGTATGACTACAACGGATTAAATGAAGAGTGTGGCGTTTTTGGTATTTGGAATCATCATGAGGCAGCGCAATTGACATATATGGGGTTACACAGTTTACAACATAGAGGTCAAGAAGGCGCGGGCATCGTGTGTTCTGACGGCCAAAAACTTACTGGAGAAAGAGGACTTGGTCTTTTGACTGAAGCTATTAAAGATACCCAGTTGGAAGCATTTAAATCTTACCAACATGCGATTGGTCATGTACGATATGCTACGTCAGGCAATAAAGGTATAGAAAATATTCAACCATTTTTGTACCATTTTTATGATATGAGTGTTGCAGTTTGTCATAACGGAAATCTAATTAATGCACAAAGTTTAAGAAAGTCTTTAGAACATCAAGGTTCTATTTTTCATTCTTCATCAGATACAGAAGTAATTATGCATTTAATTCGTAAAAGTAAAGCGCCAACCTTTGAAGAAGCATTACAGGAGAGTTTACGTAAAATAAAAGGTGGTTTTACATTTGCACTATTAACAAAGGATGCGTTATATGGTGCTGTTGATCCAAATGCAATTAGACCATTAGTTGTAGGAAAAATGAAAACAGGTGCGTATATCATTGCAAGTGAAACTTGTGCCATAGATGTTTTAGGTGCAGAGTTCGTTAGAGATATTCATGCAGGTGAATATGTGGTTATTAATGATGAAGGTATTCGAATAGAATCTTATACGAGACATACGACGACAGCAATATCAGCAATGGAGTACATTTATTTTGCTAGACCAGATTCTACAATTGCTGGGAAAAATGTTCATGCGATTCGTAAACAATCTGGTAAACAATTAGCGTTAGAAAGTCCAGTTGATAATGCGGATATGGTTATTGGCGTACCTAATTCATCACTCTCAGCAGCATCTGGCTATGCTGAACAAAGTGGTTTGCCATATGAAATGGGCTTGGTCAAAAACCAATATGTAGCACGTACATTTATTCAACCAACACAAGAGTTACGAGAACAAGGTGTAAGGGTCAAGTTATCAGCAGTAAAAGATATCGTACAAGGTAAAAATATTGTCTTAGTGGATGATTCTATTGTTAGAGGTACGACAAGCAAACGTATTGTTCAAATGCTAAAAGATGCTGGAGCAAATGAAGTACATGTACGTATTGCTTCTCCTGAATTTATGTTTCCTAGCTTTTATGGCATAGATGTTTCAACAACTGCTGAACTCATATCAGCGAATAAATCACCTTCAGAAATCAGCGAACATATTGGCTCTGATTCTTTGGCCTATCTAACTGTAGCTGGTTTGATAGACTCAATTGGCCTTGAAGTAGACGCGCCTTATAAAGGGCTATGCGTAGAAAGTTTTACAGGTGATTATCCTGCAGGTCTTTATGATTATGAAAAAGATTATTATGAACATTTAAGTGAGCGTCAAAAAGAATATTTAGCAAATCATAAACAATACTTTGATAGAGAGGGTAATTTAAATGTCTAAAGCATACCAACAAGCAGGCGTTGATATTAATGCAGGTTACGAAGCGGTTGAACGTATGTCAAGCCATGTTCAACGAACAATGCGTAAAGAGGTCTTAGGTGGATTAGGAGGATTTGGTGCAACATTTGATTTGTCTCAGTTAAATATGAAAGCACCATTACTCGTATCTGGTACAGATGGCGTTGGTACTAAATTAAAGTTAGCGATTGATAACGACAAGCACGATACGATAGGTATTGATGCAGTAGCAATGTGTGTCAATGATATTTTAACTACTGGTGCAGAACCTTTATATTTCTTAGATTATATTGCTACTAACAAAGTAGTTCCAGAAGTTATTGAACAGATTGTCAAAGGGGTTAGTGATGGTTGTGAAGCTACGAATACAACACTTATAGGTGGTGAAACAGCTGAAATGGGTGAGATGTATCATGAAGGTGAATATGATTTGGCTGGATTCGCTGTAGGAGCTGTTGAAAAAGATGCGTATATAGATGGCTCTGCCGTAAAATCAGGTGATGTAATTATAGGACTTGAATCAAGTGGTATACATTCCAACGGTTATAGCTTAGTGAGAAATTTAATTAAAAAATCAGGTATTGATCTAAAAGATAAATTTGATCAAAATCACACATTTTTGGATATCTTTTTAGAACCTACTCGATTATATGTCAAGCCTGTATTAGCTGTAAAAGAACACGTACATATACATGCGATGACACATATCACTGGTGGCGGATTTATAGAAAATATTCCAAGAGCATTGCCTGAAGGAGTGGGTGCAGCAATTGATGTAACACAATTTCCAACACCAAAAATATTTGAATGGTTACAAAAGCAAGGCAGCATTTCAACCAAAGAAATGTACAATGTATTCAATATGGGTATTGGTTTTACCATAGTTGTTGATGCTAATGATGAAGCTAAAGTATTAAACACACTAAAAGAAGCACAAGTAAATGCGTATAAAATTGGTGAAATTGTTAAAAGTGAAGAACCAATTCATCTGACGGGGGTATAAAAGTGACGAAAATTGCTATCTTTGCTTCAGGATCAGGAAGTAACTTTGAAAGTATCATGTCACAAATAGAATCAGGTAATTTACCTCAAATTGAAGTGACTGCATTATATACAGATCAGGTAAATGCTTATTGTATTGAGCGCGCAAGAAAATATCAATTAGATGTACATATTAATGAGCTTAAAAATTTTGATTCTAAAGCAGACTATGAACGGAAAATTATTGAATGGTTAACTACAGAAAAAGTTGAATGGATTATTTTAGCTGGTTATATGAAATTAATTGGTGAAAATATATTAAATGCATATCAAAAACGTATCATTAATATTCACCCTTCGTTATTGCCAAAATATCGAGGTAAAGATGCGATTGGTCAAGCATTAAATAGTGGTGACAACATTACAGGTACAACAGTACATTTCGTTGATAGTGGGATGGATACAGGAGAAATTATTGAACAACGTACATGTGATATAAAACCGGACGATACGAAAGAGCAATTAGAAGAAAGAATAAAAGCGATTGAACATGAATTATATCCAGAAGTTATTTCAAAAATTATTCAACAAGAGGTGCCAATAAACATGAAAAAGGCAATTATAAGTGTATCTAATAAAACAGGTATTGTACCTTTTGCACAATCACTCCAGCAATTAGGATACGAGTTATATTCGACTGGTGGTACGATGAAAACGTTAGTCGAAGCAAATATTGCGGTTAAATCTATATCAGAACTTACACATTTTGATGAAATTATGGATGGGAGAGTCAAGACATTACACCCAGCTGTTCATGGCGGTATTTTAGCTGATCGCAATAAACCAGAACATTTAGCACAATTAAAAGAACAGCAAATTGATTTAATAGACATGGTTGTCGTAAATTTATATCCATTCAAAGAGACTGTTGCAAATCCAGATGTTACAGAAAATGATGCGATTGAAAATATAGATATTGGTGGACCTACAATGCTACGTGCAGCAGCTAAAAACTTCAAACACGTTACTACAATTGTACATCCATCAGATTATAATGAAGTTATTGAAAAATTAAAATCAAATCAACTAGATGAATCTTATAGAAAATCATTGATGATTAAAGTATTTGAACATACGAATCAATATGATCGTGCAATTGTTGATTTCTTTAAGGAAAATAAAGAAAGTTTAAGATATGGCGAAAATCCACAACAACAAGCTTCATTTGTAAGAACATCTGATGCTAATCATACGTTAGGTGGCGCGAAACAATTGCATGGTAAGCAATTGAGTTATAACAATATTAAAGATGCAGATGCGGCGTTGTCACTAGTTAAACAATTTGAAATGCCAGCTGCAGTCGCAGTTAAGCATATGAATCCTTGTGGTGTAGGCGTTGGTACAAATATTTCTGAAGCATATCAGCGTGCATTTGAAGCAGACAGCCAATCTATTTTTGGAGGCATAGTAGCATTAAATAGAACCGTTGATGCCACTTTGGCAGAAACACTACACAGTATATTTTTGGAAGTGATTATTGCACCAAAATTTTCTGAGGAAGCGTTAGCTATTTTAAGTAAAAAGAAAAATATAAGATTATTAGAAATTGATATGACAATCGATAATAATGAACAAGAAATAGTATCTGTTTCAGGTGGATATTTAATACAAGATAAAGATAATGTATTAATAAAAAGTGACGACTTAACAGTTGTTACAGAAAGTGTACCTACAGAAGCGCAATGGAATGCAATGTTACTTGGATGGAAAGTGGTCGCTTCTGTTAAAAGTAATGCAATTATCTTATGTAACGATAGACAAACAGTCGGTATTGGTGCTGGACAAATGAATCGGGTAGGATCAGCAAAAATTGCAATAGAACGTGCGGTTGAAATTAATGATAATGTCGTAATGGTATCAGATGGTTTCTTCCCGATGGATGACACAGTAGAACTTGCTGCGCAACATGGTATTAAAGCCATCATTCAACCTGGTGGTTCAATTAAAGATCAAGATTCAATAGATATGGCTAATAAATATGGCATTGCAATGGTAACTACTGGCATTAGACACTTTAAACATTAAAATATTGGAGGCAAAATTATTTATGAAAGTACTAGTCATTGGCACAGGTGGAAGAGAGCATATTTTAGCACATAAGTTAAAACAGTCTTCACTCGTAAATGAAATTTTTGCAATTCCAGGAAATGATGCAATGTCAGACATTGCAAATGTACATTGTGAAATAGCAGAAACAGAACATAATCAAATTGTTGAATTTGCTGTTGCACATAATATTTCGTGGGTCATTATTGGACCAGAACAGCCACTTACTGAAGGTTTAGCAGACAAATTAATCGCAAAACAGATCAAAGTATTTGGTCCTAATCAAGCAGCTGCTCAGATTGAAGGATCGAAATTATTCGCAAAGCAGTTAATGCAGAAATACCATATTCCTACTGCAGAATACAAAGAAATATCAAACAAATCAGATGCGTTACGTTATATTAAAACATGCCAATATCCTATCGTGTTAAAGAAGGATGGTTTGGCAGCTGGTAAAGGTGTTATTATAGCTGAAAATTATGATGAAGCTGAAGAAGCAGTTCACTCATTGTATCCACAAGAGCTTGGTACGGTTGTCTTTGAACAATTCTTAGAAGGTGAAGAATTCTCATTGATGACATTTGTAAATGGTGATTACGCTGTGCCATTTGATTGTATTGCACAAGACCACAAACGTGCATATGACGATGATAAAGGGCCCAATACTGGAGGGATGGGGGCGTATTGCCCTGTCCCTCACATAAATAAGGAAGTACTTAAGCTTACTAATGAAGTAATTGCGCAACCTATAGCTCAGGCAATGTATAAAGAAGGTTATGAATTTTTTGGCGTTCTTTATATCGGTGTGATTTTAACAGCAGATGGTCCGAAGGTAATAGAATTTAATGCAAGATTTGGTGACCCTGAAGCACAAGTATTACTGACAAGATTGGAAAGCGATTTAATGCAACACATCTTAGACTTAGAAGCTAAAAATAAAATAGCATTTAAGTGGAAAGATGCTTCGATTGTTGGTGTAATGCTTGCGTCTAAAGGATACCCTGGTAATTACGAAAAAGGTAAAGTAGTTTCAGGGTTTGATTTAAATGGTAATTATTTTGTCAGTGGTTTAAAACGAGATAAAGATAAATTTGTAACCAATGGTGGACGTGTCATCTTAGCTTTGGGAGAGGGCAATGATATTGCAAGCGCTAAGGCAAATGCTTATAAAGCTGCAGAAAAGATCCAAAGTGACGCGTTATTTTATCGAAAAGATATTAGCAATAAAGCAATAAAACATCTATAAATATTCATAAAAAATCGTAATTTCTATTTAACAGTGTATAGAAATTACGATTTTTTAATTTTTAACATAGCATTTTTATTAAAGGATATACAATCACATACTAATTTATGTAAATGATCATATCAAAAAGATAAGACAAAGTGGTTTAGGTTTTGTCTTATCTTTATTTATTGGATAGTAATGAATTTTGGATAAAATAAGGTAATCGTTAATATATATTTTTTATACGAACATCGTTTATACCAGTAATCGGTAAGTGAAGTGCTAGAAAATAAGCAACTATCAAAATGATGCTAAAAACGATGATTAATAGAACGTCTTTATACGAGAAAGGCGCATGATAATAATAGGTGCGCGGAGCATCTTTAAAACCTTTTTTCTCCATTGCAACAGCAAGTTGATGTGCTTTTCTAATGTTTTGGCTTAAAAGTGGAATCATAAGATGTTTGATTCTGTTTAATATATTGTAATTTTGTTGAGAGATAATTTGATATCTCATTTTTAAAGACTTCCTAAGTTGAACTAAAGAGCTGATCATTAATGGAACCATTCGTATAGCAGCCATAAATGCATAAGCAACTTTGGGTTTAACTTTTAAATGTTGCATAAGGCTGTAAAAGACCATTACAATTTCAGATGTGAAAGCAATTAAGATCCCAAAAAATGAGACGGTTGTTGTACGTAATGCTAAATGTAACCCTCTGACCAAACTTTCAGTGCTAATTTGAATAAATCCAAATTTAAACAAAATATGTGTACCTTCACCATAAAAAATCATGAATAAAGCTGAAATTAAGCTGAAAGTAATAGTGAAGAAAATAAAAGCAAATGTAATTTTTAATTTTATACCATTGAATAGTAATAAAAATAGGAACATCAATAAGCAAATATAAATCATGTAATCAAATTGATGTACAAATATAACAAAGAAAAACAAAATAATGGCTAACGACAATTTCGTAATGATATTCACGTCATCCATGAAGGAGTAATGCTTTTTCCACATTTCAAACATGATTATCACCTGCTATCTCTAGTATTTGCTTTTTTCTTACGTACAATTTACGTGTAGGATAGCGTGCGATAATCTCAGGATCATGTGTAACCATAATGATAGTTTGACCATCTTTAACGCGTTGCTGGAATAATTTAATTAAATTAAAAGTATTATGGCTATCTAAACCAAATGTTGGCTCATCCAATAAAATATAGTCTGATGAAGAGCTTAGAGCTATGGCGACACTCAATCTACGTTTCTGACCGATTGACAATTCATACGGATGTTGTGACTGCACATCTTCTAAATTTAACATTTTAAGCATTTGTACAGTTTTATCATCAGCTTCTGATATGGAAGGGTAAATGGCTTTATTTTGGATGAAGATTTCTTTGTAAACCGAATTTGCAATAAATTGTAATTCAGGATTTTGGTATACAAGATACATATTTTTAGCAGCTTCTTTAATTTTAGTAAGTTTTTTGCCATCAAAAAACATTGTGCCATCATATTTAATGAGCTGCATGATCGATTCTAATAAGGAAGTCTTACCTGAACCGTTTGCTCCAGTAATTGTAATCCATTCACCGCTAGCAACATTGAGTTTTGGTATATCAATAAGTGCTTTTTTTCTTCTTTTTACAGACCCTTGTTCAAAAAGCAATTGATGATCGTCGACATTTTGTACATTAGTTGGTTGTAAATCTATAGGTGAGGGTGCATTGTCCCACGCTTTTGGATGCCAAACACCATATTCGGATAAAAGGTGTTCATAGTTTTTTAATATGTCAGTTGGTGAGGCGTCGCCAATAATGACACCATCATAGTTAAATAATATAACACGATCAATATGTTGCCATATATGTTCTACTTTATGTTCAACTATGATAACAGTTTTGTCTTGCCATAGGGCTTTAATCTTATTCCATAAATCTTCTGTTGATGCTACATCTAACATCGCAGTTGGTTCATCTAAAAATAAAGTGTCGGCTTGCTGCAATAATGTTTCTGCAATAGCTAATTTTTGTTTCATACCGCCACTTAAATTATTGATATATTGGTCTTTATTTACGTTTAAATCGACAGCGTCGAGTGCTGTTTCAATTAAGGCATCCATTTTGTGTCGTGGTGTTTGTAGGTTTTCTAGGACAAAAGCGAGTTCTTCATATACTTTTGGCATACAGAACTGACTATCAGGCTCTTGAAAAATAACACCACAATCATGATCAATCTCTAATTTATCGTATTTTATCGGTAAATCAATGAGATTTGGTACGATACCACTTAAAACATTTAGTAGCGTACTTTTACCTGAACCAGAAGGGCCGAGTATAAGCACTTTTTCTTTATCTTTAATATGAAGTGATAAATTGTCGAATATTTTCTTTTGTCCATTTGGGTATTTTAGACGTAGATTTTCAGTGACTATCAACGTTTATGCTCCTTATAAATTGTCATAATCTTTTTGTGTTGCAGGTCTGAATAATTTAGTTACGCCAGTTTGATCTAATATTTTCACAATATAATATGACAATAATCCAGCCACAACAATACCACTAATTAATCTAAATACGATATAAAGTGTTAAGTTCCAACCTGCAATTTCTCCTAAATAACCATAAGCAAAATCAAGAGGGAGTGTCGCAACAGATGCTAAAAATCCTGCTAACATAGCTACCATTGCCGAACGTGATTTGTATCTAAAAATAGCGAAAATAATTTCGCATGCTAATCCTTGAAGTAGCGCATAGACCATTGTGGGAATATCAAATCTTCCCATTACAATCGTTTCACCTGCACCTGCTGCAAATTCAGCTAAGATGGCAATACCAGCTTTTGGTATGATTAAGTATGCAACAATTGCAGCCATAAACCACGCACCGTATGTTAATTCTTCTAAGTGAAGCCCAGAAACCTGCACTGCTTTATATACTAAAGTCCAAATATTATAAACAATTGCAAAAACAACAGCTATAAGTACGGTTACTAAAATTTCTGATAGTTTTAAACCTTTTGACATAAATTCTCCTCCAATAAAAAAACGCACAACCATCTAGAAGTTGCGCGTTAAATATAGGCATACGGATACCAAAAACATATCACGATACACTTTCCTACGCTAGTTTAATCTAGATCAGGTTCAAAGGGTTTGAGGGTATACCTCATCTCAGTCACAAAACACCCCTAGTGCGAATATTAATTTTTAATTTTAACTATAATGTATGACTTTTAATTCGTTATGTCAAGGTCTATTCACGTTGAAATTAATATTTATAAACTAAATCGTCCAACATAATATAAGGTTAAATATAGCGCATTAGCTTAATAAATATGATGATATGGCTGTGTGGTTTTTGGTAGTTAAAAATTGTTTTGTTGATCATTAGAAATGATATAAAATTATTAAGGTAGATTACCTATCATGATAAATGCTAGGTGGTGTTTAATTTATGCTGAAGTTTTTCTATTGTTTGAATGCATCATTGCTGGGATATTGTATCGTTTGGCACCTAGGTAAGATGTTATGAGTGACTAGTGACTCGGATTATGTAGAGCATATCTTCAGGCAAACATGCACGGTAAAAAACGACATGATATCAAATAAAGGACTAATCCGTTTTTACAAACAGATTAGTCCTTTATGTTAAATAACAATGCGCATTTAGAAATCACAAACGTATATTTTAATCTAAAGTATCTTGAATATTTTTTTTCGTTTCTTCAGTGCTCTCTTCAGCAGATTCTTTCTTATCTTTTAATTTATCTTCAGCTTCTTTTGCTTTTTCAGCTGCTTTTTTATTTAATTCTTCTTTACTCATAGTTAAACACTCCTTCAATATTCAAATTACTTATGTTTTCAATATACCACTTCATTTAAAAAGTAAACAATAAAGATGTAACGGGTTATATTTCTTTGAATTTAAAATATTTGTTTAATTCATTATATTTGGTGGAAACTTGACTGTACAACTATTTTCTATCATACTATAGACTTATTTATTGATTTATTAAAGACAAGAACTAAATGTTAATATATAATAACTTTGAGGTGAATGGTATGTCTTTTTTAAAGAAACACGCTGAGATATTATATAGTTATATAATAGGCATCGTTTCGCTCTTCACAGGTCTCATCATTTTAATAAATTTATCTATGATCCATGACTTAAAGGACAAAGGTAAAATTGAATTACATATTCATAATGTTTGGGATTTTATAAATGCATTTTTTGCAGAAATCATAAGAGTTATGAGTAATTATATAGGGAATTTCCCAGTTATAAGTGCAGTGTTAATTATTTTATTTGGTATTGCAGTTATCCTACTTGGATTCACCCTATTAAGAACAACAAGATATGATTATGATGTTTCAATCTTCTTCTTAGTTACTGGAATACTGTTTTTCATTATAACACTTATTTTAATGACACAAGTTTATAGTTTTTTTGCCATCATTTTTATCATCCCATTTGTGATTCATATTGGGTATATTGTATATAAAGATGAATTAAATCCAAATCATAGAAAATATCATTATTTATTGATTATTTTCAGTTATGGCATAAGCTATTTAATTACACAAATCGTGTTATATGGAAGAATAGATAGTGACGAAATCATACCTATTGATATTTTGAGCGTAAATTCATTCTTTTTATTGATGTGGTTATTAGGTCAAATGTCAATTTGGAATTTCTTGTTTTTAAGAAGGGCACTACCTTTAACAAAACAAGAGTTAGGTGAAGAAGAACCTGAATTATCGAGAACAAGCAAAGGTACAGTTACAAACCAAACGAAAGAACATTTGAAAAGTTTACAAGATAAGACAACTGAGTTTACTCGAAAAACACGTAGAAGTGTTGATATTCAAAAATTAAGAGATAAAAAAGACAAATTTATCGAAAAATGGAAGAATATTATTGATATTCAAGAGGATGATATACCAAATTGGATGAAAATACCAAAATGGGTTAAATCAGCTTATGTAGAAATATTTTGTGGTGTTGTATTATTATTCTTTACAATCATAGAATTTAATAATAGAAATGCATTATTTGTTTCAGGTAATTGGGAAATTTCTCAAACACAATATGTGATTGAATGGATTACTTTATTATTATTGATGCTGATTATTATTGCTTATATATTAACGACATTAACAAACTACTTGAGAGATAAATTCTATTATCTGCAGTTATTTATGGTAAGTATATTATTTTTCAAATTGTTCACAGAATTTATGAATATCATGGTTCATGGTCTTTTATTGTCTATTTTCATTACGCCTATATTGTTTGTGATGTTAATAGCGGTGATTGTATCATTCATTATTAAATTACGTGAACCTTCAAAAGATTAACAAGTAAATATATTTTTAAAAGAACTGGTCTTAGCTATATGCCAGTTCTTTTTTTGTTCATGATTGTAATGTCACAAAGCATCTGATGATTTTAATGAAAAACGATACAATGTGTGAATTGAGAAAGCATTCAATTTCATATAAATGATGTTACTATGATTATTGAGATGATAGAATAAGAAAGCATAAATTATAAAATTAGTAGAAAGGCTGACATATAATTATGAAAACTGCCACATTAAATAAAGGTAAAGAGACGAAATATCTAAATGGATATCCATTAATTGACGAAGATGATGTGTTTGCGCATGATCATTTGAAAGAAGGCGATTTATTCTCATTAATCAACGACGAACAAAGCTATATTGCAACAGCATATGTCGGAAGACAACATAAAGGTCTTGGCTGGGTATTAAGTTATGATGAAAATGAAGTGATTAATACTCAATTTTTTGAGAAACTTTTTGAAATCGCTAAACAAGAAAGAGCATATTTTTATAACATTGAGGGTACCAACGCTTTTAGAATTTTTAATGGTGAAGGTGACGGTGTAGGTGGCCTGACAATTGATAACTATAACGGTCACTTTTTAATACAATGGTATTCTAAAGGTATTTATAAATATCGTTATCAAATTTTAAGTGCTTTAAAAAATGTCTTTGAATATAATTCTTTATTTGAAAAAATGCGATTTAAAGATGCTCAGATAGCTGGGGGATTTGTTGATGGTGAAGCACCAGAATTTCCTATTGTCATCGAAGAAAATTTCACGTTTTATAATGTGGATTTAAATGATGGTCCTATGACAGGTATTTTCTTGGACCAAAAAGAGGTGCGTAAGAAATTACGAGACCACTTTGCTGAAGATAGATATTTGTTAAATGTGTTTAGTTATACTGGCGCTTTTTCAGTTGTCTCAGCAGAAAAAGCCAAAGTGACGACTAGTGTTGATTTAGCTAATAGATCACGTACCTTAACAGAAGAAAATTTTGGATTAAATGCAATTAATCCAAAAACACAATATATATTTGTCATGGATACTTTTGATTATTTTAATTACGCACGCCGTCATGATTTATTGTATGACACAATTGTGATTGATCCACCTAGTTTTGCTAGAAATAAGAAAAAAACATTTTCAGTATTGAAAGATTACGATAAATTAATTTTAGGTGCTTTGGACGTACTTTCTCCTGGTGGAACTTTATTATTGTGTACAAACAATAGTACATTTTCATTAAAAGCATTTAAGAAAATGATTAAAGACACGCTAAATAGTGCAGAAGTTGATTTTGAATTATCAGAAGTTATGGGATTACCAAAAGATTTTAAAACACATCCACATTACAAACCTTCAAAGTATTTGAAAGCTATTTTTGTAAATATACAGTAATTTCTTTGAAATAGGGTAATCATTTTACAGTACTAGATTTTACCAAGGAGTGAATATCATGAGTTTTAAGAATAAAATAACTAATAACGTAACAGAGAAAGTCGGAAATAAAGTTTTAAATATTGAAGATATAAAGAATAAAAGTAGCATACCGACGACGAACATTGAATTGGATGAACGTCGTCAACGTGCCCAAGCTATTGTGAGAAAAAAATCAGTGTTATCTTCGAGTGTGAGTATTGTACCAATACCTGGTCTTGACTTTGGTGTAGATATCAAGTTAATGAGAGATATTATTGAAGACGTTAATAAAATTTATGGCTTAGATCACAAACAAGTTAATTCGATGAGAGAAGATGTAAAAGAACGTATTTTTACAGCAGCTGCTATACAAGGCAGTCAATTTGTCGGTAGAAAAGTATCTAATGCTATATTAAAAGTGGTTATCAGAGACGTTGCAAAACGTATGGCTGCAAAACAGACAAAATGGTTCCCACTTGTAGGCCAAGCCATCTCAGCTTCTATCAGTTATTACTTTATGAAAAAAATCGGCGATGACCATATTGAAAAATGTGAAAAGGTTGCTAAATCTTTAATGGAATAGTGGAGCGTTTTCATAAAAAGAAACAATATTCACTGAATATTGTCATATCATGGGTGCAACGAATTGAATTTATATGTATAATTTGGTAATGTTATTATATAAAACTATGCTAGGTTTTATAATAAACTAACGATTCTAACTATACGAAGGAGACATCATATTATGGAACAAAAATCATATGTAATTATTGACGAAACAGGTATTCATGCACGTCCAGCTACAATGCTTGTTCAAACTGCATCAAAATTTGATTCAGATATTCAATTAGAATATAACGGTAAAAAAGTTAACTTGAAATCAATCATGGGTGTTATGAGTTTAGGCGTAGGTAAAGATGCTGAAATTACAATCTATGCTGACGGTAGTGATGAAACAGATGCAATGGAAGCGATTACTGATATCTTATCAAAAGAAGGATTAACTAAATAATATGTCTAATTATATTAATGGCATTGCTGCTTCAGATGGCGTAGCAATTGCTAAAGCATATTTATTAGTTGAACCTGATCTTTCATACGATAGTGAAAAGATTCAAGATGTCGACGCAGAAATTGCTAAGTTTCAAAATGCTATTGATACATCTAAAGTTGAATTAACAAAAATCAGAAATAATGCTGAAAAAAATCTCGGCGCTGATAAAGCTGCTATTTTTGATGCGCATTTATTAGTCTTGGATGATCCAGAGTTAATTCAACCGATTGAAGATAAAATTAAAAATGAACAAGTTAACGCACCAACTGCGCTTTCTGATGTAACTGGACAATTCATTACTATTTTTGAAGCAATGGATAATGAATACATGAAAGAGCGTGCTGCAGATATTCGTGATGTGTCGAAACGAGTTTTAGCGCATATATTAGGTGTGGAGTTACCTAATCCTAGTATGATTGATGAAAGCGTTGTTATTATAGGTAACGATTTAACGCCTTCAGATACTGCTCAATTAAACAAGGAATTTGTACAAGGTTTTGTTACAAATATTGGTGGCAGAACTTCTCACTCAGCAATTATGAGTCGCTCACTTGAAATTGCTGCAGTAGTAGGTACGAAATCAATAACACAAGAAGTTAAACAAGGCGACATGATTATTGTTGATGGTTTGACTGGTGAAGTGATAATTGATCCTACAGAAGACGAAGTCATTGCATACCAAAACAAACGCGAACGTTTCTTTGAAGATAAGAAAGAACTTCAAAAATTACGCGATGAAGAAACAACAACTGTTGACGGCGTTCATGCTGAACTTGCTGCTAATATCGGTACACCAAATGATTTAAAAGGTGTAATTGAAAATGGTGCTGAAGGTGTCGGATTATATCGTACTGAATTTTTATATATGGGTAGAGACGAAATGCCAACTGAAGACGAACAGTTTGAAGCTTATAAAAAAGTACTTGAAACAATGGAAGATAAACGTGTTGTTGTTCGTACTTTAGATATAGGTGGAGATAAGGAACTACCATATTTAAATTTACCAGAAGAAATGAACCCGTTCTTAGGCTATCGTGCGATTCGTTTATGTCTAGATCAACCTGAGATTTTCAGACCACAATTGCGTGCTTTATTACGTGCGTCAGTTTATGGAAAATTGAATATTATGTTCCCAATGGTAGCGACAATCAAAGAATTCCGTGATGCTAAAGCATTATTATTAGAAGAAAAAGAAAATTTAACAAATGAAGGTATTGAAGTATCTGATGATATAGAAGTTGGTATCATGGTAGAAATTCCTTCAACAGCTGCATTAGCAGATATTTTTGCTAAAGAAGTAGATTTCTTCAGTATTGGAACGAATGATTTAATTCAATATACAATGGCTGCAGATCGTATGTCAGAGCGAGTGTCATACTTGTATCAACCATACAATCCAGCAATTTTACGTTTAGTGCAACAAGTGATTAATGCTTCTCATAAAGAAGGTAAATGGACTGGAATGTGTGGAGAAATGGCCGGAGATGAAATTGCTATTCCATTACTATTAGGTTTAGGATTAGATGAATTCTCTATGAGTGCTACATCAATTCTTAAAGCACGCCGTCAAATTAAAGGCTTAAGTAAAAATGAAATGGAAGAATTGGCACAAAAAGCAATTAATTGTGCTACTTCTGAAGAAGTACAAGACTTAGTAAGTAATTATACAAAATAAAAAAGATTGGGACGCAAATCCCAGAAAAATAGCACTCAGATGATTTAAATCATCTGAGTGCTTATTTTTTATCCAATGCTTCGTATTGTTGGCTCACTTTCTTAGGGGACAGCTTCAGCTTGTAATCTTCAGCTTGTCCTGTTCCTTCAAGAGTTTCGCCAAAATACATCGCATTCATAAGTGATTTTACATTCAAATACTTGAAAAATAAGGTCCTCAAGTATAATCTAATAAACACTATTGAACTATATTAACGAAGTGTCTTATGTATAAAGATTACAACGTGACTCAACTTACATTACCAATGGAATTTCAATTCTTATACTCACAAATGATATGTCACAACATATGAATGAAAGCGTTGAAACAATCTCTGAAAATGAATTCGATGAATTCAAACATCATCGTGGTGCTACTTCATATCATTCCAAAATGATGTTAAAAATTAATCTATATGCCTAGAAATAATCCATATTTTCTGTTCGTAAAATAAAAAACTGCTTAATGATCGAATTTGAATAATGTGGCTGTCATAAAATCAAGCGTCTTCTTATAAGACAATGAATCGTTGTAGAGTTAATTGTCCTATTAACATCTTTAATTTTTGTATTAACGGTACTTAATATTAGAAAAGTAGTTGTTCAACGAAGTAACTATAATCAAAACAATAATGAAAAAAAGCAATATCTATATCATTCAATAGATATTGCTTTTTTCACTTGTTCAAGAATTTTATGTCCTAGTCGCTTTTTTATAGTTATATTGAAATTTATTTAAATCGTATGAAAATGTATGTGCAGTTGAGTGGTTTTGGAGAATTCGCAACTTACTAAATTGTTTATTATAGTTGAAATTAGGTTATGGTTAGTTAAACCATTTAAAATGATGCATTTAGCTTTATTTCAGTTGAATTAGTTAATGTATTTGTATTTGAGTGATTTAAAATGTTGTTTCAATATTTAAGGTTTGGTTAATTTTTTCCATATCAACTTGATACAATGGTTCACCATTCAATAATATAAAAGGTGTTGCAAAAGCATCATAATCAATCATTTCATTTCGATATTGCTGATTAGCGATGTTTTTTTCTATATATTTAAAGCCTTTATCAGTTAAATAATTTTTAATAAAGGTACAAGGAGGGCAGTCATTCTGTGTGTAAATGATGATATCAGTCATTTAACATCAATCCTTTCTACAAAGTCATTTTCTATAATAGTAAGTGACTTTTAATTAAAATTCAAGTTATAAAATTGCATGTAATTGGTCATTAATTTGTCACTTAATTCTGAGTTTAACTAATTTTAAAACATAGCCATTGGGTTTATAATGAATGGACGTTGTGATTTTTGTCACAAATAAATTAAAAAGGTGATATTATGGATTCAGTTGAATTAGCTCGTTTTCTAACTGCAATGACACTGGCAGTGCATATCATATTTGCAACAATTGGTGTAGGTGTCCCATTGATGTTTGCGGCTGCTGAGTTTTTAGGGATTAAAAAGAATGATCCTCATTATATAACATTAGCCAAAAGATGGTCTAAAGGTTATACAATTACTGTGGCAGTTGGGGTTGTAACAGGTACGATTATAGGATTACAACTGTCACTGTTATGGCCAACGTTTATGCAGATGGGTGGCCATGTGATTGCATTACCGTTATTTATGGAAACATTTGCGTTTTTCTTTGAAGCAATTTTCTTAAGTATATATTTATACACTTGGGATAGATTTAAGAGTAAATGGACACATTTTTTAATTAGTATACCAGTAATTATTGGAGGTTCTTTCTCTGCCTTCTTTATTACGGCTGTCAATTCATTTATGAATACACCAGCTGGTTTTGATATTAAGAATGGTAAAATGATAAATGTTGAACCTTGGGTAGCAATGTTTAACGATTCATTTTTAATAAGATCTTTTCACGTTGTAACGACTGCTTTTATGACAATGGCTTTTGTCTTAGCTGCCATTGCTGCATTCAAGTTAGTGAAAAATAAATTTAAAAAAGATGCCGAATATCATAAAAAAGCATTGAAGTTAACAATGATTCTTGGCATTATCTTTACTTTAGGTTCAATGTTAGCAGGAGATTTATCTGCAAAATTTTTACATCAAGAACAACCAGAAAAATTAGCTGCTTATGAGTGGCATTTTGATACGGAATCCAATGCCGATTTAGTACTTTTTGGTTCTTTAAATGAAGAAACACAAGAAGTGACTGGAGCAATTAAAATTCCGAGTCTACTTAGTTTCTTGGCTGATAACAATATCAATACTAAGGTGAAAGGGTTAGATGAATTTCCAAAAGAATTACATCCTCCAATGATTGTCCATTATTACTTTGACTTAATGGTGTCTATGGGTGTGTTCTGTTTAATTGTTTCAGCTGCATTTGTACTGACATTATGCTTTAAAAAATTACGGAAATTCACTTATTCAAAACCAATGTTATACGGTGCTTTATTAACTGGACCTGCAGCGATGTTAGCGATAGAGTTTGGTTGGTTCTTAACTGAACAAGGACGTCAACCTTGGATTGTACGTGGATATCTAAAAGTGGCTGAAGCGGCTACTCAAGCAGGTGGCTTAACACTCGTAACAATATTATTTGGTATATTATATTTAATATTAATTGTTACTTCTTCTTATGTATTAATAAGAATGTTTAAGAATAAACCAGCATATGAAGAATTTGAAGTAACTTCGTCGGAAAGAGGTGATGCATGATGGTATTCGCATATATAGGTATCACGGTACTATGGATATTCTTATTTTGTTATATTATTGTTGCATCAATTGATTTTGGTGCTGGTTTCTTTACACTACACGCTAAAATAACAAAACAAGATAAAAAAATTAATCACTTGATTGCACGTTACCTTAATCCAGTTTGGGAAGTAACGAATGTTTTCTTCGTATTCTTTTTCGTAGGAATGGTTGGTTTTTTCCCAGATTCAGCTAAGTATTTCGGTACAGTATTACTTTTACCAGCATCTATTGCGTTGATATTGTTGTCCATTAGAGGTGGCTTTTATGCTTTTGAAAACTATGGACCAGATACAAAATTACCGTGGCTTGTATTATATGGTTTAGCAGGTTTATTCATACCTGCAGCCTTAGCCACTACTTTAACGATTTCTGAAGGCGGTTATATTACTGGCTCAAGTAACCATTTAGATTTAAATTGGTTTGAATTGTTGTTAAGTCCATATTCATGGTCAGTTGTATTTCTTGCAATTATATCCGTACTTTATATTTCATCTGGATTTTTAACTTATTATGCTTCTAAAGCCAATGATAAGCCTGCTTATGGTTTATTAAGATACTGGTTCTTATTTTGGGGACCGCCAATGATCGCTATTTCACTATTTGTATTTCTATCATTAAGATTGCAAAATGAGACCCATTTCTATACAGCGGTATTTGATTATTGGTGGATGTTTGTACTTAGCTTACTATGTTTTGCTGGTGCAATGTTACTCACATTGATGAAAAAATGGCACGGTTTTGCATTTATTTTAGTAATTTTACAAATGGCTTTTGCGTTCTTCGGCTACGGTGCAAGTAAATTACCATATATTTTATATCCATATATTCGCATAGATGAACATGTTGTTAATAGTGGTATGGCTATTGCTTTAATCATCGCGTTTATTTTAGGTTTACTTTTATTAATTCCATCGCTAATATTATTAATGAGATTATTTGTTTTTGATAAAAAATATGTTGAAGGTAAAAAGTAGACAAATATACTTAAATACAGTAGTAATGTTTATTGTTTAAACTACTAATATTTGATATATTTCAATTATCTTATTTTTGGAGGACGCATATGGATAAAGAATATGTGGTTATAGGTTTAGGTCGATTTGGTGGTAGTATTGTTAGAGAATTAAATGCCTTAGATATGGATGTCATGGCGATTGATATGGATGAAGCGCGTGTGAATGAATATAGTGATATTGCTACACATGCTGTAATTGCTGACACAACTGATGAAGCAGTGATGAAAAGCTTAGGCATTAGAAATTTTGATCACGTTATTGTTGCAATAGGCGAAAATATTCAATCTAGTACGTTAACGACTTTGATTTTAAAAGAGTTGGGCGTTAAGAAAGTAACGGCTAAGGCTCAAAATGATTATCATGCTAAAATTTTAAATAAAATTGGTGCAGATACTGTTGTTCATCCTGAAAGGGATATGGGTAGAAGAATTGCTCATAATGTAGCTAGTGCTAGTGTTTTAGATTATTTAGAATTAGCAGATGAACATTCAATAGTAGAAATTAAAGTTAGTGAAAAGATGGCAGGTCAAACAATTATAGAATTAGATATTAGAGCTCAATATGGTATAAGTATTATTGCTATTAAAAGAGGCAGAGATATTATCGTATCTCCGGATCCAAACATAAATATTGAAATTGGAGATATTTTAATTATGATTGGCCATGACAATGACTTAAACCGATTTGAAAAAAAGGTAGTTAGATAAATAATAATATTTAATTTAAGAAGGGGAAGGGACAAATCAATGGTGCCCACCCCCTTTTTTTAATATTTAAATGATTTTGTTAACTGGTGATGCGCGACGTGAATTATGTAAGTGCGTTACTGAAGAGGCGTACTATATCCTCATCCACAGGCAAACCAATACAATACAATACGTTCAAAATAGCAAGTTTTTTAATATAAAAAGCGCTCATCCAATGCAAATGGATGAGCGCTTTATTTTGAAAAGTTGATTGTAATTTGGGTTATGATTACGATTCTGATGATTGATTTGATTGATTATCATCTTTTTTTTGATTTGGTTTCTGAGTTGTGCTTTTATTAGCCTTATTGTTAGAAACTTTCGTGTTTTTGTTTTGAGCTTTAGTATTGTGTTTTTTAGTACTGTCTTTTTTTTGATTTGGTTTATTATGTGGTTTTTTATTTTGAGAAGGCGCATCACCTTCATTTACTTTCATTATCACTGGTAAAATCATTGGTTTACGTGCTGTTTTTTCAAATAAATATGGTTGTAGCGTTTCAATGATTGATGATTTAATTTGATGCCATTGTATTTCTGGATTTTGGTTTAGTTTAGAAATAACATCTGTTTTGATTTTTCTTTGGGCATCATAAATTAATTGACCAGATTCACGCATGTAAACAAAACCACGAGAAATAATGTCAGGGCCTGAGAGTAGTTTGTTTGTTTTAAAGTCTATACTAACGACGACGATGACTAAACCTTCTTCAGACAATAATTTTCTATCTCGAATAACTACATTGCCAATATCTCCAATACCGCTACCATCGACTAACACGTTGCCAGATGGTATTCTTCCAGCTTTTCTAGCTGAATTATGTGTTAAAGCTAAGACGTCACCGATATCAAAGATAAACACATTGTCTGGTTCTACGCCACATTCAATTCCTGATTGACCGTGTGCTTTTAACATACGATATTCACCATGAATAGGAAGGAAGAATTTTGGACGTAGTAAGCGTAACATCAATTGTTGATCGCCTTTAGACCCGTGTCCAGATGTGTGAATGTTTGAAACCTTATTGTGTATTACTTCAGCACCAGCGCGATATAATGAATTTATTGTGCGGTTGATACTTTTAGTATTACCTGGAATAGGCGAAGAACTAAATACTACAGTATCTTCTGGAATAATTTTTATTTGTTTATGTGTACCGTTAGCAATTCTTGATAAAGCTGCCATTGGTTCACCTTGTGAACCTGTACATAAAATGAGTAACTCATGTTTAGGAACACTATTAATTTTGTTTGGTTCTATAAAAGTTTCAGGTGGTGCTTTGATATAACCGAGTTCCATACCAATTTTAATATTGTTTTCCATTGAGCGACCAAAAGTTACAATTTTACGGTTGTGTTTAATTGCAGCTTCGACTGCTTGTTGAACACGGTAGATATTAGAAGCAAAAGTTGCAAAGATAATTCTACCACTACAGTTACGGAATATCTTTTCAACATTTTGGCCTACCTCACGTTCACTCAATGTAAAATCAGGAACTAATGAGTTAGTAGAGTCTGAAAGTAAACAAAGTACACCTTCTTCTCCGAGTTTTGCCATTTTCGCTATATTTGCTGGTTCACCAACTGGCGTAAAATCAAATTTGAAATCACCAGTGTGAACAATATTACCTTCTGGCGTATTAACAATAACACCATATGATTCTGGAATACTATGTGTTGTTAAATAGAAAGAAACTTCGAAATGTTTAGATTTGATAACGGAACTTTCTTCAATTTCAATAAGTTCTGTTGTTCTTAACAAGTGATGTTCTTCCAACTTATTTCTGATTAAACCTAAAGCTAATGGTCCACCATATATAGGCACGTTTATTTGTTTTAATAGGTAGGGCACACCACCTATATGGTCTTCGTGGCCGTGTGTTATAAACAGACCAACTATTTTGTCTTGGTTCTGTTCTAAATAAGTAATGTCAGGAATCACGTAATCAATACCTAATAAATTATCATCAGGGAATTTGATACCTGCATCTATAATTACGATTTCATCCTGATATTCTACGGCATAAGTGTTTTTTCCGATTTCACCTAAGCCACCAAGGGCATAAACCGCAACTTCATTTTTATGAATTTGTTTCATTACTCAGCTTGCTCCACATTAAAGTGATTAGATTGTTTTTCATATTCTAAATGTGCGCCCTCAAGTTTAGTAATAAACTCGATATTGTAATTACGGTCTTTCAAATATCTTCTTACTTGTTCTTCTGATTGAGCTTCAACATAAATAGTTTGTGTGTGTTCTCTTACAACTACTTCTTCTTTGTTATGTTGAAAAAATACTTTAAATACTGCCATTATATCTATTTCCTCCTAAATTTTGGTTAAATTATTTATATAAACCCTGAAATGTATATTATTTTGTGAGCTTCTTAATTTTAAATAAAATGATATTTACTAAAAGTGAATCGAAACTACGTTTTTATATTAAGAGAACATACGAGCATTTGCCCAGTATGTTTCTAGGGTCATTTTAAATTCGTTCGTATAGAAAAATACAAAATAGAAAGCATTTGTATGTTTTCAGTTATTTCTCATTTTACATGATGTAGTAGAATAAATAAAGCAGTTTTATTTTCTGTTGATACTTAATATGTAGAAAAAAGTGATTCACTATATATAAGGTATTTAACTGAGTAAATATAATCTAATCATTTTGAAATATTAAATGAATTATCAAATAGCTTGAGTCGATAATAAAAATTAATTATGATTAAAATGAAATATAATAATTAATAATAAAAAGTGAAAAGTAAGAGAGATGAAATGAAGGTGGTTGCTATGGATAAAGTGAAGCGTATTGTTGAAGATATTAAAAATGAAAAACAACGAACTGATAAGGTCTTTCAAGATATCACATTTGAAATACGTGCGGAACAAGTTATCATGTTTTTCAATTACAATGAAATCATTGATACTGTGAATGAAGACCAAAATTATGTAAAGCATAATCATGATCCGGTATTTATTGATATACAAGAATTAAATGCTTTGAAGAAAGAATTACAAGAATTGAACATTATGTATCATGAAAGAAGAGACGATTTTATGTAAAAAGAACTGTTAGTAAACGTGTGCAATTGCCACATCTACTAACAGTTCTTTTTTTATACTTCTACTGCATCTTCATGAGGTTGCAGTGGATGTTCTGAATCTATGTGATCATAAAACATGATGCCATTAATATGGTCTATTTCATGTTGAACAACAACAGCTGGATAACCTTTTAATCGTAATTTAACATCATTACCATCTATATCTTTTGCTTTAACAGTAACTCTATATTTACGGTGTACTAGGCCAGGTACATTTTCATCTACACTTAAGCAACCTTCACCAGTAGGTAAATAGGCTTCTTGAACGCTATGACTCATAATTTTAGGATTTACTAACATCAAGTCATAACTTTTACCTTCTCCATCATCTGGTAAATAGACGGCAATCATTCTTTTAGAAATATTGATTTGTGGTGCTGCAAGTCCAACGCCAGAACGAAGACCATATTTATTAGCAGTTTCTTCATCTTGGCTATTTATTAAAAATGCTCTCATTGATTTTAATGTTTCTCTATCTTCATCTGATAATGGGACTTCGACATCTTTAGCTTTTTCACGTAGTGTTGGATGTCCATCTCTAATTATATCTTTCATTGTTAACATTTGTTCATACACCTTCCTTAATATAAAATATACCAAAGATTACCAAATAAAATACAGTAATAAATTTGATTTATTAAAATTTATTATATAATATAGCACACGAAAAAGGAGGATTTCTCAAAATGAAATTTAAATATGGTATTGGTGCCATACTAGCTTCCACAGTACTTATAGCTGGGTGTACAACTGATAAAGGTGAAATAAAAGATTATAATGAAAAAATACAACAAGCATTCGATGAAGAAAAGCCTGTTTCATCAGTAGGCAAAAAACTTAATGAATTAGAACAAAACAAACAAAAGCTTGTTAAAAAAATCAATGGGAAAGATCAACAAGCAGCAAAACAAACTTCTGAAAAAATTGTAGATAATGTTGAAGAAAGAAAAAAAGAATTTAAAAAAGAAGAAAATGCGTTAGATAATTCAGAAAAAGAATTTAAAAAAGCACAAAAACATTTAGATAATATTAGTGATGAAGATAAGAAAAAAGAAGTGAAAGAATTAAATGATGCCTTGAAAGATAAATATAAAGCTCATGATAACTATGCAAATGCTTACAAAAATATTATGAACAAAGAAAAAGATTTATTTGAATATGGATCACGTGATCAAGCTAACCAAGAAGAAATGAATAAAAAGACAGAAGCTGTCTCCAAATCATATAAAACTATGGACAAATCTTTTAATAAATACAAAGATGCAATGGAAAAAGTAAATAAAGAAAAACAAGATGTAGATAATTTAAATTAACTTAAAATGCTATTAATTTGAAATTTAAGTTAAATAACTATAGCATAATAAATGAGGACGCTTACATTTTTTTGGGAGTGGACACTTTGAAACTTGTAAAAAAGATAGTACAGTATGTTTGAAAATAGTAATACAGTTTTAAAACTGTACCTATTTACTGTATTACAGAACTTTTCATATTTGTTTAACAGTGAAACAGTTTTGTGATACAATGCTAAAGGATAAAATGAATTTCTATTATACGGGAAAGGTATGGTGAATTGAATGGCTCCGAAATTGAAAGCCCAATTCGATGCAGAGAAAGTATTGAAAGATACTGAATCTCAATTTGAAATGATCCAAATTTTGGATGAAGACGGTAATATCGTTAATAAAGATCTAGTACCTGATTTATCAGACGAGCAATTAGTAGAATTAATGGAAAGAATGGTTTGGACACGTATTCTTGATCAACGTTCTATTTCACTAAATAGACAAGGGAGATTAGGATTCTATGCACCTACTGCTGGACAAGAAGCTTCACAGTTAGCTTCTCAATATGCATTAGAACAAGAAGACTTTATTCTTCCTGGTTATCGTGATGTTCCACAATTAATTTGGCAAGGTCTGCCATTAACTGAAGCATTTTTATTCTCTAGAGGTCACTTCAAAGGAAATAGAATGCCTGAAGGTGTTAATGCACTAAGCCCACAAATTATTATCGGCGCACAATACGTACAAACAGCTGGTGTTGCACTTGGACTTAAAAAACGTGGGAAACAAGCTGTAGCAATCACATATACTGGTGATGGTGGTTCTTCACAAGGTGATTTCTATGAAGGTATTAACTTCGCTTCAGCTTACAAAGCGCCAGCAATATTTGTAATTCAAAATAATAACTATGCGATTTCTACGCCACGTAGTAAACAAACAGCTGCTGAAACTTTAGCTCAAAAAGCTATCTCAGTAGGTATTCCAGGCATACAAGTAGATGGAATGGATGCACTTGCAGTATATCAAGCAACTAAAGAAGCGCGTGATCGTGCTGTAAATGGTGAAGGTCCAACACTTATTGAAACAATCACTTATCGTTACGGTCCACATACAATGGCTGGAGACGATCCAACGAAATACAGAACTTCAGACGAAGATTCTGAATGGGAGAAAAAAGATCCGTTAGTTCGTTTCAGAAAACATCTTGAAAATAAAGGTCTATGGACTGAAGAGAAAGAAAACGAAGTAATCGATCGTGCGAAAGCTGAAATTAAAACTGCTATTAAAGAAGCGGATAATACAGAAAAACAAAAAGTTACAGACTTAATGGAAAATATGTATGAAGAAATGCCTCAACATTTAGCAGAACAATATGAAATCTATAAAGAGAAGGAGTCGAAGTAACCGATGGCACAAATGACAATGGTTCAAGCGATTAATAATGCGCTTAAAACCGAATTACAAAATGATGAAAATGTCTTACTTTTCGGTGAAGACGTCGGTGTTAACGGTGGTGTATTCCGTGTAACTGAAGGATTACAAAAAGAATTCGGTGAAGACCGAGTATTTGATACACCTTTAGCAGAATCTGGAATTGGTGGCTTAGCTTTAGGCTTAACTACACAAGGTTACCGTCCAGTTATGGAAATCCAATTCTTAGGATTCGTATTTGAAGTGTTTGACTCTGTTGCAGGTCAAATTGCGCGTACACGTTTCCGTTCTGGTAACTCAAAACAAGCACCAGTAACTATTCGCGCCCCATTTGGTGGTGGTGTACACACACCTGAATTACACGCAGATAATTTAGAAGGTATCTTAGCTCAATCACCAGGATTGAATGTAGTTATCCCATCTAGTCCTTATGATGCAAAAGGATTATTAATTTCTGCAATTAGAAGTAATGATCCAGTTGTATATTTAGAGCACATGAAATTGTATCGTTCTTTCCGTGAAGAAGTGCCTGATGAAGAGTATACAATTGAAATTGGCAAAGCGAGTGTCAAACAAGAAGGTAATGACATTACATTAATAGCTTATGGTGCCATGGTACAAGAATCATTAAAAGCTGCTGAAGAATTAGAAAAAGATGGTCATTCAGTGGAAGTTATTGATTTACGTACGGTACAACCAATCGACATAGAAACGTTAGTTGCTTCAGTAGAAAAAACTGGACGTGCAGTCGTAGTTCAAGAAGCACAACGTCAAGCTGGTGTAGGAGCTACAGTTGCTTCAGAATTAGCAGAGCGCGCAATTCTGTCATTAGAAGCACCAATTGCTCGTGTAGCTGCTGCTGATACCGTTTATCCGTTTACTCAAGCTGAAAATGTTTGGTTACCAAACAAAAACGATATCGTTGAAAAAGCAAAAGCAACATTAGAATTCTAATAACTATTAATAAGTTTGGGATAGCTTTTAAAATGTTATCCCAACTTCATTGATTAATAATAAAACAGCATGAGATTGCGAAACTTAAGTTCCGTTCTCATTTTCTAATTTTTGACTAAATATGAATTTTTAGGAGGATAATAACGTGGCATTTGAATTTAAATTACCCGATATTGGTGAAGGTATCCACGAAGGTGAAATTGTAAAATGGTTTGTTAAAGCTGGAGATACTATCGAAGAAGACGATGTTTTAGCTGAAGTTCAAAATGACAAATCTGTAGTAGAAATTCCATCACCTGTGTCAGGTACAGTGGAAGAAGTACTTGTAGATGAAGGTACAGTAGCTGTTGTCGGAGATACAATTGTTAAAATTGACGCGCCTGATGCAGAAGATATGGAATTTAAAGGTAGCGATAGCAGTGAATCTACAGATGAAGCTGAAGCAGAACCTGCTAAAGAAGAAAGCTCTGAAGCAGCGGCAGCAACACAATCATCAGCTGATGAAGATGTAGATGAAAATAAACGTGTTAAAGCAATGCCTTCAGTACGTAAATATGCACGTGAAAATGGCGTAAACATTAAAGCAGTTGCAGCTTCAGGTAAAAATGGACGTACAACGAAAGAAGACATTGATGCATACTTAAATGGAGATGCAAGTGCAGCTTCAACTGAAAGTGCAAGTGAAACTGCAGAAGAAACTTCTGCGAGCACAGCACAATCAGCGCCAGTATCTAGTGAAGGTGAATTCCCAGAAACAACAGAAAAAATTCCTGCTATGCGTAAAGCAATCGCAAAAGCAATGGTGAATTCTAAACACACTGCACCTCACGTAACTTTAATGGATGAAATTGATGTTCAAGAATTATGGGATCATCGTAAAAAATTCAAAGAAGTTGCAGCTGAGCAAGGTACTAAATTAACATTCTTACCTTATGTAGTGAAAGCTCTTGTTTCTGCACTTAAGAAATATCCAGCACTTAACACAGAATTTAATGAAGAAGCTGGAGAAATTGTACACAAACATTATTGGAATATTGGTATTGCTGCTGATACAGATAGAGGTTTATTAGTACCTGTTGTCAAACATGCTGACCGTAAGTCTATGTTCCAAATTTCAGATGAAATTAATGAATTAGCTGTTAAAGCACGCGATGGCAAATTAACTTCAGATGAAATGAAAGGTGCTACTTGTACTATTAGTAATATTGGATCAGCAGGTGGACAATGGTTCACACCAGTTATAAATCACCCAGAAGTAGCTATCTTAGGTATTGGTCGTATTGCCCAAAAACCTATCGTTAAAGACGGAGAAATTGTAGCTGCGCCAGTATTATCATTATCATTAAGCTTTGACCATAGACAAATCGATGGTGCTACTGGACAAAATGCAATGAACCATATCAAGCGTTTATTAAATAATCCAGAATTATTATTAATGGAGGGGTAAAACATGGTAGTTGGAGATTTCCCAATTGAAACAGATACTATTGTAATCGGAGCAGGACCTGGAGGATATGTTGCAGCAATTCGTGCAGCACAATTAGGTCAAAAAGTAACAATCGTTGAAAAAGGCGAATTAGGCGGTGTATGTCTTAACGTTGGATGTATTCCATCAAAAGCATTATTACACGCATCTCACCGTTATGATGAAACTAAAAACTCTGAAAATTTAGGTGTTATTGCTGAAAGTGTTTCACTTAAATTTGACAAAGTTCAAGAATTCAAACAATCAGTTGTTAAAAAATTAACAGGTGGCGTTGAAGGATTATTAAAAGGAAATAAAGTGGAAATCGTTAAAGGTGAAGCTTATTTCGTAGATAATAATAGTTTACGTGTTATGGATGAGAAGAGTGCTCAAACTTATAACTTCAAACATGCAATCCTTGCAACTGGTTCAAGACCAATTGAAATTCCTAATTTCGAATTTGGTAACCGTGTTATTGATTCAACTGGTGCCTTAAATTTACAAGAAGTTCCTGGTAAATTAGTAGTCGTTGGTGGCGGTTATATCGGTTCAGAACTAGGTACTGCATTTGCAAACTTTGGTTCAGAAGTTACTATTTTAGAAGGTGCTAAAGATATCTTAGGCGGCTTCGAAAAACAAATGACACAACCTGTTAAAAAAGGTATGAAAGAAAAAGGCGTTGAAATTGTTACTGAAGCAATGGCTAAATCTGCTGAAGAAACAGATAACGGTGTTAAAGTAACTTATGAAGTTAAAGGTGAAGAACAAACGATTGATGCTGATTATGTATTAGTTACTGTTGGTCGTCGTCCAAACACTGATGAATTAGGTTTAGAAGAATTAGGCCTTAAATTCGCAGATCGTGGATTATTAGAAGTAGACAAACAAAGCCGCACTTCTATCGACAACATTTTTGCAATTGGTGATATCGTTCCTGGGCTACCATTAGCTCATAAAGCGAGCTATGAAGCAAAAGTAGCTGCTGAGGTTATTTCTGGAGAAGCATCAGAAGTGGATTACATTGGTATGCCTGCTGTATGTTTCACAGAACCAGAACTAGCACAAGTAGGTTACACTGAAGCGCAAGCAAAAGAAGAAGGATTAGAAGTTACAGCTTCTAAATTCCCATACGCAGCAAACGGTCGTGCATTATCATTAGATGATACAACTGGTTTCGTTAAATTGTTAACACTTAAAGAAGATAATACACTAGTTGGTGCACAAGTAGTTGGTACTGGTGCTTCTGACATTATCTCTGAATTAGGCTTAGCAATAGAAGCTGGTATGAATGCTGAAGATTTAGCGTTAACAGTACATGCTCACCCAACATTAGGTGAAATGTCTATGGAAGCTGCTGAAAAAGCTTTAGGATTACCAATTCATACAATGTAATAAATTAATAAGTATAAATAGTTACATTTTAAATGTTTTATATTAAATGGTTATGAAAGTAATGAACGATTTTACTGTTCCACTGCTTTCAAATCAATGTATCAATGTTTAAAGCTGATAACAAATATATAGGGGCGGGAATAAGGAATCAATTTATTATATTTTGATTTCTGTCCCGCTCTTTTTTTACATCTTTTAATATTTTGGTAACTATTTGTTAAATAAAGGGAGGATAAGTATATGGAATATTCATATCCGATTGATCTTGAATGGACAAATGAAGAAATGATGCAAGTGGTTGCTTTTTTTAATGCTATTGAAAAATACTATGAATCCAAAGTTGAAGGTAAAGTACTGTTAGAACGTTACAATCAATTTAAAAAAATAGTTCCAGGTAAAGCCCAAGAAAAGCAAATATTTAAAGAATTTGAAAAACAGAGTGGCTATAATAGTTACAAAGCAGTAAAATCAGTCAAAGATGCGTCAAATCAAAAATATTTTAGTTCAAAACAAATTTAACTATTGTCATCTTAGCTATATTTTGATATTTTTATTAAGCACTAAACAAAATGTTTGATAAAAGTAAACAAAATATAGCTTTTTTGTATAAATAATGCTCACGTTTTGGTTAACTATTGTTCCCTAAATGTACAAAATAAGAAATTATAAAATAAGGTGACAGAATGAAGATTGGGAAAAAATTAAAGAATCTTAGAAATATTAAGCAACTCACTCAAGGTGAGCTGGCAGAGCGTACAAATTTATCTAAAGGATATGTTTCTCAAATAGAAAGTGAACATGCTTCACCAAGCATGGAAACTTTTTTTAATATTTTAGAAGTGTTAGGTACTACCCCTGGTGAATTTTTTTACGATTCAGCAAATACTAAGGTGTTATATAAGAAAAATGAACAAATTCATTATGATGAATCTGATAAAGGATATTTATTAAATTGGCCAATCACACAGTCGAATAATTTTGAAATGGAACCGTTAATACTTACTATAAAACCTAATGCATCGTATAAAAGTTTTGATCCATCAGATTCCGATACATTTATATACTGTCTACAAGGCGAAGTTTCGCTTTTATTAGGAAGTGATTATTATCATGCTGAAGAAGGGGATGCGTTATATTTTAAAGCAAATCAAATACATAGATTAAAGAACTTTACGTCACAAGATGTGAAAGTTCTGGTTGTTGCTACAGCATCATATTTATAGGAGGACAATACATGAACCCTTTATTGACATTCCAATCAGTAAGTAAAGCTTATGATGGAACTCAAATATTAGATAATATAGATTTGAATATTGAGTCTGGGCATTTTTACACATTATTAGGCCCTTCTGGTTGTGGAAAAACTACAATTCTGAAACTGATTGCAGGCTTTGAACAAGTTGATCATGGACAAATCGTTTATCAAGGAAAATCAATTAATCAAGTTCCTGCTAATAAGAGAAAAGTAAATACTGTTTTTCAAGATTATGCCTTATTTCCGCATTTGACTGTATTTGATAATATCGCATTTGGATTAAAAATAAAAAAATTAAATAAAGAAGTAATTAAAGCTAAAGTGCAAGAAGCTTTAAAATTAGTGAAATTAACTGGCTTTGAAAATAGAATGATAGATGGCATGAGTGGTGGACAAAAGCAACGAATTGCGATTGCGCGTGCTATCGTAAATGAACCTGAGATTTTACTTTTAGATGAATCATTATCGGCATTAGATTTAAAATTAAGAACTGAAATGCAATATGAATTAAGAGAGATTCAATCTAGATTAGGTATTACTTTTATTTTTGTGACACATGATCAAGAAGAAGCATTGGCACTGAGTGATTATATCTTTGTTATGAAAGATGGGAAAATACAACAATTTGGTACACCCACAGATATTTACGATGAACCAGTAAATCGTTTTGTTGCTGATTTTATTGGAGAGTCTAATATTTTGAAAGGTACAATGGTCAAAGATTATGTCGTTAATATTTATGACCAAGCATTTAAGTGTGTTGATATGGGAATTCCTAGTCAACAACAAGTTGAAGTCGTAATCAGACCAGAAGACATTGCATTAGTAAATCCCAACGAAGGATTATTTGAAGTAACTGTTGATTCCATGCTATTTAGAGGTGTACACTATGAAATCAATTGTATTGATAGAAAAGGTTATGAGTGGATGGTACATTCTACAAAGAAAACTGAAGTAGGTAGCAAAGTAGGTTTGTTTTTTGAACCAGAAGCGATTCATATTATGGTGCCGGGCGAAACCGAAGCAGAATTTGATAAACGTATTAATAGTTATGAGGTTAATGATAATGCGTAAAATAAACAGATTTTTATTTATACCATATATCTTATGGATGGTTTTATTTATCGTTGTGCCAGTCATTTTGTTAATTTATTTCTCAATGATTGATATACATGGTCATTTTAGTTTAGATAATTATAAACAAATGCTGACACCAAAATATTTTTTGATGATATGGGACTCTATATTGTATGCTGTGCTAATCACGATGACTACGTTGCTTATTAGTTATCCAGCAGCATACTTTATTCGTACAGCAAAACATCAGAATTTATGGTTACTGATATTAATTATACCTACTTGGATTAATTTACTTCTAAAGACCTATGCATTTATTGGCTTGTTCAGTCATGATGGTATTATCAACCGAATATTATATAGTTTGCATTTACCTAAAGCGGAACTTTTATTTACAGGTCCTGCCTTTATAATTGTAGCAAGTTATATTTATATTCCATTTATGATTTTACCAATTTTTAATAATATGAAGGACATACCAAATAATTTATTACAGGCCTCAAGCGATTTAGGTGCTAGTCGATTAATGACTTTTAAAAAAGTAATTATGCCTTTGACAAAACGTGGCGTACTAACAGGGGTGCAAGTAACATTTATTCCTGCACTTTCTTTGTTTATGATCACAAGGTTAATTGCTGGTAATAAAGTAATTAATATTGGAACGGCGATTGAGGAACAATTTCTTGTAATTCAAAACTATGGGATGGGTTCAACTATTGCGTTGTTTCTCATTCTCTTCATGGCTTTTGTCTTAATCATTACAAATAAAAAATCTACAAATGGAAATGGGTGAATCATATGAAATGGTATGGCAAATTATATATCGGTATATTAATTGCAGTGTTGTATACCCCTATACTGTTTTTAATGTTTTATTCATTTAATTCAGCAGGTAATATGATTCATTTTGAGCATTTTACATTAGCGCATTATCTATCTTTATTTAATAATGACAGGTTATTAGCAGTTATTTTTAATACGATTGCGGTGGCATTATTAGCGGCTGTAATTGCAACGGTAATTGGAACAATGGGGGCCATTGCTTTATATCATTTAAGAAACAAAAAATTAAAAATCTCGTTACTCACTTTAAATAATGTGCTCATGGTTTCTTCCGATGTTGTTATTGGTGCATCATTTTTGATTGTGTTTACGGCAATAGGTCATTTTACAGGTTTAGGTCTTGGTTTTATCACTGTATTAATTTCACATATTGCTTTTTGCATTCCAATTGTAGTGATTATTGTGTTACCCAAGTTATATGAAATGAATGTACATACTTTAGATGCTGCTAGAGATTTAGGTGCTAGTGAATTGCAAGTTTTAAATAAAGTGATGTTACCACATTTGTTTCCAGCAATACTTGGCGGCTTTTTTATGGCATTAACTTATTCTTTGGATGATTTTACGGTTAGTTTTTTCGTTACAGGAAATGGATTTAGTGTATTATCAGTAGAAGTTTATGCTATGGCTAGAAAAGGTATAAGCATGGAAATTAATGCCATATCGACAATACTATTTATAACGATCATCATAAGTATTCTTGGTTATTATTTGATACAAAAATTTATCAAACGAAATAAAGCAATGAAGCAGGTGACACAATAATGAAACGATTTTTACAATTAATCGTGCTTTCAATTTTTGTTGGACTACTATGTTTATTGGTAAGCCAAAAACTCACTGAAAAAGAGCATTCTGCTTCAGGTGAAAAAATTTATGTGTATAATTGGGGAGAATATATTGATCCGAGTTTAGTAAAAAAATTCCAAAAAGAAACTGGCATTGAAGTCGTGTACGAAACATTCGATTCAAATGAAGCTATGGAAGCAAAAATACGTAATGGTGGTACAAATTATGATGTTGCTTTTCCAAGTGAATACACGATAGAAAAAATGAAAAAAGAAGATTTGTTATTACCTTTAAATCATGAGAAAATACCAAATATGAAAAATTTAGATAAAGATTATATGAATATGTCATTTGATAGGGGTAATCATTATTCGGTGCCATATTTTTTTGGGACAGTAGGTATTTTATATAATAAAAATGTATATCCACAAGATAACTTTAATTCATGGGAAAGTTTATATAATCCCAAATATCAAAATGATATTTTATTAGTAGACGGTGCAAGAGAAGTTATGGGTTTAGGTTTAAACAAATTAGGCTACAGTTTAAATGATAAGCAATCAAAACATCTTGCAGAAGTTGAACAAGATTTAAAACAATTAAGCCCTAATATTAAAGGTGTTGTCGGTGATGAAATAACTATGATGCTTGAACAACACGAAGCTAACATTGCGGTTGTGTGGAGCGGTATAGCAGCGCCGATTGTGCAAAATAATAATGATTTTGATTATGTCGTGCCAAAAGAAGGATCAAACTTATGGTTTGATAACATGGTAATTCCTAAGACAGCTCAAAATAAAGCAGGTGCACATAAGTTTATCAATTTTATGTTAGATGAACAGAATAGTAAACAAAATACGGAGTGGGTAGCTTATGCAACACCTAATAAGGCTGCAAGAGCACAATTACCAAAAGACATCAAAGATGATGAACGTTTTTATCCTTCAAAGCGTACACAAGCACGGTTAGAAGTCTATAAAGATTTAGGTAAAGATACACTAAGTGAATATAATGAACGATTTTTAAATTTTAAAATGTCGCTAAATTAAAGCATAGTATAGTAGTTATTTTATCGTTTATTCGATATAATAGTTTGATAAGTAGTATAAGGAGTTGTATAGAAATGTCAGGAGAACAATATACTCAAGTTAGGCGTCCAGTGAGTCGACTAGCAGAAAAGGTATTGGGTTGGTTGAGCTGGATATTCTTACTATTACTAACAATCATCACAATGTTTATTGCATTAGTTTCTTTTAGTAGTGAAAGTTCTATTCAAAATTTAGAAACGTCGTTAAATGGTAATGATTTTATTCAGCAAATATTGGCGAATAATGGATTAAATACGATTCAATTTGTTATTTGGTTACAAAATGGTATATGGGCAGTTATTGTATATTTCATTGTTTGTTTATTAATATCATTTTTAGCGTTAATTTCAATGAATATTAGAATATTATCTGGATTTTTATTTTTAATAGCTACCATCGTCACTTTACCTTTAGTTCTATTATTTGTACCGCTCATTATACCGATTCTATTTTTAATAGTTGCAATTATGATGTTCGCACGCAAAGATAAAGTAGAAATGATACCATCCTATTATTCAGGTGGTTATCGAGGAAGTTATAATGACTATGGTCAAGAAAAAGAAGCAGAACCAAAATATGAGCCAAACCCTGAACCGAGACCTGAGCCAAAATCTGAACCAAATCCACAATATAATGTACAACAAGATACTTCTGACTTAGAACAACCATCAAATCAAGAACAACAATTAAGAAGAGGTGGATATAGTTCCGAAATTGCAGACAAAGTAAATTCGGATATTAATTCAAAAGAGGAAGAACCTCAAGTATTATCTCGACAGGCTAAATACAATTATAAATCAAGAAAGCAGCCAAATGATTTTGATGAAAATCTTCAAAATGAACAAGAGGACGCAAATATCGATAGTGAAGAATCTGAAATAGAAGCTAGACAAAGACAAGAAGCTTTTGAAAAAGAACAACAACTTCAACAAGAAGCTTATGAAGAACAACAGCGAATCAAGCAAGAAAAAGCTGAGGAAGCTGCTAGATTGAAACAAGAAAAAGCTGAAGAAAAAGCTAGAATTAAGCAAGAAAAAAAAGCACGTAAACAGCGTGAAAAAGAAAGACGTAAACAACAACCAAGTGCAGTTAGTCAACGAAGAATGAACTTTGAAGAACGAAAGAAAATCACAAGTCAAACTGCTGAATCATCAGAGATTGATGAAGCAAAAAGTCAATCAAGTAAAACTAAACAAAATGAAGCGGTAGATTCAGATAAAGAAAAATAAAGATTTTATTTGCACTATGCTATACACAAAATAAGAGGGCCAATCCTTAATATGGATTGGCCCTCTTTATATTTAAAATATTTCGATTTTGATCGTGCATGCTTGCCTGGGGATATGGCTCGAGCCTGTAGTCTCTCGCTCATATCATTACCCCGGGCGTCAGCACATTTCAAAACCGCAATTTCGCAAAGAAATCGTCAGTTTTGTTTCTCTGTAAATATTTGAGTTGCAGTCGCATGGTTACATGAGTTCTTTAAATGTTTCTAATATTAAGTATACATTTAATATGCTTAAAATAATGATTAATAGCCATGAAATTGTATTAACCCAGGTTCTGTTTTTAAATTGACCCATTAAATAACGATTATTTGTTGCCAGCTGTAAAGGTATTAATGAGAACGGTAAAGCTAAACTTAAAAATACTTGTGAGAATACTAGCAATTGTTCAATTTTTGCTTCATCACTTTTGAAAATAATGATACAGAATATGATAGGTAAAATTGCAAGTAGACGCGTAACTAGTCTACGTAACCAGTTTGGAATTTTAAGATGCAAAAACCCTTCCATTACAATTTGACCAGCCATTGTACCAGTAATTGTAGAATTTTGGCCTGATGCTAATAGAGCAACTGCGAATAAGGTACTCATAATTGCACCCATAGAAGCTCCTAATACAGGCTGATTTTGTAAAGCGTGATATAAATCGTAGAAACCACCCAATTGATCAGTATTAACACCATAAAATAAGGCAGCTCCTAAAACGAGTAATAAGCAATTAATGATAAATGCAATCGAAAGTTGAATATTAGAATCCATCGTAGCATATTTAATTGCATGTGCTTTTGATTTTAAACTATTTCTATCATACATTCTTGATTGAACAATTGAAGAATGTAGATATAAATTGTGTGGCATAATCGTAGCCCCAATAATTCCTAAAGCAATAAACAATGCGCTATTATTCGTTATTATTTCTTTGCTTGGTACAAAACCAGTTAACACTTCATTGACATGAGGTGAAGCAATAAACACCTCAAATATAAAGATCACAAGTACCGTGAAAATTAACGTACCTACAATCGCTTCAATTTTTCGGAATCCAAATCGCATGATAAAGAGTAATAAAAATACGTCCAATACCGTGATAAGTGCACCGACAAGTAGTGGAATGCCAAACAATAAATCTAATGCTATCGCACTACCGATAACTTCTGCGATATCAGTTGCAATAATAGCTAATTCAGCAATAATCCAAAAAACAAAAGCTAAAGGTTTGTTTAAGTAATATTTTGTAGCTTGTGCTAAATCCATACCTGTCGCTATTCCTAATCTTACCGTCATACTTTGAAGTAACATTGCAGATAAGCTAGAGAGTAAAATTACGAATAGCAAAATGTATCCAAATTGTGCACCACCTTGCATTGAAGTAATCCAATTTCCTGGATCCATGTAACCAACTGCTACTAATAACCCTGGACCTAAATAAGATAATAACTTTTGACTAAATTTACCATTACTATTAATAGAAACCGTATTGTTGATTTCTTCTAAACTTTTATTATGCATTTTTATATTATTAGCCAATAATGATACCTCCTATACTTCTAACTAACTTTTTATAGGTTACTCCAAAAAAAATATTAGGTCAACCTAATAACAAGTAATTATTTAGATAAAATTTTACTGCTTTTAATTTTTTATTAGTAAATTAATATTTTGAAATATAGAAAATAACACTTTGTAATTTTGTAATTTTGTTAAATTTGCTATGATAGTGATAATGAAAGAATAGGAGGAAAAATGATGAATCGGAAAGCAGAAAAAATCCTTGCTTGGATTGCAAACGGTCTTAGTTTATTATTTTTAATACTCATGATTTTGGGACTAATTTTATTGAATTTTCCCGAATCCAAGGAAGCATTAAATCAAATATATGAACAACAAGGTATGTCAATATCGGCAGATGCACTTAAAGCTTCAATATTAATGCAAGGTGGATTTTTATTATTCGCGACGATTCTAGGATTCTGTGGCGTATTTACAATTAAAGGAAACAGAATTTTAGCTGGTTGTCTTTTAATTGCTGCAGCTTTAATTAGTCTTTTTACTGGTAATTTTATTGCGTTAATACTTTGGATTATTGCTGGAATTATGCTATTAGTGAAAAAAGACAAGGGTCAACCACAATATCATAATCAAATACAACAAAATGACTTTAGTGAAGATGCCAAAGATATTGGTCAACGACAAAAGAGTGATATGAATCCAGAACAAGAATTAAAAAAGAAAAAAGATGAGGATCCTTATATTTATTAAGTTATGTGAAAAGGCTTAGTAATAAATGATCTATAAAAACTGAAAATATACGCTAACTGCTAACAAAGTATTAACTATGTTAGCAGTTTAGTTGTTAGTACAAATTTTGATTTTATATACAATACAAATTCAGGAGTTTAAGACACCATCCTTTTTTCTTGATTATATTAATAACAAGATAGATATCACAACATGCTAATGTATTATTTATAAACGTAAAACAGCGACAACTTCTATTTTAAATAGAAATTGTCGCTGTTTATAGTCTAAAATATTTATATCTTAGTTCAGACTATCGACAAAGCCTCCGACTTTGTTGGCAGTTTTTTTTATGCACGCTTTCCGCGGGCACTGCCTTAGCCTGTAGTCTTCGGCTAGTGCTATTCCCGCAGGAGTCGGCATAAATCACTGCTAATATCACACTAAAATATTACTAATTCAAAGACTATCTTGTCTCATTGATTTGAATTTCTAAAAATTGAGATGAGAAAGCCACCTTTTTATAAAAGGTGGTTCAGACTGTCGACAAAGCCTCCGACTTTGTTAGCAGTTTTTTATGCACGCTTTCCGCGGGCACTGCCTTAGCCTGTAGTCTTCGGCTAGAGCTCTTCTCGCAAGAGTCGTCCCAAATCACTGTCAATATTATAATATATGTAAATTAAGCAGTGGTGGTGTTTATTATGTTGAATAAATCTATTGATATCTTAGTTTATTTATAGAATTAAAAATAAAACTTTAGTTGTAAAATTTTAATAGCTGTTCGAAGGTTTCTTCTAAAAAGTTTAAAAAGGTTTTATCTGTTTTTAATTCGTCCGCATTTGGAGCAAGGGTACGTGCAACAAATAATTCACCTTTTTTTACTTTTTTAACACGATCAATTGCACTTTGTATTTCATCATCTGACATATCTTTAATATATGTTTTTTCTTGAGACATGTGGTCCAAGCTTAAGCTATAATCAGATGGTAAATTTCTAAGTGAATGAAATTGTTCTTCAAAAACCTTCACACGCTGTGCTTTATCTTTTGCTTCATGCATAACACCGTACATGACAAATAATTGGTTTTCAAAAAGACCTATTTGAAAATGTGGTAACATTTTATAACCGCGATTGTTGGTTGCAAAAGCGACCCATGTATCTTTAGGTGGATTTACACTTCGTCTTGCATGTTTAGCAACGTGTGGATAAAAAACTTCTCCAGTTGTTGCCTCTAAATATTGAGAAAAATATTCTCCTAGTTCATGCAATTGTGGTCGAACATGTTTATTCAAAGCTTCCATTCTGTTATCTAAACCATCAACAGTAAATGCTTTGAAATCGTTTGTTTTAAATATATATTTAGCCATTTTAACCTCCTAGTGTGCATCTATTCGTTTATATTTTAGCATAATTATAACACTATAAACATTGACTTTGTTTTTTTATTTGAACAATCGCACATTGTACAGCAACGTGTATAAACCTATGAATTAGGGTAAAAACATAGTATTATTAACTAATATGATATTACATACAATTGACTATTTTAAATATATAGTTCTATATCTTATTAAATATTAATGAAAAGTGAGTCGTAAAAAGGAGAGGGATACAATGACTGTTTATGAGTTTGCAAAAGGCCTTATTTTAGAAGCGGGCATCAATGTAAAAAAAATCATGAAAAAAGGTATAGAAATAGAAACTAAGTCAAATCCCAATGATTTAGTGACAAATGTTGATAAAGCGACAGAAAAATATATTTTTGACAATATCAAGCAGACTTATCCAGAGCATTTAGTGATTGGTGAAGAAGGACATGGACATGACCTTAAAGATGAATCAGGCATTGTATGGGTTATTGATCCAATTGATGGAACGTTGAATTTTGTACACCAAAAAGAAAACTTTGCAATTTCTATTGGTATATTTAATGATGGTAAACCATACGCAGGATTTGTATACGATGTTATAAATGATAAACTTTACCATGCAAAAGTTGGTGAAGGTGCATTTGAAAATGGCAACTTGCTACCTGCAATTCAATCGAGTCCCTTAAGTACAAGCATAATTGGCATCAATCCTAATTGGCTTACAAAACCAAGATTGGGTGAAGTGTTCAAACCAATTGTGGACGAAGCTAGAAGCGCGAGAGCTTATGGTTCAGCTGCGCTAGAAATCATTCATGTTGCTACTGGTAAATTAGGAGGCTACATTACACCAAGATTACAACCTTGGGATTTTGCTGGCGGTTTAATCATACTGCAGGAAGTAGGTGGCATTGGTACAGATTTAATGGGTGACACCTTGTCTATATATGAACCAAGTTCCATAGTAATGGCAAATCCACAATTACATGCGGAATTATTAGAATTTCATTTTCAAAAAAATAATGAAATCATCGAAGCATTACAAAAACGTTTGAAACATTAAGTTAACCACTTTAATCATACTATTAGGCAAAATTTTATATCTTTAAGTAAAAGATATATGAAAAAACAATGAATAAGATAACGAGTAGAGAACAAAACAAAAACTTTAATTCATTTTTAAAATTTAAGTCAACGTAAAAAAAGGACAGAAAATACATTTTCAAAATGATTTTCTGTCCCTATTTATTTTGACAATTATAGCCAGTTATTTTCACGATATTTCTTTTTTAAAGTGAAACCGTACCCAAATGTTGCAATGAATAGTATAAATGTTAAAATCATCATTGGAACATTTGTAGCAGCGATACTAAAGCTAAATAAAAGCAATAATATAACAGCTATGATAGCGAGTACCCAGAATATTGATTTAGATTTTTTTTGTTGCATCCCAACCACACCTTTATAGTTTTCTTTAACCAATTATATGATATAATAAAAAAGTTGCAAAGAAAAGTGGGAATTTACTCGAGAAAGGAAATTGTATAAAATGACTAAAATAAGAGAAGATGTTCGTAATATCGCAATCATCGCTCACGTTGACCATGGTAAAACAACATTAGTAGATGAATTATTAAAACAATCAGGAATATTCCGTGAAAATGAGCATGTAGATGAAAGAGCAATGGATTCTAACGACATAGAAAGAGAACGAGGCATAACAATTCTTGCTAAAAATACGGCAATTAATTATAAAGATAACAGAATCAATATTTTAGATACGCCAGGACACGCCGATTTCGGTGGAGAAGTTGAACGTATTATGAAAATGGTTGATGGTGTAATCTTAGTTGTAGATGCTTATGAAGGTACAATGCCACAAACACGTTTCGTCTTGAAAAAAGCACTTGAACAAAATTTAAAACCTGTAGTAGTTGTAAATAAAATTGATAAACCTGAAGCTAGACCAGAAGGTGTAGTAGACGAAGTATTAGACTTATTTATTGAATTAGAAGCTAACGATGAGCAATTGGATTTCCCTGTTGTTTATGCATCAGCTGTTAATGGTACTGCAAGTTTAGATTCTGAAAAACAAGATGAAAACATGCAATCACTTTACGAGACAATTATTGATTATGTACCAGCTCCAATTGATAATAGAGATGAACCGTTACAATTCCAAATAGCATTATTGGATTATAACGATTACGTTGGACGTATTGGTGTAGGACGTGTGTTTAGAGGAACGATGCGTGTTGGTGATAGTGTATCTTTATTAAAATTAGATGGCTCAGTTAAGAATTTCAGAGTAACTAAAATTTTCGGTTATTTCGGATTAAAACGTGAAGAAGTTGAAGAAGCTTATGCTGGTGATTTAATTGCTGTTTCAGGTATGGAAGATATTAACGTAGGTGAAACTGTAACACCTAATGATCATCAAGATCCTTTACCAGTTCTAAGAATTGATGAGCCTACATTGGAAATGACATTTAGAGTGAATAATTCACCATTTGCTGGACGTGAAGGTGACTTCGTAACATCTCGTCAAATTCAAGAACGTTTAGATGAACAATTAGAAACAGATGTATCATTAAAAGTAACTCAAACAGAATCACCGGATAAATGGATCGTTGCAGGACGTGGGGAACTACATTTATCTATTTTAATTGAAAATATGAGACGTGAAGGTTATGAATTACAAGTTTCTAAACCTCAAGTTATCTTAAGAGAAATTGATGGCGTTAAATGTGAACCATTTGAACGTGTGCAATGTGAAGTACCTCAAGAATATACAGGTGCTGTCATTGAGTCATTAGGACAACGTAAAGGTGAAATGTTAGACATGGTGACAACGGATAATGGTTTAACTCGTCTTATATTCATGGTTCCAGCTCGTGGTTTAATCGGTTATACTACTGAGTTTATGTCACAGACACGTGGCTATGGCATTATTAACCATACTTTTGAAGAATTCAAACCTCGTGTTAAAGGCCGTATAGGTGGTAGAAGAAATGGTGCGCTTGTTTCAATGGATAAAGGTCAAGCAAGTTCATATGCGATTATGGGACTAGAAGATCGTGGTACAAACTTTATGGAACCAGGAACTGAAGTTTATGAAGGTATGATTGTTGGTGAACACAATCGTGAAAATGACTTAACAGTAAATATTACGAAAGAAAAACATCAAACTAACGTACGTTCAGCTACAAAAGATCAAACAGTTACAATGAAACGACCAAGAAAATTAACTTTAGAAGAAGCATTACAATTTATCAATGATGATGAATTAGTAGAGGTAACACCTGAAACGATTCGTATTAGAAAAACAATTTTAGAAAAAGCAGCGCGTGAAAAAGAATCGAAACGAATCAAACAATTAATGCAAGAAGAAGAATAATTAGTAAATTTTCAAAATAACGAGAGATAAATATCGTTGATTCACATGACAATGTCAATTTCTATTGGAATAATATAGAGATTGACATTGTTTTTTTTATGACATTATATCGTTGAGTAAACAGATAATGAGTGGTGTTTAGTAATAAAGTCAGTTCAAATTTCAATCTTCTAATTTGAAGGATTTAGTATGAGATGTGTTGCATTAGAGTATAACTATTATATGTATTACACTAAGGTAAATTGATTTAATTGCATTTATTAAAGTGTAGGTAAATACTTTGATTGTGTGGTGAATGCCTAGAAAGTGATCAATGAGATTTAAAATAATTTTCATTGATCAACGTTAGCGTGTATATTTGTATTTACATGCTAAGTATTGTTTCACATCAAGAAAGTAATTAAAAAAGAAACGTTGATATAAAAAAACATGAAAGTTTCAAATTAATAGAAACTTTCATGGGGTAAATTTTTAGAATTAAACGATCCGTTTAATTTGTAATATTAATAATCATTGACAATCGTCGTGGACTTCTTTCAACGATTACTAATATTATGATGACAGGTTTTAATTTTTCGGTTAAAACAACATTAAGGTTATAAAAAATATGTTATCGATGGTCGAAAGTGCTTTCTTGTTTTCGTTGTTTTGGGGTATCTAGACGACTTTTACATTCGTCACACATAAAAGTGTGCATTGGATCATTTCTTAATCTTTTAGCTTCTAATGTATTTTGATCAATGAATACTTCAGTATCACAGATAATACATTGCACTTTTATCATTTAAATCACCTCGATATGAGTAACATACTTGAACTCATATGAATAACCTTGTTCTGGTATATAGACAAAACTATCAACGAAGTTATCGTCATAAAGTCTTTTGCCATCACGAGCAAATTGGAAGAAAAGATATGGTAGTAGGTCTATTGGTACTTCCATAGAAGCTTCATCATTAAACAGACGTATTGCTTTTGCATGATCATGTGGTTCAGCATTTTTGAAAAATGGTGACATATTAATTACAAATGAATCTTTTAAAACTGCTCTTTTTCGATATTTAATTTCTGAATTTAGTGTTGGAGGATTTGTTTGTCCTTCTAAGATTGCACGATTCCATTCGCGGTTGTCATTGAAATTGATAGGTTTAGTACCATCAAATACACCATTCTCTAAATCTTCTAATTTAACTTTTCTATCATCAAATATCCAAGTAGTACTGTCTAAAGTAATTGGAAATTTAACTTCGCCCTTAATTTGAATCATAATCCCACTCCTAATATATTTTAAAAATTTTAAATAAAACGATTCGACAACAAGTTCAGTCGTTACAATAATTGACATTTTTGTGAATTTGAACATAATTAAATAGTTTGTATCATTGAAGACGCATCGCAAAATTAAAAATACCTATTGTTTGAACGCTCATATCACAATGAATTGTGTAGTTCGTTTTATTAATTGTATATGTAACTAAAATAAATATATCACTAATTCCAATATTATCATAAATAACTAGCCTTAGTATATTACTGAATTCACTTGCTTTTTCTGTATCAGTAAGATAAACTTTTACATATAAAGTTACAATTGATAGGGGGAGTATGTCATGGTAAAGGGCCAAAAATTAAACAGTGCGGCATATGACCAATTAAATAAAGATGCAGACAGGATTCTTCAATTGATTAAAGTTCAAATGGATAATCTTACATTACCTCAATGCCCATTGTATGAAGAAGTTCTTGATACACAAATGTTTGGTTTACAAAAAGAAGTTGATTTTGCTGTTGAACTAGGCTTAGTGGATAGAGAAGCGGGCAAAGATTTAATGCTTCGTTTAGAAAAAGAATTGTCTAAATTACACGAAGCATTTACAAACGTTTAATTGGATTCGCTAATTTTGAAAAGTATAAATTTATTTTTACTAGATAAAATGATATAAAACGAATTAAAGTAGTTAAAAAACTACATAAGATATTTGAAGTGGCTAAGATGTCAATATTATATTGATTGTATCGTAGCCACTTTTTTTGTTGGATAATAAATGATGTTACGCTTTGATAATGATTGAACAACAGATTATATTTGTTCGAAAAATGAATACATTTTTTGATATACTATTAAAGGTACAATGAAATTTTAAAACAATTTCAGTATTTGGATTAATGAAAATGATTGAAACGTTTATTAAAAAATGATTAATATGTAAAGAATATATAAAATAGAATTGGATGATATGTCGAATGAATAACATAAAGAATTTTTTTCAGTATATTAGCAAGAATGCTAAATATATTGACTATCCGTTAGTAATTACATATTTGTTGTTATGTCTCATTGGCTTAGTCATGGTATATAGTGCAAGTATGGTTGCAGCCACTAAAGGTTCTTTAACAGGTGGTGTACCTGTAACAGGAACATATTTTTATACTAGACAATTAATGTACGTAATTATGAGTATCATTCTTGTTTTTTTTATGGCATTCGTAATGAATGTGAAGTTACTAGAAACGATTAAGTTTCAAAAATGGATGATGCTTGGCATTATCTTATTGTTAGTAGCAACTCTATTAGTAGGAAGTAATATTAATGGTTCAAAAAGTTGGATTAATTTAGGTTTTATGAATTTACAAGCATCAGAATTATTAAAAATTGCCTTGATATTATATATTCCATATATGATTGAAAAGAAAAGGCCAAAAGTTTTTAAAAATCCTAAACTTATGACTTCTCCAATTATTTTATCTGCTATTTGTATCGGTCTTGTATTTTTACAACGCGATGTTGGTCAAACATTATTAATATTAATAATTTTTTTCTCAATCCTATTTTATGCAGGTATTGGAGTTCAAAAATCGCTAAAATATGGATTAATGATACTCACAGGTATTGTACTCATTGGTGGCTTGTTTTTACTGATAGGACTTGTGCCAGATTATTTAACTGCTAGATTTAGTACGCTTACAGATCCGTTCAGCAATGAAGGAGGTACAGGTTATCATATTTCTAATTCATTAATTGCAATTGGTAATGGCGGTTTATTAGGCCGCGGTTTAGGAAACAGCATTATGAAGTTAGGTTACTTGCCTGAACCACATACTGACTTTATTTTTTCTATTATTTGTGAGGAACTTGGACTTGTTGGAGGACTAATTGTCATTTGCTTATTATTCTTTATTGTATATAGAGCATTTGAACTTGCGAGTAAGACGAGTTCATACTTTTATAAACTGGTTTGTGTAGGTGTTGCTAGTTATATAGGTAGTCAAACATTTGTCAATTTAGGTGGTATTTCAGGTACGATTCCTTTAACTGGTGTTCCATTACCATTTATTAGCTTTGGTGGGTCGTCAATGATCAGTCTAAGTATTGCAATGGGACTATTATTAATTACCGCTAAACAAATTAAAGTTGATGAATCAAAAAAAAGACAACAACGTAAACATACGCAACATTTTAGCGTTCCTAAAAATGGTTAATACGCGCAAAATAAGCAAACGATTCAACATTCAGATGTTGAAAACGTTTGCTTATTTTTTTAACGATATCAGCTACTTTTGAAAAACTTAGCAAATATAACGCTTTTAATAAGTTAAAGTTATCAATAATGATAACTTTGTGTTATGTTAGTTTTGTGATATAATCTCTTTTAAATGCGATAGGTATCAAATTTTAAGTACTCATTGCACTAAAAAGGAGATTGCTATGTTAAAAATAAAAGCATTAATCATATTGTAATTTTAAATAATGTGAAAACTATTTTACTGTATACATAGTTCGTATTTTGCTATAATCAATTTTATATTCAACTTTTTAGAAAATTCAAAATTTAAGGGGGACCATGATTTGAAACAAATTAATAAACTTATGGTAGCCAATCGTGGAGAAATAGCAATAAGGATTTTTAGGGCTGCAACAGAATTAAATATAAAAACGGTTGCGATTTATTCAAATGAAGATAAAGGATCATTACATAGATATAAAGCTGATGAGTCATATTTAGTTGGGAAAGACTTAGGACCAGCAGAATCATATTTGGATATAGAACGCATCTTAGATGTTGCGAAGCGTGCAGGAGTGGACGCAATTCATCCTGGTTATGGATTTTTAAGCGAAAATGAAACCTTTGCCAAACGTTGCCAAGAAGAGGGGATTAAGTTTATCGGACCACGTGTCGAACATTTAGACATGTTTGGTGATAAAGTTAAGGCAAGAACTACAGCAATTAATGCTGATTTGAGAGTTATTCCAGGTACAGATGGACCAATTGATAGTCAATCCGATGCAATTGCTTTTGCAAATGAAGCTGGCTATCCTTTGATGATTAAAGCTACAAGTGGTGGCGGTGGAAAAGGTATGCGTATTGTGCGTTCCGAAGATGAATTAGAGGAAGCGTTCCACAGAGCAAAATCTGAAGCGGAAAAATCTTTTGGTAATAGTGAGGTTTATATTGAAAAATATATAGATAATCCAAAGCATATTGAAGTACAAGTCATTGGGGATGAACATGGTAACATTGTTCATTTATATGAACGTGATTGTTCTGTTCAAAGACGTCATCAAAAAGTTGTTGAAGTCGCACCATCTGTTGCACTTACTGATGATTTGAGAGAACGTATATGTGACGCTGCGATTCAATTAATGGAGAAAATTGAGTACGTGAATGCTGGCACAGTTGAATTTTTAGTATCTGGAGACGATTTTTATTTCATAGAAGTCAATCCACGTGTACAAGTTGAGCATACGATTTCTGAGATGGTGACTGGCGTAGATATCGTTAAAACTCAAATTCTTGTAGCTGATGGTGAAAAGCTATTTGATAATGAAATTGGCATGCCACAACAAAAAGATATTCAAACATTAGGTTATGCAATTCAATGTCGTATTACAACTGAAGATCCAACAAATGACTTTATGCCAGATACTGGTAGAATTATAGCTTATCGTTCAAGTGGTGGCTTCGGGGTCAGACTTGACGCAGGTGATGGTTTCCAAGGTGCTGAAATTTCACCGTATTATGATTCATTACTTGTAAAATTATCTACACATGGTATGACATTTAAACAAGCAAATGAAAAAATGGACCGTTCTTTACAAGAAATGCGTATTCGTGGTGTGAAAACAAATGTGCCATTTTTAATCAATGTTATGAGAAATACACAATTTAAGACTGGCGACTACACAACTAAGTTTATCGAAAGTACGCCAGAATTATTTGATATTGAGCCTACATTAGATAGAGGTACGAAAACGTTAGAGTATATTGGTAATGTATCTATCAATGGTTTTCCTAACGTAGAAAAAAGACCGAAACCAATTTATGAAACGTCACCAATCCCTCAGGTTCCAAAAAAGGTTGTCGAAAAATTTGAAGGCACGAAGCAGTTATTAGATCATAAAGGACCACAAGCAGTTGCAGAATGGTTGAAACAGCAAGAGGATGTATTAATTACAGATACTACTTTCAGAGATGCACATCAATCATTGTTGGCTACACGCGTACGAACTAAAGATATGATGAATATTGCTTCTAAAACAGCTGATGTAATGAAAGATAGTTTTTCATTAGAAATGTGGGGCGGTGCAACATTTGATGTTGCTTACAACTTCTTGAAGGAAAATCCATGGGAAAGACTTGAAAGATTGAGAAAAGCGATTCCAAATGTATTATTCCAAATGCTTTTACGTGCATCTAACGCTGTTGGCTATAAAAATTATCCAGATAATGTCATTAAAAAATTTGTGAAAGAAAGTGCTGATGCAGGTATAGATGTCTTCCGTATTTTTGATTCGTTAAACTGGATAGATCAAATGAAAGTTGCAAATGAAGCAGTTCAAGAAGCAGGTAAAATTTCAGAGGGCGCTATTTGCTATACAGGAGATTTTTTAAATGCAAATCGTTCTAATATTTACACGTTAGATTACTATGTAAATATGGCGAAAACACTCGAATCAGAAGGATTCCATATATTAGCTATTAAAGATATGGCTGGTTTATTAAAACCGAAAGCAGCTTACGAATTAATCGGTGAGTTAAAAGCAGCAGTTGATTTACCAATTCATTTACACACACATGATACGAGTGGTAATGGACTATTAACTTATAAAGAAGCTATTGATGCAGGCGTAGATGTTATTGACACAGCAGTTGCATCAATGAGTGGTTTAACAAGTCAACCAAGTGCTAATTCATTGTATTATGCACTGAATGGTTTCGGTAGAAGCATGCGTGCAGACATTGATGGAATGGAAGAATTGTCACATTATTGGGGTACTGTACGTCAATACTATAGCGATTTCGAAAGTGATATTAAATCACCTAACACAGAAATTTATCAACATGAAATGCCGGGTGGACAATATTCTAATTTACGTCAACAAGCGAAAAGTTTAGGCTTAGGTAACAGATTTAATGAAGTAAAAGATATGTATAAGCGTGTTAATTTCTTATTCGGTGATATTGTTAAAGTAACACCTTCATCAAAAGTTGTTGGCGATATGGCCTTATACATGGTTCAAAATGATTTAGATGAGCAATCCGTAATCAAAGATGGACATAAATTAGATTTCCCTGAATCAGTAGTATCATTTTTCAAAGGAGAAATTGGTCAGCCAGTTAATGGATTCAATAAAGACCTTCAAAAAGTAATATTGAAAGGTCAAACACCATTAACTGAACGACCAGGTGAATATTTAAAGCCAGTTGATTTCGAAACAGTAAGACAAGAATTAGAGGAAAAACAACAAAAAGAAGTCACTGAACAAGATGTAATCAGTTATGTGTTATATCCAAAAGTGTATGAACAATTTATTGCGACGCAAGAACAATTTGGAAATGTATCACTTTTAGATACACCAACATTTTTCTTTGGTATGAGAGCTAATGAGACTGTAGAAATAGAAATTGATACAGGAAAACGATTAATTATTACACTTAAAACGATTACGGAACCTGATGAAAAAGGTGTACGTACAATATTTTATGATATGAATGGTCAGGCAAGACGTATTTTCATACAAGATGAAAATGTTAAAGCCAATGCAAGTGTCAAACCCAAAGCAGATAAACTAAATCCAAATCACATTGGCGCACAAATGCCAGGATCAGTTACTGAAGTAAAAATTGCTGAGGGTGAATCTGTGACGAGTGGACAAGCATTATTGATCACTGAAGCAATGAAGATGGAAACAACGATTCAAGCACCGTTTGATGGAGTCGTAAGAAAAGTGACAGTTCAAAATGGCGATGCCATTGAAACAGGTGACTTATTAATAGAAATTGAAAAAGAACAAGAAGATTAAACAAAAAATGGCTGTGATACGGTTAATGTATCACAGCCATTTTATATGTTAATTAAAGTGGATTAACCGCCACTTCGTATGGTTCTTAGCATCAATACAATAAAGTAAGCAATCAATCCAAACAATATTGTTATGAATAATGCGTGTAATAGAGCGATTAATAAATTCACTTCAGTAATAATAGATAAAGCACCTGTTATCACTTGTAAAATTATTAAAATAAATGCAGCGGTATAGCCGAAACGAATTGTTCGATTTTCTTTGTAATTATTAATTGCATGAACAAACGTGATTAAAATCCAAATAAAAGCGATTAAAGCCATACCTCTGTGAGTGAAATTCACCCAATCTTGAACGTTATGAGGTATTAAATCATTAAATGGAAGCGGCCATTGACCATAAGCTAAACTTGCTTCTTTATGTCTAACTAACGCACCAGTATATATCGTTAAGTATACAATGATTGCCATAATCCACGTATAAATTCTAAGCGGCTTACGAATAAATAATTCATCAGCTTCGTATTTACGGTCTATCTCAAAGATAATTAAAGTTAAAACAAATACTGAAGAAAATGAAATTAATGAAATACCAAAATGTAATGCCAAAACATAATCGTTTTGTTGCCACATTACTGCTGCTGCACCAACAAGTGCTTGCAATAATAGGAAACCAATACTAATCATGCATAACGGTTTAACTTCTTTGATATAACCAATGTGTTTCCAAGCAACAATCACTAGCCATAAAACAAGAATTAAAGATAGACCTGATACTGCACGATGACTTAATTCAATTATTGTTTGTATAGGCAAATTTTGAGGTAAAAAAGCACCATGGCATAATGGCCAGTCAGAGCCACAACCATCAGCTGAACCAGTTTTAGTAACCAACGCACCTCCGAGCTGTACAAATGCCATTATTATTGCTGCCAATACAGATAACCATTTCAGGTTTTTTTTGTTAAACAAGAATTAACCCCCCACAAATAAATAAAACAGATATGAGTAATGATTCAGCTACAATGATATCAATCATTTATAGTTTAAACCAAAGACTCTTTACATTTACTTTTATATTTTTAAATAAAACTTAACTATTATTATAACAAGAAATACGTTTCTAATTGTGTCACAAAAATGACTATTTGTGAATGTCGATAAAGTGTCACAAATAACTTTGTATAAATGTAGTCAATCACAGTAAATTGATATATCATTGTATTATATGGAAAAATTAGGAGGGAAATTATGAACAAAGAACAAACTTTGTCGCATAATTCTAGTCGTGTAACGTTTAAAGAGTTACAACAAATTATTAAAATGGGACTAGTTCAGGGCAATTTAATTCCAGCATTCGCTGGTTCATGGCTTGCAATTGTGTTGGCAAATCATTCCTTCCTCTCGTCAATACCACAGATTTTAATGATGTTGGTAGGTTCGACATTAATTATGGGGGGCGCATGCGCTTTAAATAATTACTATGATCAAGATATTGACAGTATCATGCCAAGTAAACAGCAAAGACCTTCAGTTAATGGAAAAATTTCAAATAGAAATTTATTATTACTTAGTTTTGGAATGATGCTCGTAGGGGAAGCATTATTATTTGCTTTAAATATACCATCTGGTGTAATAGGATTGTTAGGTATTGTTGGATATGTGTCATTTTATTCAATTTGGTCTAAACGTCATACAGTTTGGAATACAGTGATTGGGAGTTTTCCGGGTGCTGTGCCACCGTTAATAGGTTGGACAGCTATCGAAGGCAATATTAGTATGATTGCTGTAGCGCTTTTCTTAGTAATATTTTGTTGGCAACCAGTACATTTTTATGCATTGGCAATAAAGCGTAAAGATGAATATAGTTTGGCAAATATTCCAATGTTACCTTCTGTTAAAGGTTTCAAACGCACGAGAGTGAGTATGTTTATCTGGCTAGTATTGTTATTACCACTACCATTTTTATTGAGTGATCTTGGTACAACATTTATCATATTAGCTACATTATTAAATTTAGGCTGGTTATATTTAGGTTTAACGAGTTTTAAAAAAGATTCAGATCAAACAAAATGGGCAACAAAAATGTTTATATACTCTTTAAACTATTTAGTAGTTTTCTTCGTACTCGTTGTTGTTGTTTCATTAATTAAAATGTTCTAATAAATATTAATAAGGATGGAATATATGAATTTACCAATCTTACCTACAATTAGCACAACATGTATAGTGATAAGCGCAATCTTTATTGCAATAGGATGGCGTAAAATATGGAAAAGAGAAATCGAAAGTCATAAAAAATTTATGTTACTTGCTGCTATATTTGCGCTAACTTTCTTTATTATTTATGCTTCGAGAACGATATTTATTGGTAATACTGCTTTTGGTGGCCCAGATTCAATTAAGATTTATTATACAATCTTCTTGGTTTTTCATATCAATTTAGCTACTATCGGTGGTCTGCTAGGACTTTTCCAAATCATCACTGCCTTCAAAGACAAATTTAAACTTCATAGATTTGTAGGACCAATTGCATCAATTGTTTGGTTTTGTACTGCTATCACAGGAGTGATGGTTTATGTATTACTCTATGTATTATATCCAGGTGGAGAAACAACATCATTGTTGAAAGCAACTTTCGGTTTTATAAATATACTTAGTTAAAATATTGATGGACTAAGCTAAAATAATCATTACATCTAAAAATAACCTGAGACACAGCAGTGTCTCAGGTTATTTTTATTTTAAAGTTGCAGAAGTTATCTGTTTAAGTGATAGATTCTTTTTTATAATTTTTGTAACTCCAATTTTGCGTGTCGTTTCACTCAAATGATTTAAATGAAAGTTTTAAAAATTAACTTAAGATAAATATCTTTTTAAGTGTTTAGCCGTAACAGAAGCAGTGTTTGCTAACAGGCCATCTGGATTTCCTTGGTAAAGTAATTTACCACCTTTGTTTCCAGCATATGGCCCTATATCAATAATCCAGTCTGCATTTGTCATCATTGTTAAATTATGTTCAATGACAATTACTGTATTACCTTGGTCAATTAAATTATCAAAACAAGCTAAAATGATTGGTATATCATCTTCATGTAAGCCAGTAGTAGGCTCATCAAATACAAAAATGTGATTACTCACAATGTGTGTCAAATATTTACTCAGTTTAACACGTTGTATTTCTCCACCAGATAATGTATCAAGTGTTTGTCCTAAATTCATATAATTTAAACCTGTTGCTTTCAGTGATTGCAAAGGTTGTGCAATAGACTGATTTGTATTAAAAAAGTCTAAAGCTTCATCCACTGTTAAGTTCAATATATCTGCTATAGAATAGCCTGAGACAGTTGCATTTAAAACTTCAGGCTTATATCTTTTACCACCACAAACACTACAAATTTGGGTGAAGTCTGGCATAAATGCAAGCTCCGTTTTTAGCACACCTTTTCCATGACACTCAGGACAGGCACCTTCAGAGTTGTAACTGAATAATGACTTCTTCAACCCAGTATTTTTACTGAAATAGGTACGAACATCATCAAATATATCTAGGTATGTTAACAAGTGAGAACGACTTGAAGCGTGTACGGGTTTTTGATCGATAATAATAGCGTCTTCATTGTTTTGTAAGCCGCCATGTATAAGTGTGCTCTTGCCAGAACCAGCTACACCAGTTACAACGGTCATTGCATGTTTAGGGATACGAACTGAAATATCTTTTAAATTGTTTTGCGTCATATGATTTAAGTCAATAAACGCATCTGTTTGCCTTATGGATGATTTCAATTTATGTTTTTTCTTTAATGCTTTTCCAGTACTGGAATTTGATGATAATAAATCAGAATAGTTACCAGTGAAAATAATTTCACCACCATTTTTCCCAGCATACGGCCCTAAATCTATGACGTGATCTGCAATTTTGATTACGTCCGGGTCATGTTCTACTACCAGAACTGTGTTACCTTTATTTTTTAATGATTGAATGATTTCATTTATTTTTTGAATATCCTCAGGATGTAGCCCGATACTCGGTTCATCTATGATATATACTAAGTCACTTAAAGGGCTATTTAGATGCCTGATAAGTTTAATACGTTGAGATTCCCCACCAGACAGCGTTTTCGTTTCACGATCCAAAGTGAGATAATTAAGTCCAATATAACTAAGAGATTCTAATTGCTTTAGCAAAGGGCTAATTATAAATTGTGCTTTGGTAGATTCTAATTTTTGAATAAAAGTCATTGCTTCATCAATAGATAAATGCGTGAACTCAGCGATATCTAAGCCATTAATTTTGGATTGTAATACATTTTGATTTAATCTTTTACCACCACATGTTGGGCATTTTTTTGATGTGACAACTCTTTCAATATCATGTTTGAATTTATTTTTTTCAAAATTGTCATTTAATAAAAAAGAGCGTCTAAATCGATGAATAAGTCCTTCGAATTTTGCAGTTTTTGGCCAGTTTGCTGGAGGGCTTTTCAATTTAGTAGGTTTTGTGTATAACAGAGTATCCAATTCTTTTTTATCATAATGTTTCAATTTCTTGTCATTATCAAACAATCCAGAATATAAATAACGTTTACCACGCCAACTATCCGGTCTAAAAGAGGGAAAACGGATTGCGTCTTCATTTAAAGATTTTTCAAAATCTAACAGTTCTTCCAAATTAATATCTTCTACGTATCCAAGACCAGAGCATGTTTCGCACATACCGTTTGGATTATTAAAAGAAAAAATATCAGAATATCCTACAAATGGTGTTCCGATACGGGACCATAATAAACGCACTGAAGCATAAATATCGGAGATTGTACCTACTGTAGAACGCGAATTACCACCTAACCTTTTTTGATTGATAATCATAGCTACGGGTAAATGTTCTATTAAATCTACATTTGCTTTACTAAATTGTTTTAATTGATTTTGTATATATGTAGAATATGTTTCGTTAAGTAAACGTTCCGATTCGGCAGCAATTGTATTGAAGACTAATGATGACTTACCTGAACCAGAACGACCCGTGAATACAGAAATTTTATGTTTTGGTATATCTAAAGAAATATCTTTTAAATTATTTTGTTTCGCACCATGTATACGAATGATTGACATATTTGTCACCCCTTCATTTATTTTATACCCAAAATTCTATTGTATATTACGTCATGCAAATATAATCTATGGTGAAAATGTAAAGGGTTTATTACAAATTAACAAATTTGAGGACATGCCTTGCTTGTATCTGTTATAAACATGTACAATGAACCAAAGAATAATGTAGGTGGATGAGCGATGAAGAAACTAATAATTAAAGTTATTGGTGTATTATTATTGATTTGTTTTATAATTTATCTATTTTACTCACCGCGTTTGAAATTTGATGTTTTAGAAAATCCTAATAAAGAAACTTCAAAAACAACACAAAACAAAGATTTTCAAAACAAAAAAACAAATGTTGAAAATCCTAAACTAAAAAAAGGTGTGGGTACTTGGATTGGACAAGATTTACATAATTTAACTGATAATTATGGTCAAGCAGATAGAGTCTATTCATATAAAGGTGGTTTTAAAAACTACGTATATAAACAAAAAGATCAGTATTATCTTGTCACAACGAAAAAAAATAAAATTAAATCAGTTTATGCCACTGGTAAAAATGCTAACGTTAATCCAGTAGAAATTGGTGATAATGCGGCACATGTTTTTGAAAAGTACAGTATCAATCCAGAGCCAACGATTAAAGCTAATGGAAAAGCGTATGAAATAGAACTTTCAGATTCAGATATGAAAACACAGACACTAATAAAATTCAATAATGTTTATGCACAAGTTTATATTGATCAACAAGCTAACGAAATCGTAGGTGTAAGATATTTAGATAGTGAAGCATTAATAGCATTTAAACCCTATCAAATGATTACTGCGCAAGAAGATAAAAAAGTGAAAAATAATTATAAAAAAATACCATATGAACAAAATGCAAATCAATTGATGACACTTTATGAAATAACTAATGAGATGCGTAAATTAAAAGATGCTAAGCCTTTAAAAATCAATAATGACGTAGCTCATATTGCATCGTATAATTTGTACGAAGCAATTGATACTGATAGTGTAGAATTTACAGAAGATGCCTTAAAACAAAAGCTTAATGAACAAAATATTTCTTTTGTTTCTACTAGTCAAAATGTAGGATATGATTTTAACGAAGTACCAACTTTAATCCATAGTTGGTTAAACTCTGATATTCATAGATCAAGAATGTTAAATTCTAAATACAATGAAGTCGGCGGCGAAGTGTCAAACGGTTATTATACAATTATTTTCATTGAAGATAAGTAGGAGAGGTTATAATGATAACAGAAGAAACTTTGAACATTCTTGATGATATTGAGGATTTAAGTGATAAAATACTTGATTCACGATTATATCATTCATTTAAAATAGCAGAACAAAATTTACAAGAAAATGATGAAGCGCATTTGCTCTATCAAGCTTTTTTAAAATCAAAAGCGCAATATGATGAAATAATGAGATTTGGAAAATATCATCCAGATTATCAAAAAGTGATGTTAGAAACACGCAAACGAAAACGTGCTTATGAAATGCTACCAGTAGTTATGGATTACAAACAAAAAGAGGTTGCATTACAAGATTTAATAGACGAAGTTATAGTGAAAATAGCTTATGCTGTGTCTGAAAATGTAAAGATTGAAACAGGTAATCCATTTTTCCAAAAAGATGCTAGTGGTTGTGCAACGGGTGGTTCTTGTAGCTGCTCCTTATAGCAAATCAGGTCTGTAATGTTAATTAATATAAAAGCTGGGCACTTGTTGTGACCCAGCTTTTATATAACTATTTATTTTGATAAGTGTTTTTAAAACGTTCTGCTAAATCAGGTCTATCAGTGACTATAGTATGCACCCCGTTTTTGGTTAAATCATTCATTAAATCTAGATTATTAATACCATAAAAGCCAGGGACGATATTACGTTCATTTAACCACTGTATAAATTTAGGTGAAGTCAATTTAATACCTTTAAAAGTCACTGGCATTTGAAATGTATGTGCTTGTGGTTTAAATGTATTGCCTAAACCTGATTTGAATTTTAAGAAGCCTTCTGCCACTTCGCTTTGACTTGCTCCAATAGCTATTGTGTAGTTGCTTTCTTTTTTGAATCTTTCAACTTGATCACTTTGAAAACTAGTAACTAAAACGCGATTTTGCGCGTGGTTTTTAACAATGATATCATAAATGATTTTAGGTGCTAATTTACCTTGATCACTTTGTGAATCATCTTTAAGATCAACATTTATAAGTGTGTTAGGATATAATTTTAATAATTCATCAAAAGTTAGTATTTTAGCGTCAGTGTGATTACGATAAGGTGTTGCCCCATTTAAATCAGTGAAATGGTAACCTGCGTCTAATTGCTTTAATTCTGTTAAAGTATGTGTTGCTACTTTTCCTGAGCCATTTGTCGTACGATCAACGTCTGCATCATGAAAAACCACTAATTGTTGATCTTTAGTCAATCTCACATCAATTTCGAATCCATCAATGTGATGTGATAAAGCATTGTCAAATGCGAGTTTTGTCAGTTCAGGTTTCACTGCCATGCCACCACGGTGTGCAAAGATATACGGTGCAGGCTTAGAGAAAAAGGGCGGGATTTCTTGATTCATAGGTTTAGCTTTATATTTAGAAAAGAAAATAACGCTACCTACTAAACCAACGGTACCTAGAAATGCACCTTTTATTAATTTGTTAATTGTTGTCATGCGCAAATCCTCCTTGATTTGAGTATATACAGTAATATAGCAAATGTTAGCTATTGTTCAAAATAATTGTTATTTATTAATCGAATTAGACATGATATTATAAAGTGGCTAATAAATGGAGTGATAATTGTATGAATATTGTATCTAGAACAAGTTTAGTTATATATTTAAAACATATGAAACACGAACGCCAAATTAGAAAATTTGGACATATTGTCAGTACGAACAAACTACAACGCTATGTTATTATGTATATAAATGAAGAAGAAGCGGACGCAATTGTAGATAAACTTATGAACTTAAAATATGTAAAACATATTGCAGGTTCTCCTTATAAATACCTTAAAAAGGAATACCCCAAAGAACAACATGAATTTTCTTGATTACATGATTATATGATATTTAAATAAATTTTTAATTAACAAGCAAAGTCACATTAGATTTATATATAGCTACTTGACTTTGTTTTATTTACGATTATTGTAATGGTGGTATCCATCTTTGAAGTCGCAATACACTGATGAGATAATTGAAATAAATACTGTTGGAATGAAAATGCTCAGGTGGTTGCACATCAATTTCTTTTACATCAATATTGAAATGTGTTGCATGTTCATTAATTAAATCGAATTTTTTGTTTGAATGAGGATATGGATATTTAACCGCGTTTACCATAATATACATCGCTTGGAAATGTTTACCATGTGTAGGTTTCATAATAATAGCCACTGAAGATAATTGTTTATCAAAAGTAGGGGTGTGGAAATAAACGATATGCTCAATTCTTGCATGATTGTATTCAATAAGTGTTGTAAATTCAAATAAGTCCGTAAGGCCTTCGCCCAATTGTATAAATGCTTGTTTCATTTTGCCCCTCCTTTCATGCAGTATGTATTATATAAAAATAACTTAAAGAATGGAAGTGTTTCTCAATGAGAGTGATTTCTGGAATCCATAAAAGTAAACCATTAGAAAGTATGGAAGGCCGTAACACTCGGCCTACGATGGACAAAGTTAAGGAAGGTATTTTTAACAGCCTACATGAAGTATCAGGTATCGGCTTAGATTTATTTGCTGGAAGTGGTGCTTTAGGTATTGAAGCATTATCTCGGGGAATGGAAAAAGTAATCTTTGTAGATCAAAATTTTAAAGCAATAAAAATCATCAAAGCGAATCTTCAAAACTTAAACATCTCTGACCAAGCGGAAGTATATAAAAATAATGCAGATAGAGCCCTTAAAGCACTTTCAAAAAGAGCAATGCAATTTGATGTTATATTTTTAGATCCACCTTATGATAAAGGATTAATTGATGAAGCGCTGGACGGAATTATAAAGTTTAATTTATTAAAAGAAAATGGTATTATCGTTTGTGAGTTCAATCATAAAGAAGAGATTGATACAAAATCATTTCAAGTGATTAAAAGATATCATTATGGATTAACAGACACTTTGTTATTAGAAAAAGGAGATTAAAATGTCTACAACTAAAGCAGTGATTCCAGGAAGTTTTGATCCAATTACATATGGTCATATTGACATCATTGATAGGAGTGCCGATCGTTTCGATGAATTGCATATTTGTGTTTTAAAAAATAACAGTAAATCGGGGACTTTTTCAGTTGATGAGCGCATTGAATTAATAGAAGCATCTGTAAAACATCTTGATAATGTTACAGTACATCATTTTAATGGATTACTTGTAGATTTTTGTGATGAAATTGGTGCGCAAACAATTATTAGAGGATTAAGAGCTGTAAGTGATTTTGAATATGAATTGAGATTGACTTCAATGAACAAAAAGTTAAATAGTAATGTAGAAACTATGTATATGATGACAAGTACAAATTATTCCTTTATTAGTTCGAGTGTAGTGAAAGAAGTGGCTGCATATAAGGCTAATGTATCAGATTTTGTACCAGAACATGTTGAAAAAGCGTTGAATGAAAAGTTTAAGAAATGATAAAGAACCACTTCCCAACTTGTTGGGTTAGTGGTTCTTATGCATGAGCTAAAGCTCAGGTAATCCTTAATACCACTTCGCAACTTGTTGGGTTAGTGGTTCTTTATGCTTTGAGCAGAACGGGAGAAAATAAACGTTGCACACTTCAAGATGAACAATAGAATATAAAAGGGTGATAATCATCAATTTTAACTCGAGTCTATTATTTAATAAATTAAAAGAAACGAAATTAGCATTTTCATTGAAAGATTTAAATATAGAAACCTGGAATCAAGATTATGAAGCTATCAATTTTATTTTTAATAACATCACTTTTAAAAGTAGATTAGCTAAAAAAACACCGAAGAAACACGGCTACTTTGTTGCATTATGGCATAAAAATAATCAAGGGAGTAATGTACCTTTTACTTATGATGAAATAGCAGATAAATTGGTTGTAAATATTATAGATGGCGTACATAAAGGACAATTCGTTTTTCAAAAAGAAATACTCATGCATAAGGGTATAATTAGTTCTGAAAATAACAAAGGGAAAATGGCTTTTCGTGTTTATCCAAGTTGGGAAAATGATTTAAACAAAACTGCACAGTTTAGTCAAAAATGGCAACTCGAATATTTTGTTGATTTGTCAAATGGTGTTGATGAACAAAAGCTAATTGAATTATATTCAAAGTGTTAACTCAAGATATTTAATATGGACATCAATCATTTTGTTTCGACTAATTGCGAACAGTAAATGATACATAATATTGCGCAAATCATATATTGAAATACTATCAAAAAAATGAACCGAATACTAAAGTGTCATACTATAAAAAAGCCTGAGAAAGAAATTTTAATAAATTCATTCTCAGGGTGATTATACTAGAAATGAAATTTTAGATGTTTTCGAGTAGTAATTATTCAATTTTCAATACGTAATACATGTGTATTAAAATCTGTTTCTGTACGATTAGAAAGCAAATTGTAAATGTGTGTTGAATGGATTTCTTGCTCAAATAAATGCGCATTTTGTTGATTTAGTTGCGTAATGAAATGACGTTCTGGAAATTTTTGTTTTAAGTATTTTAAATATTGTTGACCTTTTGGTGACATACCAAGGATATGCACTGCTTTTATGTCGTTATGTTTATGATTGTGTTGAAAGTTTAGTAAAATATTCATTAATATACGTTGTATATGTGTATATGTATATCTTTTTGTTTTAATCAATGATATTAAATGCTCAAATGATGAAGCATATCTGATTTTATCTAAAATACGATTTTCTAATCCTTCACTCATCGTATAGATATTTTTCAATGAATGGGCTGTATGACTTAAAATAGCATATTTAATATACGGAAACGTATCTTCTACAGTCGCGTGTGGTTCTTGGTAAAGCTGTTGTATTGAATTGGGAACAACCGATTTCCATAGGTCGTTTTGAGTATGTAATGCATTGCGAATGGCAGTGCCGCTAGCGAAATTTAAGTTTGAAATGTTGAAATCATGGTGATGACTACTTTCTCTTGATATTGTCCAAGGTTCGATATGTGGTGCTAGCTTTTGAATTGCCCGCATATAAGAAACACCTAGTGTATTATTAGGAGAAGATAATAACGTATGATTGTTTAAAAGTTCACTTAATATTCTGGGATAACTTTTGCCTTCTTTTAGTTTCATTGAAAATTCAGATGTTTGTTCTATTTTAGAAATGTCTTTTTGCAATTCGTGAAATGAATCGATGTCACCTGATTCGCTACCAAATGATAGATGATTTGCATCAACATAACTTGCGATTTGGACAGCTGTTTCAGCAAAATATTGGCCTGCTGATAAAGCAGCTACTGCTGGTAATTCAATGACTAAATCGACAGCACTCAATGCCATTCGGGTGCGTATAAATTTATTATATATAGCTGGTTGCCCTCTCATAACAAAATTACCACTCATAATGGCTATTGATATTTCAGAATCAGTTATTGACTTTGATGTCTGGGCGTGGTATAAGTGACCATTGTGGAAAGGATTATATTCAGTGACTAGTGCAACGCTTTTCATTTGCAATTCTCCCTTTCAGAATTCATTATAGATATTGTATCAGATTAATTTGTGTTAAGAAAAAATCTTGACAACTTTTATCTATAAAGTTAAAATAAATTTTGTGCTTGTTAGAGGTGAAGCCATATGAAATGGTCAATAACACAATTAAGAAAATTCCAAGATAAACCATTTGAGTTCCATCAAACGGTGAATTTTGATCATTTAGTAAAATCATTAGATTTAATAGATCTATCTGATATTGATGTTGAGGGTGAACTAACTGTCAAATCAAATGAAGTCATTGCAGATATGCATATAACTGGGACCTATACGATGGCATGTGCCCGTACGTTAGTACCAGTCGAAGTTCCTATTGATATAAAATCACAAGAAATTTTTGATTTAGAAGGTAACGCGTATATAAGTGATGACGAGGAAGATGAGCATTATCATGATGCCACAGACGGCATGATTAATCTAAAAGATATTGCTGAAGAACTTGTTATTATAGAAAAGCCAATGCGTGCTTTTGCAAATAATAGCGATCAGATGTTACGTGAAGGTAATGGTTGGGAAGTTATTGACGAGGAACAAGTGGTTGAGCTTGCTGAAGAAGAGGAAACTGAGCAAATCGATCCTAGGCTTCAAAAACTACAACAATTATATGACGAAGAGCAATAGCGGATTTAAATAATTTATAGTATAATAGATTATTGAGTCTGAAAATAATTTAGTAATGTATGATTATAAGGAGGATATATCATGGCAGTACCAAAAAGAAGAACGTCAAAAACAAGAAAAAATAAACGTCGTACGCATTTTAAAATTTCAGTACCTGGTATGACAGAATGCCCAAATTGTGGTGAATACAAATTATCTCACCGTGTTTGTAAGAACTGTGGTTCATACAAAGGTGAAGAAGTTGTATCTAAATAATTTCATTTATTTAAAGGCTAATGTATAGCCGAGATTAATCGTTCATTAATTATTCATATAATAATTTTTGAGCGATTTTTTATTTTATAATACTAATGTTATATACAATTGATGGGTTGTGTAAATGATGATTGAAATAAATGCACAAGTAATTTTAGAAAAAATAGAAAAAAGTGATAGCGAATGGTTATATAATCAGTTTAGTGATTATTTTCAAGAAATTTCTTCCTATCAGGAATTAGAAAGATTATTGAAATCTTATAATACAATGAGACATCAAAATATATTATATAAACACATAAAACTCAATTATAAAGAAGAATACATATGGTTGGATGTAAAACAAACATCTGGTATTAGTGTGACTTTAAATAAATATCATGAAATTATTGGTTTCGTTCTTATGCCTATTAACTTGGCAAACAAGTATAAAGAAACGAAATTAAGGTATACGATACCAGTTTTAAACAGTTGGTTTGTTTACGCTGGTGGTGAAAATGAACTTTTAAACCATCATTACTCATACAAAAATCAAAGTCATGCATTAGATTTAATTTTTGAGAAGGATCATCTTACTTATCAGGGCAATCCTAATAGCTGTGAAAGTTACTATAGTTATGGTCAAAGTGTGATTGCACCAGCAAATGGCGTTGTCATAGACATTGTAGATGGAATACCAGATGCACCACCAGGTGAAAATAATATGAAACATCCTGAAGGTAATTACATTATTATTAAACATACAAGTAAAGAGTATAGTATGATAGCACATCTTAAACCAGACGCCTTTGAAGTAAATGTTGGAGATTATATAAGGCGTGGGCAATTAATTGCACGAGTAGGAAATTCGGGTAATACAATGGAACCGCACATACATTTTCAAATTATGAATCAAAACAACCCACAATTCGCCAAAACATATAAGATTAGGTTACTAGATAACGTTTTGCCTGAAAAAGGTGATATGGTAAGTTATAGTGGAGACAGTATTATTATAGAAAATCAATTTGACTTAGCTAGCAGATGTAAGCAGTTAAGTTCAAATATCAGGCATATATTTAAAAATTGAAATAAAGAGGCTATATTATGGAAATGATAACTTCTGCACAAAATAATAAAATTAAAAGTGCAAATAAATTAAAAAAGAAACGTGAAAGAGATAAAACAGGTCATGTACTTATTGAAGGTGTACACTTAATAGATGAAGCATATAAGAGTAATATAAAAATATTACAATTATTCGCTATTGATATCGATAGACTAGATGAGCAATTAGTGAATGATGCAGAAGAAGTATATGAAATAAATATAAAAGTTGCGGAGTCGTTGTCTGGTACGGTGACACCACAGGGATTCTTTGCGATTATAGAAAAAGTACATTATGAGGACCGCGCATACCAGCAAGTACTATTGTTAGATCGTATCCAAGATCCTGGCAATATGGGTACATTAATACGTACTGCCGATGCGGCAGGTATTGATTTAATTGTGTTAGAAAAAGGAACCGCAGATCCTTATCAAGATAAAGTACTACGTGCAAGTCAAGGTAGTGTTTTTCATATTCCTATTATCACTAGAGATTTAAGTGAATTTATAGATGGTTTTAGTGGAAATGTTTATGGCACAGCGTTAGAGAACGCTATTCCTTATAATCAAATGGAACATCAAGAAAATTTTGCACTGCTCCTGGGAAATGAGGGAGAAGGTGTCAACCCTAATTTATTAACACAAACGACTCAGAATTTAAACATTCCCATATATGGGCAAGCCGAAAGTTTAAATGTTGCCATAGCTGGTAGCATACTGTTGTATCACCTCAAAGGTTGACCCTTTGAATGAACTTCGTATATAATACTAATATCAATGAAAAATAATAACCTATAAAAAGACGTAAACTAATTGAGACAGTTGTTCAAGGGAGATTATTCATAGACTGAAAGATAATCCGCTGTGATTGGTTTTTTTCATCTTTTTGGTTACTTAAAGAAATTTAAGTCGGAAATCATTTCCGTTATCAAAGATTACAAGTGTATGCGTGCGCATAAATTTGGGTGGTACCACGGAAAGCTTTCGTCCCAGTTTCAAGGGATGAAAGCTTTTTTGTATGCATTTATTGTTTATTTGAAAATACAGATCTTAAATAGGAGGAAAAGTATGGCACAAACAGAGGCAATGTCTGAGATTAAACAACAAGCATTAGTTGATATAAATGAAGCTCAAAATGAAAAAGAGTTACAAGATGTCAAAGTCAAATATCTAGGTAAAAAAGGTTCAGTGACTGGTTTGATGAAACATATGAAAGAATTATCAAACGAAGAGAAACCAGCATATGGCCAAAAAGTAAATGAAGTGAGACAAACGATCGAAGGTGAGATTGAATCTCGTCGAGAGGTTTTAGCAAATGCAAAATTAGAACAACAGTTAAAAGAAGAAAAAATTGATGTAACGTTGCCTAGCCGTAAAATTTCAATAGGTGCTAAGCATCCTTTAACAAGAACGATTGAAGAAATTGAAGATTTATTTTTAGGATTGGGCTATGAAATTGTTGATGGATATGAAGTTGAAAAAGACTACTACAATTTTGAGGCATTAAATTTACCAAAATCTCACCCAGCGAGAGATATGCAAGATAGCTTTTATATTACAGAAGATATTTTAATGCGTACACATACGTCACCAGTTCAAGCGAGAACAATGGAACAGCGTAATGGTCAAGGACCAGTGAAAATATTATGTCCTGGTAAAGTTTATAGACGTGATTCTGACGATGCAACACACAGTCATCAATTTACGCAAATTGAAGGGTTAGTTGTAGACGAAAATATTCAAATGAGTGATTTGAAAGGGACATTAGAGTTGTTAGCTAAACAATTATTTGGAGAAGACAGAGAAATTCGTCTTCGTCCAAGCTACTTCCCATTTACTGAACCATCTGTAGAAGTTGATGTTTCTTGTTTTAAATGTGGTGGTGAAGGATGCAATGTCTGTAAACAAACAGGTTGGATAGAGATTTTAGGAGCTGGTATGGTTCACCCGAATGTACTAGAAATGGCTGGATTTGATGCAACGAAATATACAGGATTTGCTTTTGGTATGGGACCAGATAGAATTGCGATGCTCAAGTATGGTATTGAAGATATACGTCATTTCTATACGAATGATGTGCGTTTCTTAGACCAATTTAAAGCAGTAGAAGATAGAGGTGAGTTATAATGTTTATTTCAAAAGAATGGTTAGAAACATTTGTAGAAATTAATCAACCTGTTAATGTTCTAGCAGAAAAAATTACACGTACAGGTATTGAAGTAGATGATATTATTGATTACACAAAAGACATTAAAAATTTAGTAGTTGGACATATTCAATCTAAAGCACCGCATCCAGATGCTGATAAACTAAGTTTATGTCAGGTTGATATAGGTGAAGAAGCACCAGTGCAAATTGTTTGTGGTGCACCTAATGTAGATGCAGGTCAGAGTGTCATTGTGGCAACTGTAGGTGGACGTTTACCCGGTGGAATAAAAATCAAAAGAGCAAAATTACGAGGTGAACGTTCAGAAGGCATGATTTGTTCATTACAAGAAATTGGTATTTCCTCAAATCTTGTTCCTAAACAATTTGAAGAGGGCATATATGTATTTACCTCAGATGTCAAACCTGGAACAGATGCGCTTACGGCTTTATATTTAAATGACCAAGTTATGGAATTTGATTTAACACCAAATAGAGCAGATGCGTTAAGTATGATAGGTACAGCTTACGAAACAGCTGCACTTTATAATATGCCATTAAAAAAACCAGAAACACAAAGCGAGACAACGAACGAACAAGCCACTGATGAATTAAGTATTAATGTTCAAAACCAAGACAAGGTACCATACTACAGTGCTAGAATAGTAAAAAATGTTCAAATTCAACCATCACCAGAATGGATGCAAATGAGATTGATTAAAGCAGGTATACGACCAATCAATAATGTTGTAGATATTTCAAATTATGTATTATTAGAATATGGTCAACCACTGCATATGTTTGATAAAGACCACATTGGCTCTAATCAAATAGAAGTGCGCCAAGCCAAAGCAGAAGAAAAAATGACAACACTAGATGATCAAGAGAGAACATTAAAAGAAAGTGATATTGTTATTACTAATGGTGATAGTCCTATTGCAATTGCTGGTGTTATGGGCGGTGATTTCTCAGAGGTGACTGAAAATACCACAAATGTCATCATCGAAGGTGCAATTTTTGACCCAGTTTCAATTAGACACACATCCCGACGTTTAAATTTGCGTAGTGAAGCTTCAAGTCGATTTGAAAAGGGTATTGCGACAGAATTTGTAGATGAAGCTGTAGATAGAGCTTGTTACTTGTTACAACAATATGCGAGTGGAACGGTGGTTAAAGATCGTGTAGCTGAAGGCGACCTTGGCCAATTTGTTACTCCAATTGAAATTACTGTTGAAAAAGTGAACAAAACGATTGGTTTTGATTTATCGAGAGCAGAAATTGAAGCGATTTTTGTGCAACTAGGCTTTGAAACAACACGGGAAGGTAATACATTAACAGTAATGGTTCCGTCTCGTCGTAAAGATATTACAATCAAGGAAGATTTAATCGAAGAAATTGCTCGAATATACGGTTATGATGAAATTCCTTCAACGCTACCTGTGTTTGAACATGTAACACCGGGTACATTAAATGATAGACAAGCAAAAACAAGAATAGTAAAAGCGACATTAGAAGGTGCCGGTTTAAGCCAAGCGATTAATTATTCACTTGTAGATAAAGCACGTGCAACTGATTTTGCATTGCAAGATCGCTCAACGATATCATTGTTGATGCCTATGAGTGAAGCACATGCTACTTTGAGACAGAGTTTGATTCCTCATCTCATTGATGGTGTGTCTTATAATGTAGCTCGAAGCAATCATCATGTTGCGCTATATGAATTAGGCCGTGTATTCTTCGGCAATGGGGAAGATCAATTACCCGACGAAGTAGAATATTTAAGTGGTATACTAACAGGAGATTATGCTGTTAATACTTGGCAAAGTAAAAAGGAAGTAATTGATTTCTTTGTAGCAAAAGGTATCGTAGAACGTATTGCAGAAATTTTAGACATTCAATTTGAATATGAAGCTGGTGAAATAACTGGATTACACCCTGGTAGAACTGCATTGGTTAAATTAAATAATGAAATTGTTGGATTCGTAGGGGAATTACATCCGCAAACTGAAAATGATTATGATTTAAAACGAACTTATGTATTTGAACTTAATTACGATAAGTTGATGTCAGTTTCAGTAGGTTACATTAATTATCAACCAATACCAAGATTCCCTGGTGTATCAAGAGATATAGCACTAGTCATTAATCGTGCAACGCCATCAGCGCAAATCGTTAATGTGATTAAAAATAACGGTGGCGACATTTTACAAAAAACAGAAGTATTTGATGTTTATGAAGGTGAACATGTGGCAGAAGATGAAAAATCAATTGCACTGCGTTTATCATACTTAGATACAAAACAAACACTTACTGATGATAAAGTAAATGAAGTACATGATCGTATTTTAGAAGCTTTACAAGCAGAAGGTGCAACGATTAGATAGTATATATAAATAAAGCCTTGAATCTATGTCGCTTGTGGCGATGATTCAAGGCTTTATTTTGCATTAGTAATGGTATGATTTACAAGGAAGTGATTATTGATGCTTTTTATTTATTAAATTTAAGGCTTTTGTTCTGTTAGCAAAATGTTTTTTGGTCATGGTATCTAAATAATGGACACCTTTTTTATCAATGATTTTTGCAGCGGCCAAATCCACTTTATTACTGGCGCCTTTAGGTAACTCAACTTTAGCGTACTTTGAAAGTTGATCCATATTTTTCACAAAGACATAACGTGAAATAATACTAGCAGCAGCAATTGCTATGGATTTTGATTCACCTTTCGTTTCAAATTTTGTCTTATTTTCAAACGGCAGTTCGCTAAGTGCATATCTTTTATATACGCCAGGTTCAGCAAATTGATCAATAACGATATAATCAAGTTCGTCTGTGTCAATTTTTGCAACGACATTTTTAATTGCTTCGTTATGCAAAACTGCTTTCATTTTAACTTGAGACCAACCGGCTTTTTGTTTCTCGTTGTATTTTTCATTATGCATTGTTAATAATGAATGTGGAATGAAAGTGATAATTTGTTCAGCAATTTCTATAATTTTAGGATCAGTAAGTCTTTTAGAGTCGTCTACGCCAAGTGTTTTTAAGATTTGAGCGTGTTTTTTTGATACATAAGCTGCACAAACTGTTAGTGGTCCAAAGTAATCACCGCTACCTGCTTCGTCACTGCCGATACATTGGTATTGGTTGTAGGAGATGTGCTGATTAGTTTGTTTGGTACTACCATGTTTTGTATTATTTTTGGGTGAAACTGATTTATTAGGTAATAAAGCGTTTGCTACAGCTTCAGCATCTTTACCCTGAAACATTACTTTATTAGAATTATATATCGTAATCGCAGTATTGCGATGCTTTGTACGTGCTTTCATACCTTGTGAAAGATTAGTTGTATCAAAATTGATTTTAGTCATTAATTGTTGAATCTCTGAATTTGTTAATTTATGTACTATATTAGTCATTTAGTGACCTCTCTTTGTTCGTATAACGTATTTTAAAATTTAACAATGCATATCATATCATAAATTTAAATAAGTAAGCTATTTATGATATAACTAGCAATATGACTTTAATGAATGTGAATTAAACAATTGTTTTATAATCATTAAATATTTCAAATAGAACAATTCCCACCTCTTACAAAAAAATATCTTGTCGTGTATAATAGTTCGTAATAAATATTATAAATTACCAACATATAAATATAAATAAAGTAAAAACATTTAGATTAGAAATAAAATACAAAAGTCAGGAGTTATTATATGGGTGAGTTTAAAAATCGGATTAACGTAACTATAAATGATCAACATTATACAATCGTCGGAGAAGATAATCCTGAGCATATCCGTTATGTAGCACATTTGGTAGATGAGAGACTCAAAGAGTTAGCAAGTAAAAGTGCGGGTTTAGACACAACTAGAAAAGCCATTCTTACTGCAGTTAATATCATGCATGAAAAAGTACAAGTGGAAGAAGAGAATGATCGTTTAAGACAAGAAATAAATCAATTGAAACACAGTGAAGATTAATGATTGTTGATATAGTGATAGCTGTCATCTTTATATATATTGGCATTATTGGATTTAGAAGAGGCGTGTGGTTATCAGCTATACATTTAAGTGCAACCATTTTTTCTTTGTGGATGTCTCAACAATATTATTTACAAATAGCACAACGCTTGGAGCTATTTGTACCATATCCAAAGACACGTGCTTACGACATGAATTTTGCATTTCAATTTGATAATTTACAACAACGTTTTGAGCATATTGTCGCCTTTGTAACGATTGCTCTGATTACAAAAGTAATATGTTATGGCATTATTGTTATATTTGATTATACGCTTAAACAAAAGTTACCAAATATTACGAGCAGGTTATGTGGTGTAATTTTAAGTGTTTTTCCATCGTTAATCATCAATGCTATTTTGTTATATAGTTGTGCGATTTATCCTAATGCGACGATACAACAACAACTTTCTCATTCGATTATAACAGAACATATATTATTACATATTCCATTTATCACAATGTTTATCACGCAACTATAAAGATATTGATATGAAATTTATAGATTTAAAAAACTAGGGGGTCAAGGCATAACTAAAATACCAAAATGGTTTGGTTTTGCTGTCTTGACCTTTTTCTATGGAGTGAAATAAATGACTAAAAAAGAAATTATTCAATTATTAGAAAAAATTGCGGTTTATATGGAAATAAAAGGCGAAAACACTTTCAAAATTTCAGCTTATAGAAAAGCGGCTCAAAGCTTAGAAATAGATGAACGGCCTTTAGACCAAATCGAAGATGTTACAGAATTAAAAGGAATTGGTAAGGGCGTAGGAGACGTAATCAATGAGTATAGAGAAACAGGTAATTCTAAGACTTTAGCAACATTACAAGAAGAGGTGCCAGAAGGGTTAATTTCTTTACTTAAAATACAAGGCCTTGGTAGCAAAAAAATAGCGAAATTATATAAAGCGCTTAATATTGATGGAAAAGAAGCATTGCAAAAAGCATGTGAAGAAGGAAAAGTAAGTGAACTAAGTGGATTCGCTAAGAAAACTGAAAAGAATATTCTTGAAGCAGTAAAAGCATTAGGCGCGAAAAAAGAGCGTTATCCAATTGATCAAATGAGAGGACTAAATATAGAAATTAGTGATTATTTGTCATCGATTGAGACGATAGAAAAATATGAAGTTGCAGGTAGTTTCCGACGCTATAAAGAAATGAGTAAAGACTTAGATTATATTATAAGCACGAATCAACCTTTAGAAGTTCAAAAAGCTTTATTAAAAATTCCTAATAAGGTTAAAGAAGTGGCAGTTGGAGCAACAAAAGTGTCATTAGAGTTAACATATGATGATGAAACCATTGGCGTAGATTTTAGATTAATCGAACCATCTGCTTTTTACCATACACTACAGCACTTTACAGGTTCAAAAGATCATAATATTCGAATCCGTCAATTGGCAAAGGAAAGCAACGAAAAGGTTAGTGAGTATGGTATAGAAAAAGCGAATGGCGAACTAATCCAATATAACAGTGAACAAGAGATTTATAATCACTTTGGGGTGAATTGGATTGAACCTGCACTACGTGAAGATGGTAGCGAATTTGACAAAGATTTAACAGATATTATCAATATCAATGATATCAATGGTGATATTCACATGCATACAACATATAGTGATGGTGCTTTTAGTATTGAAGATATGATTGAAGCAAATATCGCAAAAGGTTATGAGTTTATGGTTATTACAGATCATTCTCAAAGCTTAAAAGTCGCCAATGGGCTTTCTGTTGAACGGTTGTTGCGACAAAATGAAGAAATTAAAGCGTTAAACGAAAAATATGATGACATTGATATATATTCAGGCATTGAAATGGACATTTTACCTGATGGCCGTTTAGACTATGATGATGAAATATTAGCACAGTTAGATTATGTCATCGCAGCGATACATCAAAGTTTTAACCAATCTCAAGAAGATATTATGTATCGACTAGAACAAGCATGTCGTAATCCTTATGTCCGACATATTGCACATCCAACAGGACGTATCATAGGTAAACGTACAGGTTATGAACCTGATATTGATAAATTATGTGAAATCGCAGAAGAAACAAATACTATTTTAGAAATCAATGCGAATCCTAAACGCTTGGACTTAAATGCAGATATCGTTAAAAAACATCCTAATGTTAAACTAACGATTAATACTGATGCGCATCACGTAGATCACTTAGAATTTATGAAATATGGTATAGCTACTGCACAAAAAGGTTTTGTAAAAAAAGAAAGCGTTATTAATACAATGGATAGAGCGTCCTTTAAAACATTTATTGAAAATAATATAAAATTGAAGAAATAGAGGGATTATATGAGACAAAAATCATTAAATGTCTTAGAATTCGATAAAATAAAAGCACTTGTTGAAAAAGAAACCATGAGTGACTTAGGTAGAGAGAAAGTTGTTGAAATGGTACCAGCAACTGATTTTCAAACTGTCGAATTTCAAATGAATGAAACGGATGAAATTGCTCAAATATATAATAAGCATCGTTTACCCAGTTTGAGTGGATTATCTAAGATTTCATCACTGATTCATAGGGCGACAATCGGTGGTGTATTAAGTGTTAAAGAACTTAATGCAATTAAACGTTTAATTCAAATTCAAAATCAATATAAGACATTTTATAATAATTTATTAGAAGAAGAAGAAGTAGTGAATTATGCTATTCTTCACGATCGGATGGAACAATTACCTGTGCTTTCAGAGTTGTATCAAAATATCCATCAAAAATGTGATGCTAATGACTTGTTCGATAACGCTAGTTACGAATTACAAGGTATCCGGAGTAAAATTTCTGGTACGACGCAACGAATAAAACAAAACTTGGACAAAATTGTTAAGCGTCAAGCTAACCAGAAAAAGTTGTCAGATGCTATTATAACAGTGCGCAATGAACGCAATGTTATTCCCGTAAAAGCAGAATACCGTCAAGATTTTAATGGCATCGTTCATGATCAATCAGCTTCTGGGCAAACACTTTACATTGAACCTTCGTCTATCGTTGAAATGAATAATCAAATTAGTCGTCTACGAAATGATGAAGCGGCTGAACGTGAACGTATTTTAACTGAGTTAACGGGTTATGTAGCAGCTGAAGCGGACGCTTGTTTAATTTCAGAAAATATTATGGGGCAAATTGACTTTTTAACCGCTAAAGCACGTTATGCACGTTCAATCAAAGGTACGAAACCTGAGTTTACTAGCAATCGAACTGTTTATTTACCCAAGGCATTTCATCCTTTGTTAGATAGTGATAGCGTTGTAGCGAATACGATTGAATTTGCAGACGATATTGAAACTGTGATTATCACTGGTCCTAATACAGGGGGAAAAACTGTAACGCTAAAAACCCTCGGACTTGTTATATTAATGGCACAATCAGGGATGTTGATTCCTACTTTAGACGGTAGTAAATTAAGCATTTTTGAAAATGTTTATTGTGATATCGGAGATGAGCAATCTATTGAACAATCACTTTCAACTTTTTCATCACACATGAAAAATATTGTTGAAATCTTACACCATACAACTAAAAATAGTTTAATTCTATTTGATGAACTCGGTGCTGGGACAGATCCAAGCGAAGGCGCAGCTTTAGCGATGAGTATCTTAGATCATGTTCATGAAATAGGTTCATTAGTAATGGCGACAACGCATTACCCTGAACTTAAAGCATATAGTTACAATAGACCAGGTGTGATGAATGCTAGTGTAGAGTTTGATGTTAATACATTAAGCCCAACATATAAATTGCTCATGGGTGTACCGGGACGTTCTAATGCTTTCGATATTTCAAAAAAATTAGGACTCAATATGAAAGTGATTCAAAATGCGAAAGCAATGATAGGACAGGATGAGCAAGAAATAAATGAAATGATTGCTTCATTAGAAAAAAATTCTAAACGTGTAGACGAACAGAGAATTGAATTAGATAGTTTATTAAGAGAAGCTCAAGAAACACATGATGAACTTGAAAAAGAGTACGATAAATATCGTAATCAAGAGAAGCAATTAATGAGTGAAGCCAAAGAAAAAGCCAATCAACGCGTGAAAGCCGCTACCCAAGAAGCAGATGAGATCATTAAAGAATTACGCGAACTTAGAGATAAAAAAGGTGCTGATGTAAAAGAACATGAGCTTATCAATAAAAAGAAACAGTTGGATGATCAATATGAAGCTAAGTCAATAAAGCAAAATGTTGAAAAGAAAAAATGGGATGAGATTAAGGTTGGCGATGAAGTAAAAGTTCTGACTTATGGGCAAAAAGGTGAAATATTAGAATTATTAGATGATAATGAAGCAGTTGTTCAAATGGGTATCATTAAAATGAAATTACCAACCAGTGATTTAGAAAAAACACAAAAGACGAAAGAAGCACCTTCTAAAATGGTAAAACGTGAAAATCGTCAAAGTATTAAAATGGAACTTGATTTACGTGGCTACCGCTATGATGAAGCTATGGTTGCGGTTGATCAATATTTAGACCAAGCTGTATTAAGTAATTATGAACAAGTATATATTATTCATGGTAAAGGTACAGGTGCATTGCAAAAAGGTGTGCAAAAACATTTAAAACAACATAAAAATGTGTCATCATATAGGAACGGCATGCCAAGTGAAGGCGGATTTGGCGTGACCGTAGCAGAATTGAAATAAATGTGAGCAAGAGGTATGCAGATTTGTACAAAGTCTGTTATAATTTCTTCATCATTTGAAATTTAAGGAGGATTGGCAGTTATGGCAATCGTAAAAGTAACAGATTCAAACTTTGATGAAAATATTCAATCAGGTGTCAATTTAGTAGATTTTTGGGCAACATGGTGTGGCCCTTGTAAGATGATTGCTCCAGTATTAGAAGAATTAGCTGGTGATTATGATGGAAAAGCTAATATTTTAAAACTTGATGTAGATGAAAATCCATCAACAGCTGCTAAATTTGAAGTAATGAGTATCCCAACTTTAATTTTATTTAAAGATGGTGAACCTGTCGATAAAGTTGTAGGTTTCCAACCTAAAGAAAACTTAGCAGAAGTAATTGAGAAACACTTATAAAAGCACAACGAAACGACCTGGGACATCAATGATTGTCTCAGGTTTTTTCTGTGTTTTTTGTCAGTTTGGCTGAAATCGTAGCTTTTATGATTTTTATAGAGCTAGGTTTACATTCTGATTATTTAGAGCATTGGTATAAAAATGCGAACTCACCTTATCTTCATAACTAAAATTGACTGTATCTCTATACTCTATATTATTCTGTGTTGTTTAACCTCTAAATTAAGTTTACGAAAAAGTTTCAGTGTTTAAAATATTTTGATTCACCAGCGCTTATAGATTAAGGCGCTTTATATATAATATTTAAAATTTTTTACTTGCCACATATTTCATCTTCAAACGAATACTTTGGTTTAATGATAATGTATAATCTATAATGAATATTAGAATTGCAATTTTATATTTGCACATAAACATTCAGTGTTATACAACTGTGATGCAAATGATATTTCTTATTTTAATAGTATATTCTTACAAGAAAGGGGGGACTAATGTGGAAAAATACCAAGAAGATATTAAACAAAAATTAACTGTCGTTCCTACTGAACCGGGTTGCTATTTAATGAAAGATCGAAATGATCAAATTATTTATGTCGGCAAGGCTAAAAAATTAAGAAATAGATTAAGGTCTTATTTTACAGGTGCACATGATGCAAAAACGACACGGCTCGTTTCAGAAATTAGAAACTTCGAATATATTGTAACTTCGAGTGAAACAGAATCATTGTTGCTCGAACTTAATTTGATTAAACAATATCAACCGAGATATAACATTTTGTTGAAAGATGATAAAAGTTACCCTTTTATTAAGATCACTAAAGAAAAATATCCTCGGTTAATTGTGACACGCACAGTTAAAAAAGGAACAGGAAAATATTTTGGGCCTTATCCTAATGCATATTCAGCACAAGAGACAAAAAAGTTATTAGATAGAATTTATCCATTTAGAAAGTGTGATAAAATGCCCGATAAATTGTGTCTGTATTACCATATTGGCCAATGTTTAGGTCCTTGTGTTTACCCAGTAGATTTAAATAAATATGCTGAAATGACCAAAGAAATTACTGACTTTTTAAATGGCGAAGATAAAACAATATTGAATAATTTAGAACAAAAAATGAATGAAGCGAGTGAAGCACTAGATTTTGAAAGAGCAAAAGAGTATCGAGATTTAATACAACATATTCACAATTTAACTAAAAAACAAAAAATTACAACTTCGGATAATACTATAAGAGATGTTTTTGGATATAGTGTGTCAAAAGGTTGGATGTGTGTTCAAGTATTTTTCATTAGACAAGGGAATATGATTAAGCGAGATGCAACAATGATTCCATTGCAACAAACAGAAGAAGAAGAATTTTATACTTTTATAGGTCAATTTTATGATTTAAATCAGCACATACTTCCTAAAGAAGTCCATATTCCTAAAAATTTAAACAAAGACATCATTCAATCGGTAGTTGATACGAAAATAGTCCAACCTATTAAAGGTAAGAAAAAAGAAATGATTGATTTAGCGAATCATAATGCTGAAGTTACGCTAGAGAATAAATTTGAACTCATTGCTAAAGATGAATCACGTACCGTGAAGGCGATTGAGGAATTAGGAGATCATATGGGGATTCAAACGCCTATTCGTATTGAAGCTTTTGACAATTCAAACATTCAAGGTGTGCACCCTGTTTCAGCTATGGTTTCATTTGTTGATGGCAAACCTAATAAAAAAGGATACCGTAAATATAAAATTAAAACGGTGGATGGCCCAGATGACTATAAATCGATGAGAGAAGTTGTGCGTAGACGTTATACACGTGTTTTAAACGAAGGTACGCCATTACCAGACTTAATCATCGTCGATGGTGGTAAAGGTCATATGAATGGAGTAATCGATGTGCTTGTAAACGAATTGGGTTTGGATATACCAGTTGCTGGGCTACGTAAAAATGATAAACACCAAACCTCAGAGATACTGTATGGTGAAAGTGCAGAGATTGTACCTTTGAAAAAAAATAGCCAAGCGTTTTATTTACTTCAAAGAATACAAGACGAAGTTCATAGATTTGCAATTACGTTCCATAGACAGACACGTCAGAAATCCGGTTTACAATCAGTTTTAGATACCGTAGATGGTATTGGTTCTAAACGCAAAACAAAACTATTACGAACTTTTGGTTCCATAAAGAAAATGAAAGAAGCAAGTATCGAAGATTTAAAATCTTCTGGTTTACCTCAAAAAGTCGCTGAGAATCTTCATCACGCACTATATAACAGATAGAAAAAAAGAATATGGCATGAGAATCATTCTCATGCCCAAAATTTTATGAATTAGTGTTACAATAACAAATAACAGGGATTCTTTTTTTAAAAGTATATGGAAGCGTTTACTAATTGAGAAAAATTATCACTTAAATCTAAATAATAATAAAACAATTGTTAAATTCAACTAGGGGTATTACTTCATTGTTTTATACATACATGTTGAAGTTTGTATTGCTATAAATATAAAGCGATTGCATAACATGTTGTTGTTTAGTTTTAGTTGATAAGTATCATCACATTTATACTTTAAAAAAGGATACCAAAAAATTAATTGTTTCACAGGGGGGACTTCCTTTTGGCATATTCGAAAAATCAATTCTATTTAAGACGCTTACATTCTTTGTTAGGCGTAATACCGATAGGTGGATTCTTATTAGTTCATCTACTTGTTAACCACCAAGCTACAAAAGGCGTTGAAGCGTTTAACAAGGCTGCAGGATTTATGGAATCTTTACCATTCTTGATTGCATTGGAGTTTATCGTAATTTATATTCCAATTCTATATCATGCGGTATATGGTGTACATATTGCCTTCACGGCAAAAGAAAACGTAGGACATTACTCTCAATTTAGAAATTGGATGTTCCTATTGCAACGTATCACAGGTATTATAACGTTTATTTTTGTTGCTATACATTTATGGCAAACACGTATTCAACGTGCATTAGGTCAAGAAGTAAACTTCGATATGGTACATGATATTGTATCTAATCCAGGTTGGTTAATTTTCTATATCATTTGTTTACTTTCTGTAACATTCCACTTCGCAAATGGCTTATGGTCATTTTTAGTTACATGGGGTGTTTTACAATCTAAAAGATCACAACAAATTTTTACATGGGTATCACTTGTTGTATTTATCGTAGTTTCGTATATCGGAATAAGTGCTATTCTTGCGTTCGTATAATTTAAAAATGTTTCAGATATATTTAGGGGAGTGACTATTTATGGCAGAGAAGAAAATTATTGTTGTCGGTGGAGGACTTGCCGGTCTGATGTCAACAATTAAAGCAGCAGAACAAGGCGCACACGTTGACTTGTTCTCATTAGTGCCTGTTAAACGTTCACACTCCGTATGTGCACAAGGTGGCATAAACGGAGCAATCAATACGAAAGGTGAGGGTGACTCACCTGCTGTTCACTTTGATGACACAGTTTATGGTGGAGATTTCTTAGCGAATCAACCACCAGTAAAAGCAATGGCAGAAGCAGCGCCGAATATTATACATTTACTTGACCGTATGGGTGTAATGTTTAATAGAACGAATGAAGGCTTGCTAGATTTCCGTCGCTTTGGTGGTACGATGTATCACAGAACGGCATATGCTGGCGCGACAACTGGACAACAATTAATGTATGCCTTAGATGAGCAAGTACGTAGTTATGAAGTGGATGGTTTAGTTACAAAATATGAAGGATGGGAATTCTTAGGTATTGTCAAAGATGATGACAATATGGCCAGAGGTATTGTGGCTCAAGATATGACATCTTCTGAAATAAAATCATTTGGTTCAGATGCAGTTATTATGGCAACTGGTGGTCCAGGTATTATATTTGGTAAAACAACTAACTCAATGATTAATACTGGTTCTGCTGCATCAATCGTTTACCAACAAGGAGCAATTTATGCAAATGGTGAGTTTATTCAAATTCATCCAACTGCAATCCCTGGCGATGACAAATTACGATTAATGAGTGAATCAGCTCGTGGTGAAGGTGGACGAATTTGGACATACAAAGATGGTAAACCATGGTACTTCTTAGAAGAAAAATATCCAGATTATGGTAACTTAGTACCTCGTGATATTGCAACACGTGAAATTTTTGATGTATGTGTTAATCAAAAATTAGGTATTAACGGTGAAAACATGGTATACCTTGATCTTTCACATAAAGATCCGCACGAACTGGATGTAAAATTAGGTGGCATCATTGAAATTTATGAAAAATTCACAGGTGATGATCCAAGAAAAGTACCAATGAAAATCTTCCCAGCAGTCCACTATTCAATGGGTGGCCTTTATGTAGATTATGATCAAATGACAAATATCAAAGGCTTATTTGCAGCTGGTGAGTGTGATTTCTCACAACATGGAGGTAACCGCTTAGGTGCTAATTCATTGTTATCTGCTATTTACGGCGGAACAGTTGCAGGACCAAATGCAATTGAATATGTTGCAAATATTGAAAAATCATATACTGATTTGGACGATAGCATTTATGAAAAACGCGTTAAAGAAGAACAAGATAAATTCAATAATTTATTGAATATGAATGGTACAGAAAATGCATATAAACTTCATAGAGAACTTGGTGAAGTTATGACAGCAAACGTTACTGTTGTACGTGATAATAAAGCATTATTGGAAACAGACAAAAAAATTCTAGAATTGATGGAACGTTATCAAAATATTGACATTGAAGATACACAAACATGGAGTAACCAAGCAGTCTTCTTTACTCGTCAGTTATGGAATATGTTAGTACTAGCACGTGTAATTACAATCGGTGCATACAACCGAAATGAGACTCGTGGGGCACATTATAAACCTGAATTCCCTGAGAGAAACGACGAAGAATGGTTAAAAACGACTTTAGCATCATATCAAGGAAAAACAGAACCGCCTAAATTTACATACGAACCCGTAGATGTAAGTTTAATCCCACCTCGTAAACGTGACTATTCAAGTAGTTCTAAAGGAGGTAAATAAAATGGCAGATACTAAAGAAGTAAATGAAACGCAAGTGCAAAACGAACAACAAAGCCAACAACAAAATCAAAAAACAATTAAATTTATCATTAAACGACAAGATGATGCAGAATCTAAACCTTATGAAGAAGAGTTTGAAATTCCTTATAAAGAGAATTTAAACGTTATTGCTTGTTTAATGGAAATTAGACGGAACCCGGTTAATAGTAAAGGTGAGAAAACAACACCTGTTATTTGGGATATGAACTGTTTAGAAGAAGTTTGTGGTGCTTGTTCTATGGTTATCAATGGTAAAGCAAGACAATCTTGTACAGCAATTGTTGATCAATTAGAACAACCAATTAAGTTAGAACCAATGAGTACATTCCCAGTGATTCGTGACTTACAAGTTGATCGTAGTAGAATGTTCGATAACTTGAAACGTATGAAAGCATGGGTACCGATTGATGGTACGTATGATCTTGGGCCAGGACCTCGTATGCCAGAGAAAAAACGTCAAACTGCATATGAATTATCTAAATGTATGACATGTGGTGTATGTTTAGAAGTTTGTCCAAATGTTACAAGAAATAACGACTTTGTTGGTGCGCAAGCTATTTCACAAGTTAGATTGTTTAACTTACACCCAACAGGTTCAATGACTAAAGATGAACGTTTAAATGCATTGATGGGCGCAGGTGGTTTACAAGAGTGCGGTAACTCACAAAACTGTGTTAACGCATGTCCTAAAGGTATTCCTTTAACGACTTCAATTGCAGCATTAAACCGTGAAACTTCTTTCCATATGTTTAAATCATTCTTTGGTTCAGACCACCAAGTAAATTAATATATATTAAGACTGTCAACAAAGTACTAACTTTGTTGGCAGTTTTTTTATGAAATATGATATAACTATAAATTTAACTTAATGATTAAGTGTATAGTAAAAGTAGATTTCGTATTAAACATGTTTAAATCACTGACGTTGTAAAGGTTAATCAGTGGCGCAGTACTTTATATATAACTAATAATTCGTTTTATTATAATTAAAAGGGCGAAGATGTACAACATGTCTACCTTTTATTTATGCGAATCATATGACTAAATTTAATATCTGAAACGCCTGTTATTTAGAATTTTAGTTCTTGTAAAATGATTTTGAAAACACAGCTATGCTACAATAAAAGACAAGAAAATATTTAAGGATGAACAATATATGGAAAAACCAATTGGAGTTATAGACTCTGGCGTTGGAGGTTTGACAGTAGCTAAAGAAATCATGCGCCAATTACCAAATGAAACAATCTACTATTTAGGAGATATAAAACGTTGTCCTTATGGGCCAAGAGAAGCTTCGGAGGTAAGACAATTTACTACGGAATTAGCTGAAAAGCTTATGACGTTCGATATCAAGATGCTAGTGATTGCGTGTAATACCGCAACGGCAGTCGCATTAAAACATTTACAAAATTTATTAGCGATACCTGTTATTGGTGTAATAGAACCAGGTGCTAGAACAGCCATTATGACAACAAAAAATCAAAATGTTTTAATATTAGGTACAGAAGGTACGATTAAATCAGAGGCCTACAGACATCACATTAAACAAATTAATCCGAATGTAGAAGTATCTGGGGTTGCATGTCCAGGCTTTGTTCCACTTGTAGAACAAATGAGATACAAAGATCCAACGATTACGAGTATTGTTATACATCAAACATTAAAACAGTGGAGGAACAGCAAAGCAGATACAGTTATTTTAGGATGTACGCATTATCCATTACTGTATCAACCAATTAATGATTATTTTCACGGAGAAAAAGTAGTTATTTCATCTGGTTTAGAAACAGCGAGAGAAGTGAGTGCATTATTAACGTTCAGTAACGAACATGCAGGTTATAAAAAGCAGCCCGAACATAAATTTTTTGCTACAGGAGAAACAGAACATATTGAACGCATTATTGAAGAATGGTTAAATATGAAAGCAACAGTTGAAAAAATAGAAGTTTAAAGTGAGGCGTAAATAATGGAAGATATTGTTATTGCATCAAATAATAAAGGGAAAATAAACGATTTTAGAGTTATTTTTCCTGATTATAATGTTATAGGTATATCAGAAATCATCGAAGGTTTTGATGTTGAGGAAACGGGTGACACCTTTGAAGAAAATGCAAAATTAAAATCTGAAGCAGCTGCGCAAGCATTAAATAAACGTGTTATTGCTGATGATAGTGGATTGGAAGTTTTTGCGTTAAATGGTGAACCTGGTATATATTCAGCTCGCTATGCTGGAGAAACTAAAGATGATAATGCAAATATTGAAAAACTTTTAACTAAATTGGGTGATGAAACCGACCGTAGTGCGCAATTTGTTTGTGTTATTAGCATGAGTGCACCAGGTGAAGATACAGTACAGTTTAAAGGAACTGTACAAGGAGAAATCACACTAAATAAAATTGGTGAACATGGCTTTGGTTACGATCCCATCTTTTTCGTAGAAGACAAAAATAAAACAATGGCTCAGCTAACTGCTGAAGAAAAAGGGCAAATTAGTCATAGAGGTAAAGCAATAGAACAACTACAACAATACCTAGAAGGTGATCAATAATGTCGAAATGGATTATAGTTAGTGACAATCATACCGAACATGGTGTGTTGTTTGATATTATAAATCAACATGAACATGTAGATGCTGCTATTCATTTAGGTGACTCTGAATTTGCTTATGATGATAGTGAACTCAGTCATTTTTATAGAGTAAAAGGAAATACCGATTTTTATCCTGAGTTTCCAAATGAACAAACAATTAAAATAAATGGTATCAATGCATTTTTAACGCATGGTCATTTATATCAAGTGAATCGTACAAGAATACCTTTAGCAGAACAAGCAAAAGCAGCAGACTGCAAATTTGCATTTTATGGACATACGCATGTTGCTAAACATGAAGCAATAAATGGTGTGCATGTAATAAATCCCGGCAGTATTTCACAGTCGAGAAGTAATATTGAAGAAACATATGCAGAATTGCTTATTGATGATACGAGTTTAGATGCGACTTTAAATTTCCGTAATCGAAATCATGAAATCATTAGCAGTGAAAACTTTACAATATAAAAAGACGGAGGATGGAGCTACGTTTAGAAATAATTTAATCGTAGCGTCATTCTCTTATTTCTATAAATAGTTAGATGCAACAAATATTTAAGGAATATAAAGTTGTAAAAAAAACGCTAACGTTAATGAATTTCTCAATTTAAAGAATTTAAATAAATTAGCAATATTATGATAAAAAGTTTACAATAGTGAAAAATCATATTTATTTTTAAGGGATAGAGTATTGCTTTATCAGTGCAAGTTAGATATAATTATTCTTGTGTTCAAAAGATAATGTCCTGGTAGCTCAGCTGGATAGAGCAATGGCCTTCTAAGCCATCGGTCGGGGGTTCGAATCCCTCCCAGGACACTAAAAACCGTTGTTATGACAACGTTTCAAGTGTGCAGGTGTCAAATATGTGTCAAGAGAATATTTCTCTTACATGTTGGCCCTGCTTTTTTTATGTTCTTCAAGTAAATGTGTATAAACACTCCCAGGACACTAAAAGTGTAAAAATACATAAATTAATTTATGCATTTCTGACTAGACTGCTGATATATCAGCAGTCTTTTTATTTTGTTTTAAATTTTATTTACATATAGTTGACACACATAGTGGATACAAACATACTGTTTATTAAAATCATAAAATAGTTAATCAGCCCACTGCAAAAGTAAATTTACAGATGAAATTAGTTATTGCATAAAGTGAATTAGCATTTTGAAAATTATGCCAATAAGTATTATTTAATATAGTGAATTTAAACTTCCACTTGATCATTAAACTATAACTATCAAAATACATTGTCTTTTAATGTTTAATCATCCAAATTTGCAAGGTGCTGAAATTGTTTATAGATAATTGAGACATTAAACTCTGTTTCAGTCTAACAATAAATGGTATTTAATATATAACTATAAGGTAATATATAATTTAATGATCATTTTGCGTTTGCGCTACTTCAATTTGAAGTAGTGCATTTTTAATGTTATTTATAAAGTTAATAAAAAGTCTTTCGTATTAAAAACATTGATATATTACATAGCGAGCTTAATTAGCATTAAATTATTCGGTAAGTTTAATTATATATATATTATAATTAAAAATGCTCGTCTAAGTTGTATAACATAGAATTGTACAAAATACAGTTGAGCATTCAAAACTGTAAGAAGATATGTTTTTCACTACAGTTTTTACGATTATTTAATGAAGTATGAATTAAAGCACAATTTTATATGTAAATGTCTTATAGTTATAGATAACAAACGATACTTAATTAAATAACAAATTAACAGTATCGTTTAAAACATAAAAAGCAGTCATAAGCATCTATCATATAATGAGGAGTGTTTATAATGGAAGGTTTATTTAACGCAATCAAAGATACAGTACAAGCTGGCATAGCAGGGGACGGTGCTAAATTAGGTACTAGTATCGTAAGCATCGTAGAAAACGGTGTAGGTTTAGCAAGTAAATTATTCGGATTCTAATATAAATAAATAATAAAGGAGAAATAAATTATGACTAAATTAGCAGAAGCAATTGCAAACACAGTTGAAGCAGCAAAATCAGGTAACGGTTCAGAATTAGGTACAAGTATTGTAGATATCGTTTCAAGCGGTGTAGGTTTACTAGGTAAACTTTTCGGATTTTAAAATTGAGTACTTAGCTTATTTTAAAAATATAGTGAGGGGTGTTTATAATGGAAGGTTTATTTAATGCGATTAAAGATACAGTACAAGCTGGTATAGCAGGCGATGGTGCTAAATTAGGTACAAGTATTGTAAGCATCGTAGAAAATGGCGTAAGTTTAGCAAGTAAATTATTCGGATTCTAATATAAATTTCTATGACGGACTGGCCAAGGTAATAACCTTGGCCTTTTTTGTTTGCTGAGATATAAAATATGGTATGATGAAATAAAATTCTGCTATGTATACATATTGATGACGACATAACTAACATAGTTTTTTAAAAGATATCATTAAGGGGTTAGAAATATGAATAAAAGATGTTTGCTTATTGATTTTGACGATACAATTGTTGATTTTCATGACGCAGAAGCATATGCATTTCATCAACTTACAAAAAAATATAATTTAAAGACAAACCAAGATGATTTAAATCAATTTATGACTGTAAATCAAGCGCATTGGGAAGCATTTCAACAAAATCAATTATCAAAAACTGAAGTTTTAAGTAAAAGGTTTGAAGTGTATTTTGATTTACATCAAATCAATGTTAATGGAGAAGAAGCAGACGTAATCTTTCGAGATGAACTCGCAAATGCTCCAATAAAGTATTTTATGAACACGGTGGAAACGTTGAGAATGCTCAAAGATACACATGATCTATATATTGTTACAAATGGTGTTTTAGAAACACAAGAAAGACGCATAGCAAAAACAAAAATGGGAAATTGGTTTAAAGGTGTTTATGTATCTGAGCAAACAGGATATCAAAAGCCGATGCCAGAATTTTTTGATTTTGTATTTAATGAAATTGGTCATGATAAAAGGGACCATGCAATGATTATTGGTGATTCAATAACATCAGATATTTTAGGTGGGAAAAATGCTGCAATAAAAACATGTTGGTTTAATCCAAGAAATAAAATAAATGACACAGAAATTAATCCGGATTATACTATCAAATCGCTTGATCAATTGTTAGATATAGCAAAATAAAAGAAGCGTGAATTACAATCAGAAAAATTGATTTTAATTCACGCTTCATATTATGTTAATAATCATTCAAGAAATGAAAAAATTACTTTATTAATAAGTATCTACTATATTATAAAAATGAGTGTATTATTTTAAAGGTATTGGAAATGAAAATTAAGGTGTCCAAATAAGTATATCGTGACCATCTTTATTTTGTTGTTCAATATCTTTAAATCCATGATTAATGAAGAAATTTTTTGATTGATTACGTGCAATAACTTTAATAGGTTGGCCTTGTTCCTTAGCAAAATCTAACAACGCTTTACCGTAACCACGACCTTGGAAATCACGTAAAACTTCTAGTTTCCATAAAATGTTATAATCATCAAAATCTGAGAAGTATACATCTTCAACTTCTCCTTTACGGTATAAAGCCATACGAGCGCCCAACCTATCACCAACATATATGCCATAAAATGGTGAGTCTGAACTAGCGTCTATCATTTCACCGCGTAATTCATCTACTAAATATAAATCTTCATTTCCGAAGTTTCTAAAATCTTCAAATAATTCGTCGGTTTTGTAATTAATATCTAGTCGTTTAACATTACTCACTTTAGCTTCCCCCTTTGCTTTATTACTAACTATTATACCTTATTTTATTGAATATTTCACAAAAATGAATGCTTAAAACATTTTGTAAAATAACAATAATAATTTGCTCATTGTTTTTATATAATATACAGTGCTGATAACTTGTATGAATATTGGACAACAACGTTTATACATATTTAAAATAATTTCCAATCAATTTATAAGCCGTAAAATTGTCAATGTTGAATATAAACTTTATACTATATAGGAATAGAGTAACGTAAGGAGAATTACGAATGGATTGTATGACAACGAAACTTAATGAAAAAGATCAATTTATATCGAATGTTAAAAATAGTGATTCAACTTTAGCTAAATATTATCATCTTGATGCGATGAATGAACATGATTATAAAAAAAGACTACTTATCGAAAATAACGGAAGAGAAGCGTCACTAGCTAAAATCATTGAAGCATACATGGGTGATTTAACGTTAGATCATCAACAAAATGACAATTTAAAAGCACTTAGTAATGGTGCGAAAGTTGTGATCGGAGGCCAACAAGCCGGTTTGTATGGTGGACCCTTATACACGTTCCATAAAATATTTTCAATTATTACATTAAGTGAAAAACTATCAAAAGATTACGATACGCACGTTGTCCCTGTTTTTTGGATTGCGGGTGAAGATCATGATTTTGATGAAGTAAATCATACTTATGTTTTTAATGAGCACAAAGCAACTTTACAAAAAATTAGATATAGTACAATGATGCCACCAGAGTCTAGTGTTTCAAAGTATTTGCCAGATAAAGAAGCGTTACATAAAGCTTTAAATCAATTTTTTAAAGAACTAAAAGAAACTGAGGCTTCTTCAAAATTATTAAACATGTGTAGAAATATTATCGATCATTATGATGGTTGGACTGACATGTTTAAAGCGTTATTACACGAAGTTTTCAAACATTATGGATTATTACTGATAGATGCAAATGATAAAGCGTTGCGTCAATTAGAAAAACCAATGTTTAGAAACATGATTGAAAAGCATCATTCAGTGGACGATGCCTTTAGACAAACGCAAGCTCAAACGATGGCTGATGGCTTAGAGCAAATGATACAGACAGAGACGAATGTGCATTTGTTCATGCATGATGAGGGTGTAAGACAACTATTAACTTTTGAAAATGGGAGATTTTATTTAAATAAATCAGAGAAGTCGTTTTCGAAACAAGAGCTTCTTAATATAGTAGAAACAGAACCAGAAAGATTTTCTAATAATGTCGTTACAAGGCCAGTAATGGAAGAGTGGCTATTTAATACAGTAGCCTTTATAGGCGGTCCAAGTGAAATTAAATATTGGACAGAATTAAGTGAAGTTTTTCGAACATTAGAAGTATCCATGCCTATCGTTTTACCTCGATTAAGAATTACTTATATAAATGATAGAATTGAAAAGCTATTAGCACATTATCAATTGAACCGTAATGATATCATTGAAAAAGGAATCGAGGCAGACAAAGCACAGTTTATTAGATCCAAAGCGTCACAATCTTTTATAGAACAAATTGAAGCACTGAAAGAACAACAAAAGGATTTATTTCAATCTCTGCAAGCAGAAGTTACAGACAATCATGATAATAAAGTATTGTTAAATAAAAATAATGAAATACATCAAAAACAATTTGATTATTTGCTAAAACGGTACTTATTAAATATCGAAAGAGAAAATGACATTAGCATGAAACATTTTGAGACATTAAGTAAAACACTCCATCCAATGGGTGGATTACAAGAAAGAATATGGAATCCACTTCAAATTATGAATGATTTTGGGATAGATGTGTTTAGTCCCTCCACCTATCCACCACTTTCTTACACATTTGATCATATATTGATAAAACCTTAGAGCGACAACGAAAACACCTGATTCATCATTAAGATGAATCGGGTGTTTTTTTCTATGTTTCAAGAAATTTTGGTGAAATTTGTATAATTAGTGGAGGATAGTGGTGAGATGTGGTAAATTATATACATAAGAAGGTGAGGTGATTATAAATGTTCATGGGTGAATACGAGCATCAATTGGATACTAAGGGACGTATGATTGTTCCTTCCAAATTTCGTTACGACCTAAATGAGCGTTTTATAATTACCCGAGGCCTTGATAAATGCTTATTTGGTTACACTTTAGAAGAATGGCAAGTAATTGAAGAGAAAATGAAAACCTTACCAATGACAAAAAAAGATGCGCGTAAATTTATGCGTATGTTCTTTTCAGGCGCTGTCGAAGTAGAATTAGATAAGCAAGGGCGTATTAATATTCCTCAGAATTTGAGGAAATATGCCAATTTAAGTAAGGAATGTACGGTAATTGGTGTCTCAAATCGCATAGAAATTTGGGATAGAGAAACTTGGAATGATTTTTATGATGAATCAGAAGATAGTTTTGAAGATATTGCCGAAGACTTAATTGACTTTGATTTTTAAATGGAGGCGTTAAATTGTTTCATCATGTCAGCGTTATGCTAAAAGAAACTATAGATTACTTAAATATTAAAAAAGATGGCATATATGTCGACTGTACATTAGGTGGAGCAGGTCATGCCCTCTATTTATTAAATCAAATTGGAGACGAAGGTAGACTTATTGCAATTGATCAAGACACAACAGCACTTGAAAATGCAAAAGAAGTATTGAAAGACCATATACATAAAGTTACCTTCGTGCACAGCAACTTTAGAAAATTGACTGAAATTTTAGATGATTTAAATATTGAAAAAGTAGATGGCATTTATTATGACCTAGGTGTGTCTAGCCCACAATTAGACGTGCCTGAAAGAGGTTTTAGTTATCATAATGATGCGAAATTAGATATGCGTATGGATCAAACACAATCATTATCAGCATATGAAGTAGTGAATGAATGGTCGTTTGAAAAATTAGTTAGAATTTTTCATCGCTATGGTGAAGAAAAATTTTCAAAACAAATTGCGAGACGCATAGAACAAAATAGAGCACAAAAGCCAATTGAAACAACTTTAGAACTTGTAGATGTTATTAAAGAAGGTATCCCAGCTAAGGCAAGGAGAAAAGGTGGGCATCCTGCTAAAAGAATTTTTCAAGCAATTAGGATTGCAGTTAATGATGAATTATCTGCATTTGAAAATTCGTTAGAACAAGCGATTGATTTGGTGAAAGTGGACGGAAGAATATCTGTGATTACATTCCATTCGTTAGAAGATCGACTATGTAAACAAATGTTTCAAGAGTATGAAAAAGGGCCTGAAGTTCCTAGAGGGTTACCTGTGATACCAGAAGCTTATACACCTAAATTGAAGCGAGTTAACCGGAAACCAATCCTTGCTACAGATGAAGACTTAGAAGAAAATAATCGAGCGCGTAGTGCCAAGTTACGTATAGCTGAAATACTAAAATAAGGAGTGATTTTTGAGTGGCAGTAGAGAAAATATACCAACCGTATAGTGGAGCAGAGCAGCATATACCACAAACGCAACCGTCGCCTCATCCCCAGAGTCAACCCCAGACAGTTAAGCGTAAAGTAATTGTCAAGCTAACTAAGTTTGAAAAGATGTTATACATAGGACTTATAACAGTAATTGCTTTAATAAGTATTTATATGCTATCTTTAAAAATGGATGCGTATGAAACTCGAGAAAAAATTGCAGATTTAGATACAAAAATTGAAAAACAATCTAGTGAAAACAGCGCAATAAAATCTGAAATTAAAAAGAACTCCTCATATGAACGCATTTACGATAAGGCCAAAAAAGATGGAATGAGCCTTAAGAACGATAATGTAAAGGTAGTGCGTAATAATGGCGAAGCGAAGAATTAAATTAAAAAAACCGAAGTTTTTAATTAAAAAAAGTAAAATAGGGGCAGTCCTACTCATCCTTGGATTTGGACTGCTCTTTTTTACGTTGGTTTTAAGATACTCGTATATTATGTTGACAGGACACTCTTCTGGTGAAGATCTAATTATGAAAGCGAATGAAAAGTACTTAGTAAATACACAACAACAACCAGAAAGAGGTAAGATATATGACAGAAATGGCAAAGTCTTAGCTGAAGATGTGGAACGTTATAAAGTTGTGGCAGTTGTAGACAAAAAAGCAAGTGAAGGTAGCGATAAACCTAAACATGTGACAGACAAAAAAGAAACTGCCAAAAAACTTGCAACTGTGATTGATATGTCAGCAAAAGAAATTGAAAAAAAACTGGATAATAAAAAAGCCTTTCAAGTTGAATTTGGTCAAAAAGGCACAGATTTAACGTATCAAGAGAAAGAAAAAATTGAAAAAATGAACCTTCCTGGTGTGACGTTATATCCAGAAACCGAAAGATTTTATCCTAATGGAAACTTCGCATCTCATTTGATAGGAATTGCTCAAAAAGATCCTGATAGCGGAGAATTAAAAGGTGCTTTAGGCGTTGAAAAGATATTTGATAGCTATCTTTCAGGTCAAAAAGGTGCATTATCATATATTCATGATATTTGGGGCTATATTGCACCAAATACCAAAAAAGAAAAAGTACCTAAACGTGGAGATGACGTTCATTTGACCCTTGATTCAAACATACAAGTTTTCGTTGAAGAAGCACTTGATGGCATGGTTGAACACTATAAACCCAAAGATTTGTTTGCCGTAGTCATGGATGCGAAAACAGGAGAAATCTTGGCATTTAGTCAAAGGCCAACTTTCAACCCAGAAACTGGTAAAAATTTCGGTAAAAAATGGGCAAATGATTTATATCAAAACACATATGAACCTGGATCAACTTTTAAATCTTACGGATTAGCGGCTGCAATTCAAGAAGGTGAATTTAAGCCAGATAAAAAATACACTGCTGAACCTAGAGAAGTAATGGGATCTAAAATATCTGACTGGAACAAAGTAGGTTGGGGAGAAATCTCAATGTCTACTGGTTTCACATATTCTTCAAATACTTTAATGATGCACTTACAAGATTTAGTTGGCGCAGATAAAATGAAAGAATGGTATGAAAAATTTGGTTTTGGTAAATCTACCAATAGCATGTTTGATGGTGAATCTACAGGTGGTATTGCCTGGGATAATGAAGCACAGCAAAAAACATCTTCATTCGGTCAATCTACAACTGTAACACCAGTTCAAATGTTAAGAGCACAATCAGCTTTTAACAATGAAGGCAAAATGTTGCAACCGTGGTTTGTGGATAGTGTGAGCAATCCTGTTACTGACGATACTTTTTATAAAGGTAAAAAAGAGTTTGCAGGAAAACCAATTACTAAAGATACTGCTAAGAAAGTTCGTACAGAATTAGATAAAGTTGTAAACAGTGAAGACAGTCACGCTAAAAACTATCAAATTGATGGGTATGATGTAGCAGGTAAAACAGGTACGGCACAAGTTGCTGATTCTGATAATGGTGGTTATGTTCAAGGTGAAAATCCATATTTTGTAAGCTTTATTGGTGACGCACCTAAAGATGATCCAGAAGTAATTGTATATGCTGGTATGAGTTTAGCACAAAAAAATGACCAAGAAGCCTACGAAATGGGTGTAAGTAAAGCGTTCAAACCTATTATGGAAAATACATTAAAATACTTAAATGTTGGAGATAAAAACTCTAAAGATAAATCTGATGTGAAGTATAGTAAAGTACCAGATGTTCAAGGTCAGGAGACGCAAAAAGCACAAGATAAGGTGAATAGTAAATCTCTTGATCCAATAGTCATAGGAAGTGGAGATAAGGTTGTAAAACAATCAGTTTCACCTGATAAAGAAGTGCTTCCAAATAGTAAAGTACTCCTCTTGACAGATGGAGATATAACAATGCCTGATATGACTGGTTGGACAAAAGAAGAAGTGATTGCTTTTGAAACATTGACGCAAACAAAAGTGACTACAAAAGGTAGTGGTTTTGTTTCTAATCAATCTGTTAATAAAGGACAAAAAATTGACAAAAAAGATAAAGTAGAAGTGACATTATCTGCTGAAGCGATTAATGGTGAATCATCGACCACGTCATCTGAAGAAAAGGGATCATCCAAAGACAATTCTGATAAAAATGATGATAACAACTCAGATTCAAGCAGTGACAAACAAAGTGAATAAATAAATTATTTTATTTCTGACGTCAATGGTAAAACATGTTAAAATGTATAATTTGAAATTGATGCGAGGTAGTAATTTAAATGTTTAGTACAAAATATATTTTTGTAGTTTTAAAACATAAATACTGCCTCGTTACATATGATTTATAAGTTGCACCTAGCATTAACGACATTAATCCAATTTAATATTAAAGGAGCATAATATGGTTTATTTACTAGCAATCATTGCATTACTAATAACATTTATATTAGTCCCTGTATTGATACCAACACTAAAGAGAATGAAATTTGGACAAAGCATTAGAGAAGAAGGCCCTCAAAGTCATATGAAAAAAACAGGTACACCAACTATGGGTGGGTTAACTTTCCTACTTAGTATTATTGTCACATCAATATTAGCTATCATTTTTATGGATAATGCGAATCCGATTATATTATTGTTGTTTGTGACGATTGGTTTTGGGTTAATTGGTTTTATAGATGACTACATCATTGTTGTCAAAAAAAATAATCAAGGTTTAACGAGTAAACAAAAATTCTTTGCTCAAATCGCTATTGCGGTTATTTTCTTCATATTAAGCCAAGTGTTTAATTTAACAGACTTTTCAACTGGCATTCATATTCCATTTACAGGTTTAGAAGTACCTTTATCAATTGCATATGTAATTTTCATTGTATTTTGGCAAGTTGGTTTTTCTAATGCGGTGAATTTAACGGATGGATTAGATGGACTTTCTACAGGACTTTCCATTATTGGATTTATTATGTATGCATTAATGGCTTATATACAAGGGGCTAATTCCATTGGTTTGTTTTGTATTATCATGATTTTTGCCTTGCTTGGATTCTTACCATTTAATTTAAATCCTGCAAAAGTATTTATGGGAGATACAGGTAGCTTAGCTTTAGGCGGTATCTTTGCCACGATTTCAATTATGCTAAATCAAGAATTGTCACTCATTTTTATCGGTTTTGTATTTGTAGCCGAAACATTATCGGTTATGATTCAAGTTACATCATATAAACTTACAGGGAAAAGAGTTTTCAAAATGTCACCATTACATCACCATTTTGAGTTAGTCGGTTGGAATGAACGAAAAGTTGTTACTGTATTTTGGACAGTTGGTATTATTTCAGGTCTTATTGGCTTGTGGATTGGAGTGAATTAAATTGCTGAAATATACAGGTTTAGAAAATAAAGATGTATTAGTAATAGGATTGGCAAAAAGCGGATATGAAGCAGCGAAATTATTACAAAAACTTGGCGCAAATGTCGTTGTTAACGATGGCAAGGATTTAAGTCGAGATGCACATGCAATTGATTTAGAAAATATGGGTGTCAAAGTTGTTGGTGGAGAGCACCCATTTTCTTTACTTGATAATGAGCCACTCATTTTTAAAAACCCTGGCATACCTTATACTGTTCCGTTGATTCAAGAGGCGGAACGCCGAGGATTAAAAATACTTACTGAAGTGGAATTGAGTTATTTAGTTTCAAAAGCTCCTATAATTGGTGTGACAGGTACAAATGGAAAAACAACGGTAACTTCACTAATTGGAGATATGTTTAAAAAGAGTAGAATTACAGGTAAATTATCTGGCAATATAGGTTATGTTGCTTCAAAAGTTGCACAAGAAGTAGATGAAGAGGATTACCTTATAACTGAATTATCTTCATTTCAATTATTAGGCATTGATCAATATAAACCACATATCTCTATTATTACTAATATTTATTCGGCACATTTGGATTATCATGAAAATTTAGAGAATTATCAAAATGCCAAAAAACAAATATATAAAAATCAAACAGAAGATGATTACTTAATATGTAATTATCATCAACGCCATTTGATTGAATCTGAATCTTTAACAGCAAAAGTATATTATTTTTCAACACAGCAAGAGGTTGATGGTATCTATGTAAAAGATGATTATATTACATTTAAAGGTTTCCGACTAATTCATAAAGATGATTTAGTATTACCAGGTGAACATAATTTAGAAAATATACTAGCTGCCGTATTAGCTGCATTATTAGCAGGTATTTCTGTAAGAGCAATTATTGCTAGTTTGACAACATTTTCAGGTATAGAACATAGGCTTCAATATGTGGGATCAAACAAAACGAATAAGTACTACAATGATTCTAAGGCTACTAATACTTTAGCAACGCAATTTGCGCTTAACTCATTTAAACAACCTATAATTTGGTTGTGTGGTGGTTTAGACAGAGGAAATGGATTTGATGAATTAATTCCATATATGAATAACGTCAGAGTGATGGTAACTTTTGGTGAAACACAAGATAAATTTGTAAAATTAGGTGAGAATCAAGGCAAATATGTAATAAAGGCTACTGATGTAACAGATGCAGTCGATAAAGTACAATCAATTATTGAGCCTAATGACGTTGTATTATTATCACCAGCTTGTGCAAGTTGGGATCAATACAATACATTCGAAGAGCGCGGGAATAAGTTTATAAAGAGTTTCCAAGCGCATTTACCTTCACTTTAAAGGTTGTGAAATAAATGTCAGATAAAGTTAGTGAATTTGATTCTGAATATTTAAAAGAGAAACGTGCAAAGCGACGTAAAAAACAAAAACAAATCCAATATGCGATTTTCGGTATTTTGTTATTTATCATTTTGCTGATTCTTATTTATATGTTCACACCATTAAGTAAAATCAACTCAGTGACCATTGAAGGTAATGATAATGTATCTAAAACATCTATTAAAAAAGCTATTGATGTGAAAGATGATTCAAGAATGTATACTTATAGTACTTCAACAGCTGTTAATAATTTAAAGAAGAATAAATTAATAAAACATGCAGAAGTGACTAAAGTATTACCGAATAAGTTGAAGGTTAAAGTGACAGAAAGTCAAATCGTTGGTTTAGTTAAAAAGAAGGATGATTATGTTCCCGTTCTTGAAGATGGTACAGAGTTAGAAAATTATGAAGATAGTAATGTAACAGATGACGGTCCCGTTCTTGAAGGATTCAAAAAAGAGAAAAAAGAAAAAATGATACAAGAATTATCAAAAATGCCTGCAAAAGTTCGAGGTATGATTGCAGAAGTGCAATATGATCCACAAGAAAATTTACAAAATCAAATCAAACTATTTACGACAGATGAGATTCAAATTGTGGGTAACTTAAATACTATTGGTAATAAGATGAAGTATTATCCTCAAATGTCACAATCATTAGAACGTGATGAATCAGGAAGTTTAAAAAAATCAGGTTATATTGATTTGTCAGTTGGTGCTTCTTTCATTCCTTATAGTGGTGGAAGTACGACTAAATCAACGAGTGATCAAAACGTTGATAAAGGAAATACACAGGAAGATAAGGCTAAAGACGAGTTACAAAGTGCATTAAATAAGATAAATAAAGAATCAGACAAAAATAATTAAAAAATTTAGACAAATACATGTGTTTATAGTTCACAAGCGTCAAAACGTATTGTAAACTGTTAATAGTGTGAACATGAATAAGTAATTGTCAGGAGGTGCCTATCTATGGAAGAGCATTATTATGTAAGTATAGATATCGGTTCGTCAAGTGTTAAAGCGATAGTGGGCGAAAAATTTCACAATGGAATTAATGTGATAGGTACAGGACAGACCTACACAAGTGGTATAAAAAATGGTCTTATTGATGATTTCGATATCGCAAAACAAGCGGTTAAAGATACAATCAAAAAAGCCTCTATTGCATCAGGTGTCGATGTTAAAGAAGTGTTTTTAAAACTTCCAATTATCGGTACTGAGGTATTTGATGAATCAAATGAAATTGAATTTTATGAAGATACTGAACTAGATGGTACACACATTGAAAGTGTACTGGAAGGTATTCGTGAAAAAAATGATGTACCCGAAACAGAAATAATAAACGCTTTCCCAATTAAATTTGTGGTAGATGGCGAAAATGAAGTGTCAGATCCTAAAGAACTCATTGCTAGACACAGTTTAAAAGTAGAAGCTGGTGTCATTGCCATTCAAAAATCAATCTTAATAAACATGATTAAATGTGTTGAATCTTGTGGTGTAGACGTATTAGATGTTTATTCTGATGCATATAACTATGGGTCAGTACTTTCAGCAACAGAGAAAGAACTCGGTGCATGCATCATCGATATAGGTGAGGATATAACACAATTAGCATTTTACGAAAGAGGAGAGCTCGTAGATGCTGATGCTATAGAAATGGCTGGTAGAGATATAACAGAAGATATTGCAAAAGGTTTAAATACATCATATGAAACGGCTGAAAAAATTAAACATCAATATGGTCACGCTTTCTTTGATTCAGCGTCTGATCATGACGTCTTCACTATTGATCAAGTAAATAGTGAAGAAGAAGCGCAATTTACTCAAAAAGATTTAGCAGATGTAATAGAAGCACGTGTAGAAGATATATTCTTTAATGTGTTTGATGTATTACAAGAGTTAGGTCTTACAAAGGTAAATGGTGGTTTCGTTGTAACTGGTGGTTCAGCTAATTTACTAGGCGTTAAAGAATTGCTTCAAGATATGGTAAGTGAAAAAGTAAGAATTCATACACCATCACAAATGGGCATAAGAAAACCGGAGTTTTCTTCTGCGATTTCAACGATTTCTAGTAGCATTACTTTCGATGAATTACTAGATTATGTTACAATTAATAATCATGACAGTGAAGAATTTGAAGAAGAAGTCATAGAATCAAATGATCGAGAAAATAGTACGAAGTCAAGCGGATTTGATTGGTTCAAAAAGAAATCAAACAAACAAGAAGAGCCACATACATCAACTTCTGATATAGATGAACCAGAAGCGTCTGAGGCATACGAACAAGAAGACAACATAGAACATGAACAAGTAGAACAAGAAAGTAAACCTCAAGACAAAGAAGAAAGTAAGTTCAAGAAACTTATGAAATCACTATTCGATTGATTGGCCACTAAAACTAGGAGGAAATTTAAATGTTAGAATTTGAACAAGGATTTAATCATTTAGCGACGTTAAAAGTCATCGGTGTAGGGGGCGGCGGAAATAACGCTGTTAACCGAATGATTGATCATGGTATGAATAATGTTGAATTTATTTCTATCAATACGGATGGACAAGCTTTAAACTTATCTAAAGCTGAGTCTAAAATCCAAATTGGTGAAAAATTAACGCGTGGTTTAGGCGCTGGTGCAAACCCTGAAATAGGCAAAAAAGCTGCCGAAGAATCACGTGAACAAATTGAAGATGCAATCCAAGGCGCTGATATGGTTTTCGTAACAGCAGGTATGGGTGGCGGTACTGGTACAGGTGCTGCGCCAGTTGTAGCGAAAATCGCAAAAGAAATGGGAGCGTTAACAGTTGGTGTTGTTACGCGTCCATTCGGATTTGAAGGCCGTAAACGTCAAACACAAGCAGCTGCTGGTGTAGAATCAATGAAAGCTGCTGTTGACACATTAATCGTAATTCCTAATGACCGTTTATTAGATATTGTTGATAAGTCTACACCAATGATGGAAGCATTTAAAGAAGCTGACAATGTATTACGTCAAGGTGTTCAAGGTATTTCAGATTTAATCGCTGTTTCAGGTGAAGTTAACCTTGACTTTGCAGACGTTAAAACAATTATGTCTAACCAAGGTTCTGCGTTAATGGGAATCGGTGTGTCTTCTGGCGAAAACCGTGCAGTAGAAGCTGCTAAAAAAGCTATTTCTTCACCATTATTAGAAACTTCTATTGTGGGTGCACAAGGTGTGTTAATGAACATTACTGGTGGCGAATCACTATCGTTATTCGAAGCACAAGAAGCAGCAGATATTGTACAAGATGCAGCTGACGAAGATGTTAATATGATTTTCGGTACTGTCATTAATCCAGAATTACAAGATGAAATCGTGGTAACAGTAATTGCTACTGGATTTGAAGATAAACCTTCATCTCAAGGTCGCAAAGCTTCAAACACAGGATTCGGCAATAGTGCATCATCTGGAAGTACAACTGCAAAAGAAGATTCATTCTCTTCTAGTGCATCACAATCTACAGATAGTGCAAATGAAAGTAGAACACATACTACAAATGAAGATGATATTCCTAGCTTTATTAGAAATCGTGAAGAAAGACGTTCTAGAAGAACTAGACGTTAATCTCGAATGAACTTCTTCTTCTGTTAGTTTTTCATAATAATTAATATTAATTAAGACAATATAAAATATATAGACGTCATCAGGTCCAAAGATCTGATGACTTTTTTGAATTTAGAAATTGGCATATAATTAGATGTGCAATACTTCGTTATAGAGCAAAATACAGTTTTCAATTATTTAGAATCTCCCAATGACTTTAGATAGTTTGTTAATGTTGAAGAGCTGGAGGTTTATGACATGCAAGAGAAATTTATTAAAGATTGTCATATTTTAAAATATGATGACAATCAATTAAACAATGTAAAATTGGGTATAACAACAAGAGAAGATGGATTTAGTAATTACCCGAAAAATGCATTTAACATGGCAAGATATATTAATGATGATCAAGATAATGTTACCAAGCATCAAATGTTACTTGCTTCTGTAATTCAGTTTCCAAGAAATCAATGGGTTTTTCCAATTCAAACACATGAAAATAAAGTGGTTGAAATTACTAACAAAGATAAGGGTACCAATATTGATAGACTTTCTAATGCGTTACATGGTATAGATGGTATGTATACATTTGAAAAGGATATTTTATTAACCATGTGTTATGCAGATTGTGTACCAATTTATTTTTACAGCGAAAAGCATGACTTTATTGGTTTGGCTCATGCGGGTTGGCGTGGTACAGTAGGACAAATTGTCAACCAAATGTTAAAACATGTGCCATTTGATTTAAATGATTTAAAAGTTGTTATAGGACCAGCAACAGCAACATCATATGAAATTAACGATGATATTAAAAGTAAATTTGAACGTTTACCTATAGATTCACATCAATATATTGAGACGAGAGCAGAAGACCGTCACGGTATAGACTTAAAAAAAGCAAATGCTATGTTGTTAGCGTATGGTGGCGTCCCTGAAAACAATATTTATATAACGAATTATGCTACATCAGAAGATTTAACTTTATTCTTTTCATATAGAGTAGAAAAAGGTAATACTGGTCGTATGTTAGCTTATATTGGTCAATAATTAAGAGGTGTATAAAAATTGGATGTACAACAAAGTTTAACGCAAATAAATAAACAATTGGACATACATTGTAAAAAAGGAAATATTACAACAGTCCCGCACGTGATAGCAGTGACAAAATATGTTACAATAGAGCGAGCTAATGATGCTTACCAAGCAGGTATTAGACATTTTGGTGAAAATCGTTTAGAAGGTTTTCAACAAAAAAAAGCAGCTTTACCAGACGATGTAGTCATGCATTTTATCGGTTCTTTACAAACAAGAAAAGTAAAAGAGGTAATCAATGATATCGACTATTTTCACGCTTTAGACCGTCTGAAATTAGCAAAAGAGATTAATAAAAGAGCTGAACATAAAGTGAAATGTTTTGTTCAAGTAAACGTTTCTGGAGAAACGTCAAAACAAGGCATCGCTTTAGATGAAGTAGTTACGTTTATTAAAGATTTAGAGCAATATGAAAATATAGAAATTACTGGTCTTATGACAATGGCACCATATACGGATGATGAACCGTATATTAAAGATTTATTCAAATCATTAAGAGCAAAAAGAGATGAAATTAAAGCGCTCAATTTAAATTATGCACCATGCACAGAGTTATCGATGGGAATGAGCAATGATTACCATTTAGCAGCTGAAGAAGGTGCGTCATTTGTGAGAATTGGGACTAAACTTGTAGGAAAAGAGGAGTGAGCCCCGTGGCTTTAAAAGATTTATTTAGTGGTTTTTTCGTAGTTGAAGAGGAAGACGATGATTTAAAAGCGCCACCCGAAGAAGAACAAGATAGACAACAAGCACAGTCTCAAACAAGTTATAATAACCAACAAACTGAAAATACAGAAAGACAACGTATACAGTCCGTACCCAAAAAACAACCAACAAGATTACAACAATCAACAGGGGAAAGGAAGTATCAAATGAATAACAGTGCACCTAAAAATAATGCTAGGAACGTTGTGAACATGAATAATCAAGAACAAAATAATTATGGATTTACGCAAGAAAGTTCTAAAATGTGTTTATTTGAACCACGCGTCTTTTCAGATACTCAAGATATTGCAGATGAATTAAAAAATCGCAGAGCAACTTTAGTAAACTTACAACGCATTGATAAAGTGTCGGCAAAAAGAATTATCGATTTTCTAAGTGGGACTGTTTATGCAATTGGTGGAGATATTCAACGTGTTGGTTCTGATATATTCTTATGTACGCCAGATAATGTTGAAGTCGCAGGAAGCATAACGGACCAAATTGAAAATATGGAATACCAAAGTGAATAGAGGTAAACATTCATGGATATAGGTTTATTAGCAAATATATTTCAATTTATTTTATTCTTGGTCAAAATTTATTACTTTGGGATGATTGTGTATTTCTTTATGTCATGGCTTCCAGGTGCACGGGAAAATAAATTCGGTCGATTTTTATCAAAATTGTATGAGCCGTTTTTAGAACCTTTCCGTAAAATTATTCCGCCCATCGGCATGATTGATATTTCTTCAATTGTTGCAATAATTGTACTTGTATTATTCCAAACTGGTTTGGCAAATATTTTTAATTTGATTTTAAGAAATTTAGTGTGAGTTTTGTACTGTGAATAAATAATAATTGAATAAATTTTAAAATAAATGTTAAGCACCTAACGTTAAAAACGAGAGGTGCTTTAACTTATATTTGGAGTGAAATCACATCGATATTTATCAACATTTTAGAAAAGAAGAACATGAGTTAATCGATCAACTTATCGATAAATGTTTTCGTGCCAATGAACAATTTGCACCTGTGTTAACCTCTTTTTTAGATCCTAGAGGCCAATATATATTAAATGTTGTAGTTGGTAGTTTTCAAGATTTAGAAGTTACATTTTATGGAGGACCATTTGCTGAGAGAAAAAGAGCAATCATAGCACCAGATTACTTTCAACCTGAAGTGGAAGATTTTGAAATCATCCTTTTTGAAATTGATTATCCTCAAAAATTTGTCACGCTTCAACATCAACATGTACTGGGTACAATTATGTCATTAGGTATCGAAAGAGACCAATTAGGTGACATTGTGGTAGATGAAAGTATACAATTTACTTTGACAAAGCAATTAGAATCATATATTATATTGGAATTAAATAAAATCAAAGGTGCTACAGTTAAACTAAATGCGATACCCATAAAAGATATGGTACAATCAAAGGAGAACTGGCAGTCATTTGAGACAACCGTATCTGGTTTACGTTTAGATGTCGTTCTAAAAGAAATGATTCGTAAATCGCGTTCTATTAGCAAACAATTAATTGAAAAGAAACGCGTTAAAGTTAATCATACGATCATTGATTCTGTTGATTTCCAACTGGACAAAGGTGACTTACTGTCTATTCAAGGTTACGGAAGAGCAATGATTGTTGATATCGGTGGAAAAACAAAAAAAGATAAAACACGAATTTCCTACAAAACTTTATTTAAATAAGTTATACTTATAAAGTGTAAAACAACCGAATTTTAACGACTAATATTAGCAATGATATGATATAAAATAAATTTTATTTCTGATATTTAATGAAATAACAAAATAGTGTATGATAAAAGGAGGATAATGGCGCATGGCTTTTACACCAAGTGAAATAAAAAACAAATCATTTACTCGTGTTAAAACGGGTTTTGAACCAACTGAAGTTGAAAGTTATTTAGAACAACTCAGTAATGAAATTGAACGTTTAAAAGAAGATAAAGCACAATTAGAAAAAGTTGTTGAAGATAAAGAAACGAATATTCAATCTTATAAAGATGTGCATCAATCAGTGAGTGATGCATTAGTTCAAGCGAAACAAGCTGGAGAAGAAACGAAAGCAGCAGCAAATAAAGATGCAGAGGCAACAATTGCAAAAGCGAAAAGTGAAGCAGATCGTATTGTCAATGATGCAGTTGAAAAAGCCCGTCGACTTTCTTTCCAAACAGAAGATATGAAGCGTCAGTCTAAAATATTTAGATCTCGTTTCCGTATGTTAGTAGAAGCACAGCTAGATTTACTTAAAAATGATGATTGGGATTATTTATTGAATTATGACCTTGATTCTGAACAAGTAACGCAAGAGAACATTAATCATTTAAATGAAAATGAATTAACTGAAGAAGAAAAAGCAATGAAAGCAAAGGCTGAAGCAGATAGTGCAGCAGAGGCGGATGCAGAAGCAACAGATAATGGTAATAAACAATAAACAAACAACAGACGCGTAAGAAACAGTCGATATATTCAAGCGAGTTAGGGATAGTGCGAGCCTAATATATATTTGTTTCTTATATCACTGTCGTTTTAATTGAATATCATGCAATGAGAGAACTCTAAGTTGAGTTAATCAGGGTGGTAACGCGGTAAATATCGTCCCTGTTAATTGAACTTAGAGTTCTTTTTATTGTTAGATACTAGACAAGTCAGAATATTGTAATAAGGAGTGTAGGAAATGGATTACAAAGATACGTTATTAATGCCAAAAACGAATTTTCCAATGCGTGGAGGATTACCAAACAAAGAACCAAAGATTCAAGAAGAATGGGATGCTAATGATATTTATCAAAAAGCATTAGAAAAAAATAAAGATAATAAGCATTACATTTTACATGATGGTCCGCCATATGCAAATGGTAATTTACATATGGGACATGCGTTAAATAAAATTTTGAAAGACTTTATTACGCGTTATAAAACTATGCAAGGTTTCTATACACCATATGTTCCAGGTTGGGATACACATGGCTTACCAATTGAACAAGCACTTACTAAAAAAGGCGTTAAGCGTAAAGAATTATCAATTGCTGAATTTAGAAGAAAATGTGAAGCATTTGCGTTAGAGCAAATTGAAAATCAAAAAAAAGATTTTAAACGCCTTGGTGTTAAAGGGGATTTTGCTAATCCATATATAACTTTAAAACCAGAATATGAGGCGGCTCAAATTCGTTTGTTTGGTGAAATGGCTGATAAAGGACTTATTTATAAAGGTAAAAAACCAGTTTATTGGTCACCATCTAGTGAATCTTCATTAGCTGAAGCAGAAATTGAATATCAAGATAAGCGTTCGCCATCTATTTATGTCGCATTTGATGTTAAAGATAGTAAAGGTATTGTTGCTGAAGATGCAAAATTCGTTATTTGGACTACTACACCTTGGACACTACCATCTAATGTTGCAATCACGGTTCATCCAGATTTAGTTTATGGTCAATATAATGTGAATGGTGACAAATATATCATTGGTAAAGATTTAGTAGCTAATGTTGCAGAAGCATTAGAATGGGACGAAGATGCCATTGAACTAGAAAAAGAATTCAAAGGTAGTGACTTAGAATATATCGAAACACAACATCCATTTATTGATCGTGTGTCACTTGTAATTAATGGATTACATGTTACAACAGATGCTGGTACAGGATGTGTTCATACTGCTCCTGGACACGGGGAAGATGACTTTATAGTAGGTCAAAAATATGGCTTGCCTGTTATCAGCCCTGTAGATGATAAAGGTGTATTTACAGAAGAAGCCGGTCAATTTGAAGGTATGTTCTACGATAAAGCCAATAAAGAAATTACAGATTTATTAAAAGAGAATGGTTCATTATTGAAATTAGAATTTATGACACATAGTTATCCACATGACTGGCGTACTAAGAAACCTGTTATTTTCCGTGCAACACCACAATGGTTTGCTTCTATTGATAAAGTACGTCAAGATATTTTAGATGCAATCGAAAATACACACTTTAAGGTTGATTGGGGCAGAACTCGTATTTATAACATGGTAAGAGACCGTGGCGAATGGGTTATTTCACGTCAACGTGTTTGGGGTGTGCCATTACCAGTATTTTATGCGGAAAACGGCGATATTATTATGACTAAAGAAACTGTTAATCATGTTGCAGATTTATTCCAAGAACATGGTTCAAATGTGTGGTTTGAGCGAGAAGCTAAAGATTTATTACCTGAAGGATTCACACATCCAAGCAGTCCGAATGGTGTATTTACAAAAGAAACAGATATCATGGATGTTTGGTTCGATTCAGGGTCATCACACCGTGGGGTATTAGAAGAGCGTCCGGAATTATCTTATCCTGCTGATTTATTTTTTGAAGGTAGTGACCAGTATCGTGGTTGGTTTAACTCCTCAATTACAACATCTGTTGCTACGAGAGGTATCTCACCATATAAAATGTTACTTTCACATGGATTCGTAATGGACGGTGAAGGTAAAAAAATGAGTAAATCATTGGGCAATGTCATCGTACCTGATCAAATAGTAAAACAAAAAGGTGCAGATATTGCACGTCTTTGGGTAAGTAGTGTTGATTATTTATCAGATGTGCGTATTTCAGATGAAATTTTAAAACAAACTTCTGATGTATATCGTAAAATTAGAAATACACTAAGATTTATGTTGGGTAATTTAAATGATTATAATCCGTCAACAGATGCAGTCCCAGAATCTGATTTATTAGAAGTAGATAAATATTTATTAAATAGATTACGTGAATTTACTGCGAACACATTAGATAATTATGATAACTATGATTATTTAGATATATATCAAGAATTACAAAATTTCATTAACGTTGAACTAAGTAATTTCTATTTAGATTATGGTAAAGACATCTTATATATAGAAGAGCAAAATGCGCATAAACGTCGTAGCATGCAAACTGTGTTATACCAAATTGTAGTAGACATGACGAAATTATTAGCACCTATTCTAGCACATACGTCTGAAGAAGTATGGTCACATATTCCACATGTAGAGGAAGAAAGTGTGCATTTATCACGCATGCCTGAACGTGTCGCTGTTGATGCTGAATTCATGGAAAAATGGAATACATTTATGAAATTACGTGACGATGTGAACCGAGCTTTAGAAGTTGCACGTAATGAAAAAGTAATTGGAAAATCATTAGAAGCCAAAGTAGTAATCGGTAGTAATGATAACTTTGATGCAACTACATTTTTACAACAATTTTCTGATTTACAACAATTATTCATTACTTCACAAGCAGAGGTAGTTGATAAAGTTGAAAATGGAGAAGCATATCAATACGGTGATATCCACATTGAACATGCTCACGGAGAAAAATGTGAACGTTGTTGGAATTATAGTGAAGCATTAGGTTCTGTAGGCGAACTAGATAACTTATGCCCACGTTGTCAAGCAGTTGTTAAAACACTTGTTTAAACATTTTTAAATGAAAATGTAAGAGTGTGGCAATAACTGTATTAACAAAACTATTCCACAGTTTTGTTCCAGCAAATTTTGAATTAAATAAAGTTCGATATGTGTTTTGAACATTACAACAACTTTCGACTATTATTTTTGAATAACCTGAGACATCGTTGCGATGTCCCAGGTTTTCTTTTCTCTAATATAGAGATTAAGTGAACTATTTAGCAAACCCAATTTTTAGATTAAAATGAGCATATTGAAATTTAAAATTGAACAGTTCATATATAATGAAAGCAATAAGTAATTAGAAAGGTGTTAAATATGTTCCATAACGAAAGTGCCCATTTTGTGAATGGCATTATATTAAATGTGAGAGACAAAGATGAAATGAAAAAATTTTATGGAGACATAATTGGATTAAATGTAGTGAATGAATCCTACTCTACGATTCAATATGAGATTGGAAATTTAAATCACTTCATGACACTTAATCAAATAAATATGGGAAGAGAACCACTTGTTTCAGAAGCAGGTTTATTTCACTTAGCTATTAAATTACCAACTAAAACAGATTTAGCAGACTTACTCGTTCAATTAAGTGAATATAAAATACCAATCAACGGTGGAGAACATGATATTTCAACTTCATTATATTTAGAAGATACTGAAGGAAATGGCTTAGAGTTTTATGTAGACAATCCAATTGATGAGTGGTCTATTGAAAATGAAAAAGCAGTTTTAGAAACAAAACCATTAAATGTACCTAAATTATTAACATATGTCTCAGATGAGAAATGGCAAGGCATTCCTGATGACAGTATTATCGGATATATTAATTTAAAAACAATTCGGTTAAATAGAGTTAAACAATATTATAAAAATTACTTTGGCTTGGTACCATCTTCTGTAGAAACAAAGAGTGCAGTATATTTGGCTTCAAATGGATATCATCAACATCTTGTAGTGAATAATTGGTTATCAAGTGTTAAACGCATAGAAAATCATAAAACGTATGGTCTAGCATGCGTTGATTTTCATTTTCCAGAAACAACACATAAATTATTGACTGGTCCCGATGGTATTCAGTTTAGATTTAATTATTATTCAGTACTTTAAATTAATGTCTATTTGAATAATGTTTTAAAAAAATAACTTAATATTTGAACTGTAACTTTTTTTATAAGTTTGATTAGGATATAATGAGAGTTGTTGTAAAAATCGACCGCACGTAGAATAAATAGGAGGTACAGACATGAAACGTCAGTACTATATTGTTACTTCTATATTTATAACAATCGTTATACTTATATTAGATCAAATCACAAAATTTATAATAACTAAAACAATGCAAATTGGTGACTCATTTGAAGTAATCCCTAACTTTTTGAGCATCACTTCACATAGAAATAATGGTGCAGCATGGGGGATTTTAAGTGGAAAAATGGTTTTTTTCTATATCATAACTGTCATTATTCTGATTATACTCATTGTCTTTTTTATAAAAGAAGCGAAGCATAATTTATTGATGCAAATTGCTATAAGTATGTTGTTTGCTGGCGCTTTAGGTAACTTTATTGACCGTGTATTGAACGGTGAAGTTGTAGACTTTGTTGATACTTATATATTTAGTTATAATTTTCCAATATTTAACGTAGCTGATTCTAGTTTAACTATAGGCGTCGTTTTAGTCATAATCGCTTTGTTAAGGGATATGAGGACAGAAGAATAGGAGAGATAGTGTATGGAGTTTCATGAGTTTAACATAGAAGACCCAGCGAACGCAGGACAACGAATAGATAAATTATTGCCTGAATTTAATGCTGAATGGTCACGTACTCAAATGCAAGATTGGATTAAAGAAGGTTTGGTTAAAGTCAATGATAAAGTGATAAAATCCAATTATAAAACTAAGGTAAATGATAAAATTGTAGTAACTGAAAAAGAAATTGTTGAGGCAGATATTAAGCCAGAAAATCTTAATCTGAATTTTTATTATGAAGATGATGATGTCGCAATTGTTTATAAACCTAAGGGTATGGTAGTACATCCTTCTGCAGGTCATTATACAGGTACATTAGTAAATGGTTTAATGTATCAAATGAAAGACTTGTCTGGTATAAATGGTGAGATACGTCCGGGAATTGTACATCGTATTGATAAAGATACTTCAGGTTTATTAATGATTGCGAAAAACGATATTGCACATCGAAGTTTGGTTGAACAATTAATAGATAAATCAGTCACGCGTAAATATATTGCATTAGTACATGGTAACATTCCACATGATTATGGTACTGTTGATGCACCTATTGGTCGAAATAAAAATGATCGCCAATCTATGGCTGTGGTCGATGATGGTAAAGACGCAATTACTCACTTTAATGTATTAGAACATTTTAATAAGTATACTTTAATAGAATGTCAGTTAGAAACAGGTCGTACTCACCAAATTCGTGTGCATATGAAATATATTGGTTATCCATTAGTAGGAGATCCAAAATATGGTCAGAAGAAAACATTAGATATTGGTGGTCAAGCATTGCATGCGGCAGTAATTGGTTTTGAACATCCAGTTACACAAGCCTACATTGAAAAGACTTCACCGTTACCAGATGATTTTGAACAACTTTTAAATGATATTCGTAAATCTGATAATTAATAAGGCTAAGTTATATGACAAATTGAAAGTCATACCATGATATTTATAATGAGAGTGGGACAGCAATCTAATTTTATTAAATAGTTTCGTTTCCCCACCTCGACAAGGATAACTAGAATTGAAAATATGATTTAAAGGGAAACGATAGCTCTTACAAATCGAACGATATTCTAATATAGACTTGCAACGACATGTTATTCATGATAATATAATGACAGTTTAATAAAGAACGAACGTCTTTAATTGAAAGTCCAGAGAGGCTTCGAAGACATGTAATGAAAATAGAATATACAAACAAAGCATTTTAGTCACAAAAATAGCTAAAAACCATCGTAGTTTTATAGAAACGCGATAAAAAATCGTAATCACAGACACAAAATGGGTTATGATAGAGAAATCATCTGAATTTCAGATATGTCTCTGCGTTTTGTTTGTAATATTTTATTACGCAACCTCATGTCTTCTAAAGATGTGAGGTTTTTTTATATCATTAAGATTAAGGTAGGTGCCCAAAATGTCAGAACGAGTGATTATGGATGAAGCAGCAATACAAAGAACAGTGACGCGTATTGCACATGAAATCTTAGAATATAATAAAGGTACTGATGATTTAATTTTGTTAGGCATTAAAACAAGAGGGGCATTTTTAGCGCGACGAATACAACAAAAAATTGAACAAATTGAAGAAATCACTGTTCCAACAGGTACCATTGATATTACACAATTTAGAGATGATTTGGAACAGACAATAGATCAAGCTGCAGAACAAACGTATGAAATTGATGTCAATATAACAAATCAAGTCGTAATTATTGTGGATGATGTTTTATATACTGGACGCACAGTTAGGGCATCACTTGATGCAGTACTTCAATATGCAAGACCTAGAAAAATAGGGCTAGCAACACTTATCGATCGCGGACATAGAGAACTGCCGATACGTGCAGACTTTGTTGGTAAAAACATACCTACTGCTAGAGAAGAAGCTGTCTCAGTTTTTCTTAGTGAAATAGATAATAGAAATGCAGTTGTAATTGAATAAATCAACACCTTTTAATTCAGTACGAGAGACTGAAAAAGGGAAGAGAATCATGTGGAAGCCAAAATCAAGTTTTAAAGCAACCACATTTCAAGATATAGTTATATTATATAAACATATACTATAGATTCTCTCCATATCATCTGATTTTAATTTAAGCTAAGTATTCAAATAACAAACCTAACGCTTTAAGCTATAACGTTGTTTGAATGAGCTAAATTTTAATTTGAAGATTGATACTTTTTAAGTCTCTTTACATGAAAACAATGTAAAGAGACTTTTTTTATGAGAGGAAGCGGAAAGTCATGGAAAATGAAACAATGTTTGAACGGACAGCTAAACCAGTATTAGATGTACGAGATAAACCTAAATTAGGACAATGGGCATTTTTAAGCACTCAGCATTTATTTGCAATGTTTGGATCGACTGTTCTCGTACCTTTTTTAACTGGATTACCCATATCATCTGCCTTACTAGCATCAGGCATAGGGACATTATTGTATATACTAATTACAAAAGCAAAAATACCTGCATATTTAGGTTCAAGTTTCGCATTTATCACACCAATCATAACTGGATTGAACTCACATGGCTTAGGTGACATGTTAGTGGCATTGTTTATGAGCGGTGTAATGTATGTGCTCATTGGATTAGCTATTAGATTAAGTGGAACAGGGTGGCTTATGCACTTGCTCCCTCCTGTTGTTGTCGGACCTGTCATTATGGTGATTGGTTTGAATTTAGCACCTACTGCGGTTAACATGGCAATGTTTGAAAATTCAGGAGATATGAAAGGTTATAACTTAAGTTATTTAGTAGTAGCAATGATTACATTACTTGTAACGATTATGGTTCAAGGATATTTTAAAGGTTTCTTGTCGCTTATACCTGTATTAATAGGCATTATCACGGGTTACATTGTTTCAATTTTTATGGGACTTGTTAACTTTAAACCTGTAGCCGAAGCAAAATGGTTGCAGTTTCCAGAGGTGTATCTACCGTTTAAAGACTACACACCATCATTTCATCTAGGTTTGGTACTCGTGTTAATACCAATCGTTTTTGTTACGGTAAGTGAGCATATTGGGCATCAAATGGTGATTAACAAAATCGTGGGACGAAATTTCTTTAAAGATCCAGGATTAGATAAATCCATCATTGGTGACGGTGTGTCAACAATGTTTGCAAGTATTATAGGTGGCCCTCCTAGTACAACTTACGGAGAAAACATCGGCGTATTAGCTATCACGAAAATTTATAGTATATATGTAATTGGAGGTGCTGCAGTCATAGCTATAATATTAGGTTTTGTAGGCAAATTCACAGCATTGGTTTCATCTATACCAACCCCTGTTATGGGAGGTGTATCGATATTACTTTTCGGAATTATTGCAGCAAGTGGTCTGAGAATGCTTGTAGAAAGTGAGGTTGATTTTGCAAGTAATCGAAATCTTGTCATTGCATCAGTCATATTAGTAATAGGTATAGGCAACCTTGTCTTCAACTTAAACGGAATAGGTATTAATTTAGAAATTGAAGGTATGGCATTAGCAGCACTCTCAGGTATACTACTAAACTTAATTTTACCGCAACAGATTGAAACAAATAAATAAATGTGTATTTCATTATTAGGAGGCTGAAAAAATGGATAATTTACTATCAATGGAACATCTAACTACAAATGAGATTTATGAACTAATCGAAATTGCGAGCGGTATTAAAAACGGATCGTTTAAACCACATAATTATGAAGACAAATTTGTAGCAAATTTATTTTTTGAAAATTCTACACGTACGAAAAGTAGCTTTTTAGTGGCAGAGCAAAAATTAGGATTGAAATTGATTGATTTTGAGACGAGCACTTCTTCAGTTCAAAAAGGTGAGAGCCTATACGATACGTGTAAAACATTAGAACAAGTAGGCGCAGATGTTTTAGTAATTAGACATTCAGATACAACATACTATAATGATTTAAATTCACTGAAGTTACCGATTATCAATGCAGGTGATGGAAGTGGACAGCATCCAACACAAAGTTTATTAGACCTTATGACAATATATGAAGAGTATGACACATTTAAAGATTTAAATATTTTAATATGTGGAGACATAAAAAACTCCCGTGTAGCGAGAAGTAACTTCCAAAGTTTAACAGCACTCGGTGCAAACGTTATGTTCTCAAGTCCTGAAGCGTGGAGAGATGACACTTTAGCGGCACCTTATGTTGATATAGATAAAGTGATAGATGATATAGATATTGTCATGTTACTTAGAGTACAGCACGAAAGACATGGAGAAGAAGAAACATCAAATTTTGAAAATCAAAATTATCACGAAAACTTTGGTTTGACGAAAGATCGTTATAATCGATTGAAATCATCAGCAATCGTTATGCACCCAGCACCTGTCAATCGCGGTGTTGAAATTGATGATTGTTTAGTGGAGGCAGAAAAATCACGCATCTTTAAACAGATGGAAAATGGCATGTATACACGTATGGCTGTCATTGAGTATATATTACAAACAAAGGAGGCAGAAATAAATGAAATTGCTAACTAATGCGAAAATCTTAGAAAATGGTGAACTTAAAACTACTTCTATCTTAATAGAAGGTAAAAATATAAAAAAAATTGCGTCAGATATAGAGGTTGATGCCGATGTTGAAATCATTGATTTAAAAGGGGATTTTGTTGCTCCAGGTTTAGTTGATGTACATGTACATTTAAGAGAACCGGGTGGCGAACATAAAGAAACAATTGCAACAGGGACTCAAGCAGCTGCTAGAGGAGGATTTACGACAGTTTGTCCAATGCCAAACACACGCCCTGTACCTGACTCTGTTGAAAATTTAGAGCGTTTAAACAAATTAATCGAAGAAAATGCACAAGTTAGAGTTTTACCATACAGTGCAATCACAGTTAGACAAGCAGGAAATGAACACGTTGATTTCGAAGCTTTAGCAAAGTTAGGTACATTTGCCTTTACTGATGATGGCGTAGGTGTACAACAAGCAAATATGATGTATGAAGCCATGCAACAAGCAGCAAAAGTAAATAAAGCAGTAGTTGCGCATTGTGAAGATAATAGTTTGATATATGGCGGTGCTATGCATGAAGGGGAACGTAGTAAAGCTTTAGGTATACCGGGCATACCTAATATTTGTGAAGCGGTACAAATTGCGAGAGATGTTCTGTTAGCTGAAGCAGCAGGGGCACATTATCATGTGTGTCATGTATCTACAAAAGAAAGTGTACGAGCTATAAGAGATGCTAAAAAAGCAGGTATTCATGTAACAGCAGAAGTGACACCACATCATTTATTATTAACTGAAGATGATGTGCCTGGTGATGATGCAATCTATAAAATGAATCCTCCTTTAAGAAGTAAAGAAGATCGAGCTGCACTAATCGAAGGATTGTTAGATGGGACAATAGATTGTATTGCTACAGATCATGCACCACATGCGAAAGAAGAAAAAGCACAACCAATGACAAAAGCACCTTTTGGTATCGTTGGCAGTGAAACAGCATTTCCATTATTGTATACGCACTTTGTGAAAAATGGTGATTGGTCATTGCAACAATTGGTTGACTATTTAACAATCAAACCATCTCAAATATTTGATTTACCTTATGGAAGATTAAAAGAAGGTGGTTTGGCTGACCTTACTGCCATTAATCTAGAAGAAGAGCAAGAGATTAGGGCAGAAGATTTTGCATCTAAAGGAACCAATACACCATTTATAGGTGAAAAAGTATACGGTACTCCAGTATTAACATTGGTAGAAGGTGAAGTTAAATTTAAGGAGGAAAAGTAATGTTGCAAAAACGCTATTTAGTTTTAGAAGATGGAACATATTATGAAGGTTATCCATTAGGTTCAGATCATTTGACGAAAGGTGAAATAGTATTCAATACTGCTATGACCGGATATCAAGAAACGATATCAGATCCATCATACACTGGACAAATTATTACATTTACTTATCCATTAATAGGAAACTATGGAATTAATCGAGATGATTTTGAATCATTGATACCAACATTGAGTGGTGTTGTTGTTAAAGAAGCGAGCACTTATCCGAGCCATTTTCGCATGCAAAAAACATTCCATGAAGTGTTAAAAGACTATGATATACCAGGTATTTCTGGCGTGGATACACGTAGTATTACTCGAAAAATTAGAAACTATGGCGTTTTAAAAGCAGCTTTTACAGATAATAAGGCAGATATTCCGCAATTGTTAGAAGAGTTGAAGGTAATTGAATTACCTAGAGATGAAGTGAAAACAGTGTCTACTAAAACACCATATGTGTCAACTGGCTATGATTTAAGTGTTGTATTAGTAGATTTTGGTAAAAAACAAAATATTGTGAGAGAACTTAATTTACGTGGTTGTAATGTTACAGTTGTGCCTTATGATTCCACGGCAGAAGAAATTATTAGAATGTCACCAGACGGTGTGATGTTATCAAATGGACCTGGTGATCCGGAAGAAGTCAAAGTTGCAATTAATATGATTAATGGCATTTTAGGAAAAATTCCTTTCTTTGGCATTTGCTTAGGTCATCAATTATTTGCACTTTCACAAGGAGCTACATCGTTTAAAATGAAATTTGGACATAGAGGTGCAAATCATCCTGTGAAAGATTTAAAAACTGGAAAAATAGCATTAACAAGCCAAAATCATGGTTATGCAGTTGATAAAGATTCATTAGTTAATACACCACTAGAAATCACACATGTAGCGATTAATGATGGTACAGTTGAAGGATTAAGACACCAATCATTACCTGCATTTTCAGTACAATATCATCCTGAAGCAAATCCTGGCCCGACAGATTCAAATTATTTGTTTGATGAATTTATTAAAATGATGCATGACTTTAAAGAAAAGGAGCTTTTGACAAATGCCTAAACGTAACGATATTAAAACGATTTTAGTGATAGGATCTGGACCGATTATTATAGGTCAAGCTGCAGAGTTTGATTATGCCGGAACGCAAGCTTGCTTAGCATTACGAGAAGAAGGTTATCGTGTTATATTAGTAAATTCAAATCCAGCGACAATCATGACGGATAATGAGATTGCTGACAAAGTCTATATTGAACCTTTAACGCATGACTTTATTGCACGTATTATTCGTAAAGAACAACCTGATGCTTTACTACCAACTTTAGGTGGCCAAACAGGGCTTAATATGGCGATTCAATTACATGATAGCGGCGTATTAGAAGCGAACAATGTACAATTACTTGGTACAAAACTAGCGTCTATTCAACAAGCGGAAGATAGAGAGTTATTCAGAGACTTAATGAATGAGCTAGATGTTCCCGTGCCAGAAAGTGATATCGTAAATACTTTAGAACAGGCATTTGAATTTAAAGAAATGGTAGGATATCCATTAATTGTGAGACCTGCTTTCACTATGGGCGGTACAGGCGGTGGTATTTGCCATAATGATGAAGAATTCAGACAAGTGGTAACGAACGGCTTGCATTACAGTCCTGCAACACAATGTTTAATAGAAAAATCAATCGCAGGTTTTAAAGAGATTGAATATGAAGTGATGCGCGATAAAAATGATAATGCCATTGTTGTTTGTAACATGGAGAATATAGATCCAGTCGGTATACATACAGGGGATTCGATTGTTGTAGCACCTAGTCAAACTTTATCAGATGTTGAATATCAAATGTTACGTGATGTGTCATTAAAAGTGATTCGTGCTTTAGGCATTGAAGGTGGCTGTAATGTACAACTGGCATTAGACCCACACTCAATGAAATATTATATTATTGAAGTGAATCCACGTGTTTCACGTTCGTCAGCCTTAGCTTCGAAGGCTACGGGGTATCCGATTGCAAAATTAGCTGCAAAAATAGCGATAGGCTTATCATTAGATGAAATGCTGAATCCAATAACTAAAACGTCTTATGCTGCATTTGAACCTACGTTGGATTATGTTATAACAAAAATCCCACGTTTTCCGTTTGATAAGTTTGAAAAGGGTGAACGTGTGCTAGGTACACAAATGAAAGCAACTGGTGAGGTTATGGCGATTGGCCGCACATATGAAGAGTCTTTATTGAAAGCGATTCGTTCACTTGAATATGGTGTACATCATTTAGGATTACCAAATGGTGAAACATATGATTTAGATTATATAAAAGCGCGTATACAAGATCAAGATGATGAGCGTTTATTCTTTATAGGAGAAGCTATAAGACGCGGTACTTCTTTAGAAGAAATACACGAAATGACGCAGATTGATTATTTCTTCTTAAATAAATTCCTACACATCATTGATATAGAACATGATTTAAAAGAACACAAAGGAGATATAGACTATTTAAAATTTGCTAAGAGTTATGGTTTTAGCGATCGAGTTATTGCACATCGATTTGATATGTCAGAATCTGAAGTTTATAACTTAAGAAAACAACATAATATTTCACCAGTATATAAAATGGTAGATACTTGTGCAGCAGAATTTGAATCTGCTACACCATATTACTATGGCACATATGAACAAGAAAATGAGTCAATCGTCACTGAAAAAGAGAAAATATTAGTTTTAGGTTCAGGACCAATTAGAATCGGTCAAGGTGTAGAATTTGATTACGCAACTGTGCATGCTGTTTGGGCCATTCAGCAAGCTGGTTATGAAGCCATTATCGTCAATAATAATCCTGAAACAGTATCTACAGACTTCTCAATTTCAGACAAATTATATTTTGAACCATTAACGGAAGAAGATGTAATGAACATTATAAATATTGAACAACCAAAAGGTGTAGTAGTTCAATTTGGTGGTCAAACTGCGATTAATTTAGCAGATAAAATTGAAAAGTATGGCGTGAAAATTTTAGGTACATCACTTGAAGATCTGAACCGTGCAGAAGATCGTAAAGAATTTGAGGCGCTGTTACGTAAGATTGATGTGCCTCAACCTAACGGTAAAACAGCAACTTCAGCTGAAGAAGCGCTCAAAAACGCACGTGCAATCGGTTATCCTGTAGTAGTTAGACCTTCATATGTATTAGGTGGACGTGCTATGGAAATCGTGTATAACGATGAAGAGTTAACTAATTATATGAACCAAGCAGTAAAAGCGAGTCCGGATCATCCTGTATTAGTTGATAGATATCTCACAGGTAAAGAAATTGAAGTCGATGCTATCTCAGATGGTGAAACGGTAATTATACCTGGTATTATGGAACATATTGAACGTGCTGGTGTTCATTCAGGTGATTCGATTGCAGTATATCCTCCACAAACCCTGACACAAGAAGAGCTTAAAACACTAGAAGATTATACAATTCGCTTAGCGAAAGGGCTAAATATCATAGGTTTAATCAATATACAATTTGTCATTGCACATGATGGTGTCTATGTTTTAGAAGTGAACCCTCGTGCGAGTCGTACAGTTCCTTTCTTAAGTAAAATTACGCATATACAAATGGCACAGTTGGCCATGCGCGCAATTATAGGTGAGAAACTTACAGATTTAGGATATAGCGAAGGTGTTCAACCATATAGTGACGGTGTCTTTGTCAAAGCACCGGTATTTAGCTTTAATAAATTAAAAAATGTAGATATCACATTAGGACCTGAAATGAAGTCAACTGGAGAAGTCATGGGCAAAGATTTAACCATGGAAAAGGCTTTATATAAAGGTTTGACAGCAAGTGGTATGGAAGTTAAAGATTATGGCACGGTATTGATGACTGTAAGTGATAAAGACAAAGATGAAATTGTGAATATCGCAGCTCGTTTAAATGAAGTCGGCTATAAAATATTAGCTACTGAAGGTACTGCTAAAAAATTAGAAAATAACCATATAACTGCAGAAACTGTGGGGAAAATTGGCGGAGAAGACGATTTATTATCACGTATACAAACGAATGATGTGCAAATTGTGATTAATACGATGACAAAAGGAAAAGAAGTTGAACGTGATGGTTTCCAAATTAGACGTGCCTCTGTAGAAAATGGTGTACCTTGTCTGACTTCATTAGATACAGCGGAAGCATTAACATCGGTTATAGAAAGTATGACTTTCACGATGAAAAATATGTAAAATCTAATTTCCAATGTCAAGAAAACTAAAACAATTGTTTATGTTTAAGTGAAAATTATGATATTGGCAGTAGATGGCTAGGATGAAAAACAGTTTTATAAATTTTTCTCCTAGTTGTCATTGTCAGAGTGAAGAAATTGAAAAATATCATTGTTGTCATATGCCTTTACGCGCTTGGCAAATATAATAAAAAAGATATTATGAGAGGCGATATATATATGCAAAATAACCTACCCATGATTGCTTTAGATTTTGATTCAGCAGAAGCAGTTGAACAATTTTTAGATCAATTTGATGAATCTTTATTTGTCAAAGTCGGTATGGAACTTTTTTATCAAACTGGTCCGTCATTAATCACTAATATTAAAAAACGTGGTCATAGCATATTCTTAGATTTAAAATTACATGATATTCCTAACACTGTTGGCAAAGCAATGGAAGGTTTAAGTAAATTAGATGTTGATTTAGTAAATGTACATGCTGCTGGTGGTTCAGAAATGATGAAACGAGCCCTAGAAGGCATTAAAAAATATAATCGTGATATTAAAATTATTGCAGTGACGCAATTGACGTCAACTACAGAAATAATGTTACATGATGAACAAAATATCCAAAGTACAATGGATGAAGCAGTTTTGAATTATGCGCGTTTAGCCAAATTATCAGGTTTAGATGGCGTTGTATGTTCACCACTTGAGGCAAAATTATTAACACAAGAATTAGGTGAAGATTTCTTGAAAGTGACGCCAGGCATCCGACCGGAAAATACTTCCTCCGATGATCAGCATCGTGTTACGACACCAGAAAAAGCAAGCATTTTTGGTGCTACACATATTGTTGTAGGGCGACCGATTACGCAGAGTGAAAATCCGGTTAAGAGTTACCAAAAAATTAAAGAAAGTTGGTTGAAATCACATGACTAAATCAATTGCACAAGCATTGTTAGACATAAAAGCTGTATCATTATCTCCGAATGATCCGTTTACTTGGAGTTCAGGTATTAAATCACCAATATATTGTGATAATCGCGTTACATTAGGTTTTCCAGACGTACGTAATCATATTAGAGATGGACTACAAGCATTGATTGAATCACATTTTAAAGATATTGAAGTTATATCAGGTACTGCAACGGCCGGTATTCCGCATGCAGCTTATGTCTCAGAAGTGATGAACTTACCGATGAACTATGTTCGATCAAAAAGTAAAAGCCATGGTAAACAGAATCAAATTGAAGGTGCATCAAGTGAAGGTAAAAATGTAGTAGTTATAGAAGATTTAATATCCACAGGTGGTTCTTCAATAACTGCAGTAGAAGCATTGAAAGCTGCTGGCGCGAATGTCATTGGGGTAGTAGCAATCTTTACTTATGGTTTGAAAAAAGCAGATGAACAATTTGCACAAGCTGGGGTTCCTTTCTATACATTAAGTAATTATAATGAATTAATTGAAGTTGCAAGAGAAAATGGAGAAATTTCTGAAAATGATATTACTACATTAGTTGATTGGAGAGATAACTTGTCATAAAATGTTAATTGGAGGGGATGTTATGACAAAAGACTCGAATGTAGCCTATAATCATTTTGCTCATTTAAATAAATTCCTCAAAAAATCAGAAGACTATAGAGCACAATCAACTTCAGAAGACGAAAATAAATGGGTATTTAATGCTACAGAAGCAAATATTTATAAAAAATCCAAATCAAATCTTAAGCAAAAAGGCCATATTAAATAACTATATTTGCAAATATATTGTCGAATTTGAAATAACGCAAAAAAATTATGAAATTAAATTGATTAGAAAATGCTTAAAAGACTTTTATATATTGATAAAAGGTCTTTTAGGCATTTTTTAATATGTAAATACATTTGTGTTCATAATTAGTTCACAAAGTAGGTTTTAAATAATAAATATCATATGAAATTCCAAGACAGAAAGGAATGAATGCATTTGAAACAAAAAAAATTTGATATTGTTGCATTATTTTTACTCATTGGTGTGTTTATGGCGGCTTTAGACAACGGTATTATTAGTGCAGCGTTAACAACAATAAATCAATCCTTTGAGATTTCAGCACAAATGGGGTCATGGGGAATAACGATTTATACATTAGGTATGGCTGTAACCACACCTATAGCAGGTAAATTTGCTGATATGTATGGTCGTAAAAAAATATTTATTATTGAAGTGATTTTATTTGGTTTTGGATCATTGTTAGTTGCATTAAGTCCTAATTATACGTTCTTTATCATTGCACGTTTAATTCAATCATTTGGTGGTGGCGGTTTATTTGTAATCGCTAGTTCACATATCATTTCTACATATACCAAAGAAAAACAAGGTAGTATGCTTGGCGGGTTAGGTGCAATGAATGGTATTGCTTCCGTATTAGGGCCAAATATTGGAAGTTTATTAATTAATGTAAGTGGTACATGGCATTGGTTATTTTTGATCAATGTCCCAGTGGCAATAATGATTGTTATTTTTATGATGATTAGAATGCCAGAAACACAAGAAAAAGTTAAAACTAAAATTGATAAATATGCCATCATTGTATTTTCATTTTCAACGTTATTAATGATGTTTGCGATTAATAATATACAAACTAGTAATATTGCTAATAGTATACTCAGCTTTTCGGTGATTGGTTTATTTGTACTGGCTATTATTGGCTATGGTATTTTAATTTTAGTGGAATATAAAAATGAAGCGACTGATATAGATGCTTTCTTACCTTTTTATTTACTGAAAAAGCCAGCTTTTTCAGTGGTATTGATTATGGGCGTTTTGTCTGGGATGTTGATTGGCTCAATTATTTTCATTCCTTCATTTGTTGAAAACGTATTGCATGTTAAAGCTGCTAACAGTGGATATTGGATGACGCCTTTGGCATTAGCTTCTGGTGTAGGCGCATCAATGGGTGGAAAGATTGTAGATAAAAAAGGACCAATATTTGCATTAGTGATTGCAAGTATCATTAGTATGGTTGGCTATGGTGGCTTAGCCTTTTTAACTTATTCAACCATGCCATTTTTAGTATTTTCAATAATTGCAGGATTAGGCTTTGGTTTTACTATTGGCGCACCAATGACTGTATTAGCAACTAAGTCAGCACATTCAACTAAAAATAATAGTACAGTTATTGGAACATTATCAGTTTCCAGACAAGTCGGTATTACTATTGCACCGACAATGTTTACGACATTTATTCAATTTGGATATAGCCAAATGGCGAGTAAAATTAAAGAAAGTATAAATACAGCCCATTTTGGACTCAAAGACATACCAGTTTCTTTAATGAACACAATGGAGCATCGTTCAGGTAATCTTACTAAAATATTAGGGCAGGTAAATCAAATTTCTAACGATGCATTAAGACATGCAATCACAAATGGTATTGAAGATGCAACCCACCTTGCGTATATGCCAATATTTTTAACCGCAGTTATTGCAGCTTTTATCATTTTGTTACTTGTTACGCTTTTTAGAAAAGAATTTAAATAAAGTGAAAATTTAATAAGTAAGTCAATGTTACAGACTTTTTATAAGAGTTTAGCTTAACTTCAAAAGCAACAACGCAGAAACGTAGACAAAATTAAATTGTCTACGTTTCTGCGTTGTTGAATATTGTTATATGAAAACGACTGAAGTCCATTCACGATGTTGAAATGATTAAAAAGAAATGTGATAAAGTTGTTATATAAAATTTATTAACGAATCATAATTTTAATGATGATAAAGCCAATGAGTATAACTAAAGCTGCAATAAGTAATGGAATAACATAATAAAGCATGAAATACCTCCAATTGTATTTGTATTTATTTTAACTATAAATATTCAAAAGTAAAATGATTTTATTGTTTAAAGTCATCAAAGTTTTCAACAACACACGCTTTACAAATTAATGTTGCAAACTACACTAAGTGGTATATTGAAATAGGTTGTGTTACATTTGCAATTATACTATGTAACAACAAATAATGTTATGTTTTCATTTATTTTGGTTTTTAATTCAATTTGTGAGTGAAAATACGCATTTGTAAAATCAAAATGGCGCATGATTAAAATACGCTTTTCGAGCTTACCTTATTTAAATTTATATTATCAAATGTAAGGGGAAATGATATGAAATTTGTGAAACAACTACTAAAAAACCATACTAAAAATGTGATTGTCTGTTTAATTGGTGCATTTGTGAGTGCGATTGCAGTTAATTCATTTATATTAGAATCCAATCTAGGTGATGGGGGTACAGTTGGTATGTCATTGGCATTAAAATATGCATTTGGCTTTTCACCTGCTATATCCTCTTTAATTATAAATACATTGGTCATTATTGTAGGGTGGCGTTTTTTAAGTACCAGGACAGCAGTATATACTTTTATTGCCAATACAGCGATATCTATCTTTTTAGATTTAACTGAAAACTTTAAAACAGGTATTGATAATTTTGTAATAAATGCTTCTTTTGGAGGGGTATTAGTAGGTGTAGGTATAGGATTAGTGATCGCTTCTGGGGGCGTGATAGGTGGTACATCAGTCATTGCTAAGATGTTAAATAAATATTTTGACATTAAAACATCACAAGGTATTTTTGTTTTAGATGCTCTGGTAGTCTTATCCTTTTTATTTGTCTTACCATTAGAAAATGTCTTATTTACTGTAATTATGATATTTATCACTGAACGTGCAACTGCCTTTATTATTGAAGGATTCCATCCTAAAAAAGCAGTTACTGTGATATCAAGTAAAAATGAGATAATAAGTGATGAAATCAATAGCTTTACAGGTAGAGGCTCGACACTTTTAAAAGGGAAGGGTGGTTACGGTAAACATGAAACAAGTATGTTGTATGTTGTAGTGCCACAATCGCAAGTGACTAGAGTTAAAAAGCTTGTAAATGAGGTAGATGAAAATGCCTTTTTAGTTATACATGATGTGAGAGATGTATTAGGAAACGGATTTATGAATTTATCTTAATTATAGATTATTATAGGTGCTATGCTTCAGATTATTTGTTAATTGCTAATTTTATTCGTTCGATTTTTTTAAAGATTTGTTTTATTCTATATTTAAGATGTTTTAAGGAGGCAATTCAATGGCAATTCCAAAAATAACGACGTTTCTTATGTTTAATGGGCAAGCAGAGGAAGCAATCAATCTGTATGTAGAAGCATTTGAAGATGCAGAAATATTAGCAATGGTTAAATATGGAGAAAATGATAATGAACCTACTGGTGCAGTGCAACATGCTATCTTTCGCTTGAAAGATCAAGTTTTTATGGCGATTGATAATATGAATGGTGTCGATGTGGACATGAATCCAGCAATGTCATTATATGTTACGGTAGACAGTCCGTTAGAAATGGAAAGATTATTTAGTAAATTAAAAAGTGGTGGAGCAATTTTAATGCCTAAAACTGAAATGCCACCATTTAGAGAATTTACATGGATTGTAGATAGATTTGGTGTTAATTTTCAACTTGCGTTACCAGAAAAAAATTAATTTTAAAAAGGCTAAGATTAAACATCGTGCACATGTTGTGTGTACTGATTGCTCATAATCTTAGCCTTGTTTTTAATTTATTGAGACGCGGTTACTACAACTTTAAAGAATTTAACGTTTATGATGTCACTTTCATTTTTTGAATATGATCGTAATCAGGTGTAGCATAAAGCGTTTTTTGATGATCGTATGTTACAAACCCTGGTTTTGCGCCAGAAGGTTTATGAACATGTTTAATTTCAGTGTAATCTACTGGTATTTGACCAGAATTACCAGCTTTTGAAAAATAACCAGCTAGCATTGCCGCTTCTTTTACGGTATTTTCACTAGGCGACTCATTTAATATCACCACATGAGAACCAGGAATGTCTTTTGTATGAAACCAGAGGTGCTGTTTGCTTGACTTTTTATTTGTTAAATAATCATTTTGCTTATTATTCTTTCCTACAAGAATCGTATCTCCATCAGTTGAGATATATTCCTGTAATTGAATGGTAGGTTTCTTTTTCTTATTTTTTTGTTTGCGTTGTTTCATATAGCCTTGTTCAGCAAGTTCTTCTCTAATATCATCAATATCCTCCACGGATATATGTGCAAGTTGTTGTTCTATATTTTCAAAATATGTGATGTTTTCTTTAGTTAAATCAATTTGACGTGTTAATTCATGTGCACGTGTTTTCAATTTATTATATTTTTTATAATATATTTGGGCATTTGTTGCTGGTGATTTTGTGGTATCTAAAGGAATGGTTACTTCATTACCATCATAATAATTAGTAGTCGTCAGATACTCATCGCCTTGTTTAATTCGATAAATATTGGCAGTGATTAATTCACCAAATAATTGCTGTACTTCTTTATCTTTAGTACCTTCTTGTTCATCGATTAATTTACTTAATTTATTTTGATATTTATGCAACTGTTGCTGTACAAATTTAACTAAATCATTTGCTCGTTGTTTAACGCGTTCTCTTTCGCCTCTAGCATCATAATATCTATCTAATAAATCATGTAAAGAATCATATTCAACCATATCATCGTAAAACTGATTTAAATGCATGAAGTAGAAATCTTCTTTTCCTGTTTCATGATTCTTATGAAAAACAGGGGTAGGTAATTCCTTTGTCCCATTCATTACTGAATCAAATGCCTCTGGTAACGTTTCGGTTGTCATAAATTGTTTGCGATTGACGATTTCATTCGTAATTAAAGGACTAAAGCCTTCAAATTGATTTAATAGCTGTCTAGCAATTTTCCCACTATTGAAATCAATGAATTTTAAAGCTTCTGTACCCGTAATATCATATGGATTTGTTTTATTTTGCGTAGGAGGTACTTCATATTGAAAACCAGGCATTACTGTACGATATTGATTTGTATTAGGCGTTAAATGTTTAAAACCTTCAATAATCTTACGTTGATCATCTACTAATATTAAATTACTGTGTTTACCCATTATTTCTAAAATAATGGTACGGTATGTGGTATCACCAATTTCATCTTTACTGTGTATATCTATTTCTACACGTCTATCGTTTCCAATTTGTCTTATAGCTTTAATAAAGCCACCCTCTAAATGTTTACGAAATACTCTTGCAAACATTGGTGGTTCAAATGGATTATCGTATTTTTTATTTGTTAAATGCATTCTAGCAAAACTAGGATGGATCGAGAGTAGAAGTTGATGGTTTTTACGATTTTGACGTATTACCATGATGATTGTATCGTTTTCAGGTTGATTGATTTTATGAATTCTACCATCAACGAGAAATTGTAAAGATTCTACCATTTTTCGTGTAAATAAACCATCGTATGCCATTACTATCAGCCACCTTATTTTTAGTCATTCATCATATTGTAACATGATGAAAAGATTTGGTCATGAGCAAAGATTGTTTGAACGTATGCTATACAACCAAACGCTCATTATGGTATCATAGTTTAATAATAGAAGAATAGCTTAGAGAGGTAGTAAGGCATGGATAATGAGAAAGGTTTGTTGATTGTACTTTCTGGACCTTCTGGTGTAGGAAAAGGTACAGTTAGAAAAAAAATATTTGATGACCCAACCACATCTTATAAATATTCTATCTCGATGACGACACGTAATATGCGTGAAGGTGAAGTCGATGGTGTAGATTATTTCTTCAAAACAAAATCAGAGTTTGAAGCATTAATTAAACAAGATCAATTTATAGAATATGCAGAGTATGTGGGTAATTATTATGGTACACCGGTGCAATACGTAAAAGATACAATGGACCAAGGACATGACGTATTTTTAGAAATTGAAGTAGAAGGTGCCAAACAAGTTCGTAAAAAGTTCCCTGATGCATTATTTATTTTTCTAGCACCACCAAGTTTAGATCATTTACGTGAACGCTTAGTAGGGCGTGGTACAGAGTCTGATGAAAAAATTCAAAGTAGAGTACTCGAAGCTCGTAAAGAAGTTGAAATGATGAATTTATATGATTATGTTGTGGTTAATGATGAAGTTGAATTAGCTAAACAACGTATTCAATCTATTGTTGAAGCTGAGCATTTGAAAAGGGAAAGAATTGAAGCAAAATATAGAAAAATGATATTGGAGGCAAAAAAATAATGTTATATCCACCATTAAATGATTTAACATCAAAAATCACATCAAAGTATTTAATCGCTACGACTGCTGCTAAACGTGCACGTGAGTTGGACGAGCATCCAAATAGTACGCTATTAAACAAATATAATTCTGAAAAATCAGTGGGAAAAGCATTGGAAGAAATTGCTGGCGGCGAAGTTTATCCTGAAACTACTAAATAACACTTTCTAAGCGAATGTTGAATAATATAATTTTATAATTTTGAAAAGTACACCGGGTTAATGATGTGCACTTCAAAAGTCGGACGCATGCGATGACTTTGAGGTTTCATAGCCAAGGTGTGCTTTTTTAATTTGGACATTAATTTGTGTATAATAAGCAGTAACCATATGTATAATTAAAACAATATAGCTGAAATATTAAAAGTTAATTTAACTAATGAAAATAAAAACATGCTATGTAATCCAATACATTAACCTAATACAGAATAAAAACATTTGCCTATATTTAGTTATATTGAAGATTAAATATATAAACTACTATATTAAACCATTAATAGAAAGATATAAATTATTTGGAGGAGAACTACGATGAAAAATATATTACTTGCTGTAACTGGTGGTATCGCAGCGTATAAAGCAATAGATTTAACGAGTAAACTCACACAGGCTGATTATAATGTCAGAGTGATGTTAACAGACCATGCACAAGAGTTTGTAACGCCTTTAGCTTTTCAAGCCATCGGTAGAAATCCTGTTTATACGAGCACTTTTAAAGAACACAATCCAGAAGAAATTCAACATGTAGCTTTAGGAGATTGGGCAGATGCAATTGTAGTTGCACCGGCAACTGCAAATATAATCGCAAAACTAGCAAATGGTATTGCTGATGACATGGTTACATCAACGCTATTAGCTACAGAAACACCTAAATTTATCGCTCCAGCAATGAATGTACATATGTATGAGAATAAAAGAATGCAACATAATTTAGCAACATTAAGTTCAGATGGATATTATTTCTTAGAACCTGGTGAAGGTTTCTTAGCATGTGGCTACGTTGCAAAAGGTAGAATGGAAGAACCTTTGCAAATTGTAGAAAGGTTAAATCAATACTTTCAACACGACATATCAACACCAACAAATAGTAGATTTAACGGTATGAAAGCTTTGGTGACTGCTGGACCAACAATTGAAGAACTAGATCCAGTTCGTTATTTATCTAATCGCTCATCAGGTAAGATGGGATATGCGCTAGCAGAATCTTTAGTTCAAAGAGGTGCGACCGTGACACTTATATCTGGACCAACCAAACTAACACCTCCGAAGAATGTGGAAGTCATACAAGTAGAAAGTGCTCAGCAGATGTTTGAAGCGGTAAAAACACGTTTCGAGAACATGGATATTATCTTTAAATCTGCAGCAGTATCAGATTACGCTCCAACAGAATTATTAGAGCATAAACTAAAAAAACAACAAGGTGATTTGACGGTTACTTTTAAACGCACACCTGATATTTTAAAATATTTGGGAGAACATAAAGGTAAACAATTTTTAGTTGGTTTTGCAGCAGAAACACAAAACATTGAAGCATATGCTCAAAAGAAATTGAAAAATAAAAAAGCAGATGTCATCATTGCGAATAATGTTGGAGATCGCACAATTGGATTTAGCTCTGATGATAATGCATATACAATGTACTATAAAAACGGTGAAACAATAGCGTTAGGAAAACACAAAAAAGTCATATTAGCGGAGCTTATACTAGATAGTTTAGAAACAAGGTGGCAATAAAATGATAGCAAAAGTAATCGTAGATATCCCATCTAAAAGTGTTGACTTTACATTTGATTATATAATTCCACAAAAATTTCAAGCGATGATTGAAGTTGGTATGCGCGTAATTGTACCTTTTGGGCCGAGAACGATACAAGGTTATGTCATGGACATCACTAAGCAACCTGACACTGATATGGACATATCAAAATTAAAAGCAATAAAAGAGATACAAGATATTAAACCTGAATTAACGAAAGAATTAATACAACTAACAGACTGGTACCATACTTATTTTGTAACAAAGCGCATTTCTATGTTAGAGGTTATGCTCCCAAGCGCAATCAAAGCTAAATATACTAAAGTGTTTGCAGTTGAAGATGCTGAAGCTATACCAGAAAAATTATTAAAACGATTTGACTCGGAAGGGCATTATGCATATAAAGAAGCACAAAAAAATGAAGACTTAACTCTAATTGCACCATTCTTAAAGCAAGGTGCAATTCTTGAAGATACCATTTTATCTCAAAGTTTAAAGAAAAAGAAACAACGTGCAGTGCGTATCGTCGAAGGTTTTGATTATGATATGGTATTAGGTTCTTTAGAAAAATCAAAAAAGCAATATGAATTATATGCTTATTTAATCGATGAAAGTCATCACGTTGTTTTTTTAAAGCAATTAGAAGAAATGGGATTTTCAAAATCTAGCATTGAGACATTAGCTCGTAAAGGTTTTATTGAGAAATATGATACAACCGTAGAGCGCGATCCTTTTGCGACGCGAGTATTTGAACAAGATCAAAAGCAACAACTTACAGAAGAACAACAAGAAGCATATGATGCCATACTTGAGACGATTAATAAAAATGAACAACGGACATTTTTATTACACGGTGTAACAAGTTCTGGGAAAACGGAAGTTTACTTACAAACTATAGAAAAAGTACTCAATCAGGGTAAACAAGCGATGATGTTAGTACCGGAAATTGCACTCACACCCCAAATGGTACTAAGATTTAAGCGAAGATTTGGGGATGAAGTTGCGGTTTTACATTCAGGATTATCTAAAGGTGAACGCTATGATGAATGGCAAAAAATTAGAGATGGTAAAGCGAGTGTGAGTGTTGGTGCTCGTTCCAGTGTGTTTGCCCCTTTTAAAGATTTAGGTATGATTATAATTGATGAAGAGCACGAGTCTTCGTATAAACAAGAAGACTATCCAAGATACCACGCTAGAGATATTGCACAATGGCGCAGTCAATATCATCAATGTCCTTTGGTATTAGGCAGTGCTACGCCAAGTCTAGAAACATATGCACGTGCAACTAAAGGTGTTTATGAACTATTATCATTACCTCATAGAGTGAATCAACAAGCTTTGCCAGAAGTGAACATTGTAGATATGCGCGCTGAACTTGCATCTGGAAATCGCTCTATGTTTTCAGAAGATTTGCGTCAGGCGATTCAAGAGCGGTTGGATAAAAAAGAACAAGTTGTTTTATTTTTAAATAGACGTGGCTATGCGTCATTTATGTTGTGTCGTGATTGTGGTCATGTACCTCAATGTCCTAATTGCGATATTTCTCTAACATATCATAAATCAACAGATCAATTGAAATGCCATTATTGCGGTCATCAAGAAATCCCACCCCATAAGTGTCCTAACTGTGAAAGTGAACATATTAGACAGGTTGGAACCGGTACGCAAAGAGTTGAAGAATTATTACAAGAAAATTTTCAGGAAGCGAAGATTATTCGTATGGATGTTGATACCACTTCTCGAAAAGGTGCACATGAACAATTATTAGATGACTTTGGTTCAGGTAAAGGTGATATTTTACTGGGAACACAAATGATAGCAAAAGGTTTAGACTTTCCCAATATTACATTAGTTGGCGTATTAAATGCTGATACGATGTTGAATCTGCCTGACTTTAGAGCTAGTGAGCGTACATATCAATTGTTGACGCAGGTTTCAGGACGTGCAGGTCGCCATGAAAAAGAGGGGCAAGTAATTATACAAACGTATAATCCTGAACATTATGCAATTAAAGATGTTCAAGATAATGACTATCATTCCTTTTTTGAAAAAGAAATGAATTATAGAAAATTAGGTAAATATCCGCCATATTTCTTTTTAATTAATTTTACGATTGCTCATAAAGATATGAAAAAAGTCATGGAAGCTTCTAAACATATACACAAAATTTTGTTACAGCACTTATCAGATAAGGCATTAGTGTTAGGTCCTTCTCCAGCAGCTTTATCACGGATTAATAATGAATATCGTTTTCAAATATTAATTAAATATAAAAGCGAACCTTCATTACACGAAGCGCTAAAATATTTAGATGATTTTTATCATGATCAATATTTAAAAGACAAATTATCACTGAAGATTGACATTAATCCTCAAATGATGATGTAGGACACTATTAAATGTCGTTTAACCGTAATGTTTAAAAACTTTTCTAGGTTGTAAAAAATAAACTAGTGGCAGAAAAAAAGCAGTAATTTAACATGGTATGTTATTAAATTACTGAATACACGTTAGTCTTATTTTAGAAAAGCAAAATTTACTTTTGTTAGATTTGTGATATCGAATCGTAATTTTTAGCATTAAAACACTAAATTTTTAATATGCTTGCTTACAAATAAATTTTGACAATAGGGTAGCAAACAACATAAACCTGTTGTTTAGCGCTTAAGTTACAGATTAGAAAGTTAATATTTTTCTCTTTTAAAAATGGGGCTATAAATCAGTGTTTTGCTGATTTGATGGCCCTATTTTTTTATTAAATTTTAAATATTATTGGTTGAATGTAATTGCTAGATATAGTAAATTTATTTGCTCATATTTTTTTAAAAGGAGTACTTGATATGGAGATGAGAATTGCAAATAAAAATGATATTGAAACAATTATAAAATTAAGAAAAGTACAATTACTTGATCAAGGTATGCTTGCTACGGAAGATATTGATGATAATATGAGAGAATATTTTGAAGATGTTTTTGACAAAGAAAACATCTACCAAGTGTTTATGATAGATAATCAACAAGTTGTAGCTACAGGAGCAGTTATTTTTCAACAAATACCACCCGCATATGATAATTATTCTGGTGTTGAAGGCTATATTACCAATGTTTATACAACTAAATTGTATAGAGGATTAGGTTTAAGTAAACAAATTTTAGATGAGCTTTTATTAAAGTGTAAAACAGAACAAGTCAATATAGTTAATTTAAAAGCTTCTACTAAGGCAGAACCATTATATTCTAAAATTGGTTTCATAAAAAACGCATCATCCATGACCATTGAGTTATAAAATAATGAAGTGAACAGTATTAGATATAAATTTTTTATTGAAATCATAATTAAAGCTAAACTTTTCAATATATAATAAATCTAAATATAAAATTAAGAAGTAGAAGTAAGAGTATTCAATTAAACTATTATTGATTTCTTTTTACTTCTACTTTTTTTAATTAATTCATATCTCAAATTATGTAAAACGAATAATAAAAATACTTTCGTAATATGAATAATAATGATAGCATATTATTAATTTATAAGAATTAGTTGGTATAGATGTATTATACGCAATTGCTAAACATTTCAATACTTAATCGTTAACGGAAATATTATATGATAATGGGTTATACTTATTGATTTTAAAAAGGGGGATATAAATGGAATATAATCAGTTCAAACAACCTATTGGTAAGTCATTAATCAATTTCAATCAACCCAAAGCACCAACCGTTGATGTGTTAGAAGGGAAGTACTGTAGGTTAGAAAAATTAGCTTTGCAACATATTAACCCTTTATTTAATCATTTCAAGGCACAAGAAGATACACCTAATTGGACTTATCTACCGGATGAGCAGCCTAAAAGTTATGATGATTTTTCAGCGTACATCAATAATAAAAGACAGACAAAAGATCCATACTTTTTTGCTGTCATTGATCAATTCGATAATGACGTGGTAGGTATTTTGTCATTACTGAGAATAAATGAACAAAATGCAACGATTGAAGTTGGGCATATTCATTATGCTAATAAAATGAAACAAACACGTATAGCTACAGAGACGCACTACTTATTAGCAAAATATATTTTTGACACGTTGGGCTATAGAAGGTATGAATGGAAGTGTGATGCATTCAACGAACCATCGATAAAAGCGGCAAAACGACTTGGGTTCAAATATGAAGGTTTATTTAAACATCATACTATTTATAAACAACGAAGTAGAGATACATACTGGCTTGCTATGTTAGCAGATGAGTGGTCACTATATAAAAGTAAGTTTGAAAATTGGTTGAACGAAAACAATTTTGATGAATTTGGTAATCAAATCAATAAATTATCGCTATGATCTTACAAAAATTAACTGAATCATAAAGATATATCACACCATAAGCTTGTAAGTGAGAGCTTACGGTTATATTTTGTAATGAAGCAAAAGTGTAAAAAAGAAAATATGTATTGTTTTAACTCGTGCATTTCATCTAAGCTTGGTGCAAATTTAACTAAAATAAGTTATAATGATGTGATGAATTTTTATGAGGAGTAATTTGTATGACAATAAAGCAGCTTGTTGCAGCAGAAAACCCAATTTTATATAAAAACGTTCCTGATGTAACGCGATTTGATGAAAACTTAGCTCAATTATTGCTCGATTTAGAAGACACTATGTATGAAGTTGAAGCTTCTGCCATATGTGCGCCACAAATTGGCATCTTACAAAAAGTAGCTATTATCGATATGGAAATAGATGGATTGTTACAACTTATCAATCCAAAAATTATTCGTGAATCAGACCAAAAAGTAACTGACTTAGAAGGATCTATTTCATTACCTGACATTTATGGTGAAGTTGAAAGAAGTAAAATGATTGTTGTTAAAAGTAATGATAAAAATGGAAACGAAGTAGAGATGACAGCATATGATGATATTGCGCGTATGATATTACATATGATTGATCATTTTGAAGGGAAACTTTTTACAGAACGTGCGGATAAAATTTTGACTGAAGCAGAAGTGGAGGCGTATTTTGAAAATGAGTAGAATTATTTTTATGGGAACACCTGATTTTTCGACAAAAGTGTTAGAAATGTTAATTGCAGAACATAATGTCATAGCAGTAGTTACACAACCTGATCGACCAGTTGGCAGAAAACGAAAACTAACACCACCACCAGTGAAACAAGTTGCGATAGAACATGCAATTCCTGTATATCAACCGGAAAAATTGTCCCAATCTGAAGAATTACAGATGTTGATTGATTTGAACGCGGATTTAATTGTTACTGCAGCATTTGGCCAATTATTACCACAGACTTTATTGGATTCACCAAAGTTAGGTGCTATCAATGTACATGCATCATTATTGCCTAAATATAGAGGTGGCGCTCCCATACATCAAGCGATTATTGATGGAGAAACACAAACTGGTATTTCTATTATGTATATGGCTAAGAAATTGGATGCTGGAAATATTATATCTCAAAAAGCAATCAATATTGAACCACAAGATGATGTTGGTGTGATGCATAATAAATTAAGCTTTTTAGGTGCTGAATTATTAAAAGAAACGCTTCCTTCTATTATTAACGGTACGAATGAAAGTATTGTTCAAAATGAAGACGAAGCAACATTTGCATCTAACATTCGTCGTGAAGATGAAAAAATTGATTGGTCAAAACCTGCTGAAGTAATTTATAACCATATTAGAGGCTTGTCTCCATGGCCGGTTGCTTACACAATAATGGATGAAGAAAATTTAAAGGTCTATGCTTCTCGCATTGAAAAAGATAAAGATGGTGAACCGGGTACAATAATAGAGACAACTAAGAAAGCAATTATTGTGGCTACAGGTTCTAACGATGCGATTGCATTAACAGAGATTCAAGTTGCAGGTAAAAAAAGAATGCCTACAGCTAATTACTTAAGTGGTGTGCAATCAACACTCGTTGGGAAGGTATTAAAATGACAATTGAAAATAATGTAAGATTATTAGCTTTTGAAACATTACAAGATATTATTAATGATAAGGCATATAGTAATATTATTATTAACGAGGTATTAACCAATAATGATTTAAGCCGGGCAGATAAGAATTTATTAACCGAATTAGTGTATGGCACATTAAAAAGAAAATATACACTTGATTATTATTTGAAACCTTTCGTTCAAACTAAACTTAAAGGTTGGGTCAGACAATTACTGTGGATGAGTATCTATCAATATATTTACTTGGACAAAGTCCCTGAACATGCCATTATTAATGAAGCTGTTAATATAGCAAAATATAAAGGTGGACCACATAACGGTAATGTGGTTAATGGGATATTGAGAAACCTTATGCGCAGTGAATTACCAAATTTCAATGAAATTACGGACGATAAGAAGCGCATTGCTATTCAATATAGTTTGCCTAAATGGCTTGTTGATCACTGGGTTACACACTTTGGAATAGAAGAAACTGAAGCAATTGCACAATCATTTTTAACAAAAGTGACAACAACTGTAAGGGTCAATTTGACAAGAATTTCAGTTGAAAATGTGATGCAACGTTTAGAAGACGAAGGGTATACTGTAACGCAAGATAATGACATTACAATTTGTTTACATATTAGTGGTAAAACGATTATAGAGTCACGTGTATTTAAAGATGGTCTTGTATCTATCCAAGATAAAAGCTCTATGTTTGTAGCTGATGTAATGAATCTCCAAGATGGCGACCTTGTATTAGATGCTTGTAGTGCACCTGGTGGAAAGGCATGTCATATAGCAGAAAGACTTCACGGTACTGGACATGTAGATGCGACAGATATCCATGAACATAAAATCGATTTGATTGATTTTAATATTCGAAAATTACGATTATCTAACATTTCTGCTTTTAGTCACGATGCGACGGAAAATTATGATAAAGTGTATGATAAGATTTTGGTAGATGCACCTTGTAGTGGCTTGGGTGTACTTAGACATAAGCCAGAAATCAAATATGAACAAAGTCAACAAAGCATTCAATCATTAGTGAATGTTCAATTAGAAATTTTAAATAACGTGAAAAATCATTTACGACCTGGCGGCACATTAGTTTATTCAACTTGTACGATAGAACAGTTAGAAAATGAAAATGTTATATATACATTTTTAAAAGAAAATAAAGATTTTGAATTTGATTTATTTGAACATCCAATCAGTGGAGAAAAAGTAAAAACGTTACAGGTGCTACCTCAGCATTTTAATTCTGATGGCTTTTTCATTACTAGGATAAAAAGAAAGGAACAATAAATAATGATAACTGCAGAAAAGAAGAAAAAAAATAAATTTCTTCCCAATTTCGAAAAGCAATCTATTTACTCTTTGAGATATGATGAAATGGAAAATTGGTTGAAAGAAAATGGACAACAAAAATTCAGAGCGAAACAAATCTTTGAATGGTTATATAAAAAACGAGTAGATAGCATTGATGAAATGACAAATTTGTCTAAAGAGTTAAGAGCACTTTTGAAAGACCATTTTGCAATGACAGTGATGACTACTGTAGTCAAACAAGAAAGTAGAGACGGTACAATTAAGTTTTTATTTGAATTACAAGATGGCTACACGATTGAAACAGTGTTAATGAGACATGAATATGGGAATTCCGTATGTGTTACTACTCAAGTGGGTTGCCATATAGGTTGTACATTCTGTGCATCTACATTAGGTGGCTTAAAGCGTAATTTAGAAGCAGGAGAAATTGTATCTCAGGTACTCACTGTTCAAAAAGCATTAGATGAAACCGATGAACGTGTATCTCAAATTGTAATCATGGGGATTGGTGAGCCATTTGAGAACTATGATGAAATGATGGACTTTTTAAAGATTGTTAACAATGATAATGGTCTAAATATAGGTGCGCGTCATATTACTGTTTCTACTTCTGGTATTATACCTAGAATTTATGATTTTGCTGATGAAGATATTCAAATAAATTTTGCAGTAAGCTTACATGGTGCTAATGACGAAATTCGTTCTCGTTTAATGCCAATTAATCGAGCGTATAACGTTGAAAAATTAATGGAAGCTATTAAATATTATCAAGAAACAACAAATAGACGTATTACATTTGAATATGGACTGTTTGGAGGCGTCAACGACCAAGTTGAACATGCGAGAGAATTAGCACATCTAATTCAAAAATTAAACTGTCATGTGAATTTAATACCTGTAAATCATGTACCAGAAAGAAATTATGTTAAGACACCTAAAGAGGATATCTTTAAATTTGAAAAAGAATTAAAGAGACTAGGTATTAATGCAACAATAAGAAGAGAACAAGGTGCTGATATTGATGCAGCATGTGGTCAATTAAGAGCTAAGGAACGAAAAGTAGAAACGAGGTAATAGTATGCTAAAAGCACAATTTTTTACTGACACAGGTCAATATCGTGATAAGAACGAAGATGCAGGTGGTGTGTTCTATAATCAAACAGAACAACAGTTACTTGTACTCTGTGATGGTATGGGTGGACATTTAGCAGGAGAAGTAGCAAGTCAATTTGTAACAGATGAGTTGCAACGTCGTTTTGAAGAAGAAAATTTAATTGAACCTAACCAAGCCGAAGATTGGCTGAGAACCACACTAAAAGCGATTAACCGTGAATTATATCAACTCTCAGTTGACAATGCAGACTATCATGGCATGGGAACAACTTGTGTTTGTGCACTTGTATTTGATGATTATGTCGTTGTCGCAAATATTGGCGATTCAAGAGGATATTTGATTAATAGTAGAGAAATCGAACAAATTACAAATGATCATTCTTTTGTTAATCATTTAGTAATGATTGGACAAATTAGTGTCGAAGAAGCATTTAATCATCCCCAAAAGAATATCATTACAAAAGTCATGGGTACGGATAAAGTAGTAACACCAGATATTTTTGTAAAAAGAACTAATTTTTATGATTTTCTATTATTAAATTCGGATGGATTAACAGATTTTGCAAGAAATCATATGATTCAAGAAGAATTAATGCAAGAAAATGATCTAGAAACGCATGGTTGGAATCTTATTGAATTAGCATTATCACAAGAAACAAATGATAATGTAAGCATTGTTTTAGCAGAAATTGAAGGAGATAAGGTATGATTGGAAAATTAATAAGCGAACGTTATAAAGTGATAAAAAAGCTTGGCGGCGGTGGCATGAGCACGGTTTATTTGGCTGATGACACTATTTTGAATCGCAATGTAGCAATCAAAGCTATTAGGATACCTTCTGGCGAAAAAGAAGAAACAATTAAGCGTTTTGAGCGTGAAGTTCACAACTTAACACAACTTTCACATCAACATATCGTTAATGTTTTTGATGTTACTGAAAATGATGAAAATTTCTTTTTAGTGATGGAATACATAGAAGGTCCCACTTTATCACAATATATTCAACAACATCGACCTTTAGACATCAAAACTGTAATCAAATTTACTGAACAAATTATTGAAGGAATAAAGCATGCACATGATACAAAAATTGTTCATCGTGATGTAAAGCCTCAAAATATTTTGGTGAATCGTGATCAAACATTAAAAATATTAGATTTTGGTATTGCCAAAGCATTAAGTGAAACAACGATGACTCAAACAAACCATGTTTTAGGTACGGTTCAATACCTTTCTCCTGAACAAGCTCGCGGTGATGCAACAGATAATGGTACTGATATATATTCAATTGGAGTTGTGCTTTATGAAATGTTAGTAGGACAACCTCCATTTTCAGGTGAAACAGCAGTAAGTATTGCTATAAAGCATATTCAAGATCCGATGCCTAATGCTTCTGATAAACGTTCTGAAGTACCGCAATCACTGAGCAATGTTGTGCTAAAAGCTACTGAAAAAGATAAGAATGATCGTTATCAAACAGTTCAAGAAATGCAAGATGACTTGTCTACTGTACTGTCAAAAGAGCGAGAGAACGAATCACCATACCATTCTGTTGATGCTGACACTAAAACGATTCCTATTGATAAAAATGAAATAGCTAATCAGACACGTGAAGAAGATAAATCAAAAAGCATGAATCAAACCATGCAAATTCCAATTGTTAATCAACAATATTTTCAATCAAATGAGGAACAATTATATACGATGCCTCAGAAAAAAAGATCAAAAAAGAAAAAGTTTTTCTATGGTTTAATCATCGTACTACTTTTATTTGGGCTCTTTGGTTTCATGGCTATGGGAATGTTTGGTAATAAATATCTAGAAACACCTAATTTAATAGGTAAAACTGAAAAAGAAGCAGAAGGTATTTTAAAAGATAATAAACTAGAATTAGGCAAAACTACAAGAGCGTACAGTGATAAGTATCCGGAGAACAAAATTATTAAAACATCACCAGGAAAAGGTGAGCGTTTAGAGCAACAAAGTAAAGTAGACATTGTATTATCAAAAGGTCCTAAAACTGCAGAAATGCCAAATTTATATGGCTTACCAAAATCAGAAGCATTAAATAAATTAAAAAAATTAGGAATTGATGATGCTAAAGTTGATCAATCTTATACAAAGCAAAATGTTGCTAAAGGTTTAATTGAAGCACAAAGTATTTCACCAGGTGATAGAGTGAAAATAAATGATAGTGATATTAAATTGACTGAATCGTTGGGTGTTAAACAAGTTTATGTGGATGATTATGAGAAAAAATCGTTTAAGACTGCTAAATCTGAACTGGAATCTAAAGGATTTAAAGTAGTTACTGTAGAAAAACGCTCTGATAAAACAGTTAAAAAAGATAATGTCATTAGTCAATCACCTAAAGGCGAAGAAGTAGACGAAGGTTCTACCATAGAATTTGTGGTATCCACAGGTGAACCGAAAGCATCAGAGAAAAAAGATGATAAAGATTCTGATGAGCAAGAAGATAAGTCATCTAAAGAAGATGAAAAATCACAAACTAAAACATATACAGAAACCTATCAAGTTCCCTATACGGGTGATGATGATGAAAGTCAAGAAGTGAAGGTATATGTGAGAGACAAAGATGACAAAGGATCGTCAGCTGCACAAAGCTTTAAAATTAAAGATGATAAAACCGTAACTATTCCGATGACTATTGAAAAAGGAGAGACGGCTGGTTATACCATTCGAGTTGATGGTAAGGTTGTAGCTGATAAAGATATTCCTTACGATTTTTAGCGCAACTTAACGAATGGAGCAAAGCGAAGAGCGTTTAGTTGCGCTTATGCACAGCGGACTGCTTATAAAAAACATTTTAACAGAGTATTATTTCTACGATTGCTCGTAGTTATAATGCTCTGTTATTTATTTTTAACTGAAATAGTCTCAAATCGTATTTAAATTAAAACGCCTTTGCTATAATATAGTATGTAAAGCTTTAAAAAGAGAGGTGCCTAATTGAAAACAGGACGCATCATAAAATCATTAAGTGGTGTATATCGTGTAGATGTAAATGGAGAAATGTATGACACAAAACCACGTGGATTATTTAGAAAAAATAAATTTTCGCCTATCGTTGGTGATGTTGTAGATTTTGAAGTTGAAAATATTACAGAGGGTTATATTCACCATGTTCATGAACGAAAAAATGAATTGAAAAGACCGCCAGTTAGCAATGTTGATCATCTTGTATTAGTGATGAGTGCAGTAGAGCCTGAATTTTCAACTCAGTTATTGGATAGGTTTTTAGTAATCGCACATTCTTATCATATGAGACCTCGCATATTAGTAACTAAACGTGATATTACTTCACCTAATATGCAAAATACAATATTACAGACGCTAAATGTTTATGAAAAAATGGGATATCATACACAATTTATAAGTGTTGAAGACCATATTGGTGAGGTTTTCACACAATGGGGTGAGGGACTAGTGGTATTAAGCGGTCAGTCAGGTGTAGGAAAATCTACATTATTAAATAAATATTTTCCTGAATTGGATATTGAAACGCAACATATATCTAAAGCCTTAAATAGAGGGAGACATACTACAAGACATGTAGAGTTATTTGAACGAGAAAATGGCTTTATAGCTGATACGCCTGGATTTAGCGCGTTAGATTTTAAGCATATTCAAAAAGATGAAGTGAAACATTATTTCATGGAGATCAATGAATATGGTGAACAATGTAAATTTAGAGACTGCAATCATATAAACGAACCTAAATGTAACGTTAAAAATGAAATGGAAAAAGGAAATATCGCTCATTTTAGATATGAACATTATTTACAATTATTTAAAGAAATTGCAAACAGAAAGGAAAGATATTAAGTGGCAAAATTATATCCATCATTATTATCAGCTGATTTTTTACAATTACAAAAGGAATTAAAGGCATTAGAAGATGCAGGTGTTGATGGTGTGCATTTTGATGTGATGGACGGTCAATTTGTTCCAAACATTTCAATTGGATTACCTATATTAGAAGCAGTTAGAAAGGGTACTGATTTACCAATAGATGTACATTTAATGATAGAAGAACCTGAAAAGTATGTAGAGCTTTTTGCAACGCAAGGAGCAGATATGATTTCAGTACATGTAGAAGCAACGCCACATATTCACAGAGTGATACAACAAATTAAAAAGGCAAATGTACAAGCTGGTGTAGTCATTAACCCAGGTACATCGGTTGATGCGATTATTCCGGTGCTGAAAATGGTGGATTACGTACTTGTCATGACAGTCAATCCTGGATTTGGGGGTCAAACTTTCATTCAAGAAAGTATTGATAAATTAGACCAACTTGACAAGATGAAGAAAGAATTAAATTTATCATTTGAAATCGAAGTTGATGGTGGTATTAACGACGAAACAGTTGCAACTGTAGTCGAACACGGTGCTACTATGTTAGTAGCTGGTTCATATTTCTTTAAACAAAAAGATTATAAACAAGTGACGCAAACATTGAAAGGTTGAAGTCAATGAAAGTCAATTTATTATGTGGTGCAAGAAATTTACCAGAAAGCATTTTACAAAATAAAACAAATGAGGCATGGATAGGGATTGATCGAGGTGCATTAATCTTGATTGAATCAGGGATTATGCCACAATTTGCAGTCGGTGATTTTGATTCGATAACTAAAGAAGAAAAGGATTATTTGACTGAAAAATTAGCAATTAATCCATATAATTCCGAAAAAGATGACACTGATTTAGCATTAGGTATCGAACAAGCTATAAGTTCAGGTTATAGTGAAATATGTGTTTATGGTGCAACCGGAGGGCGTTTAGACCATTTTATGGGTGCATTGCAAATATTAGAAAAGCCAGAATATACAAAAAAACAAATTAATATTAAAATCATTGATCAACAAAATGAAATTTCATATCTATCTGCTAAAGACTATCATATCGATAGAGATTTAAATTATCCTTATATATCATTTATTCCTATTGCATATCCCACAGTTATTTCATTAATCAATTTTAAATATGAATTGAAACAAGCACCCTTACAGCTAGGTTCTACATTGACAATATCTAATGAATTAATAAAACCACAAGGCATTGTTTCTATTCATTCAGGTAGCGTGTTAATGATTAAAAGTAAAGACTAATACATGGTAGTACATTTAATTTTAAACAAAAAAAGACCAATCCTCCACATAAGGATTGGTCTTTTTCGTGCATTATATTTATTAAACTCTAGTTACTTTACCAGATTTTAAAGCACGTGCAGAAACCCAAACTTTTTTAGGTTTTCCGTCTACAAGAATTCTAACTTTTTGAAGGTTAGCATTCCATCTTCTTTTAGAAGAATTTAAAGCGTGTGAACGATTGTTTCCAGTTGAAGCTTTGCGACCTGTTACGAAACATTGTTTGCCCATGAAAGTACCTCCTTTAATAAATATAAATACACATATCTACTACATACTTGAATAATGTACCACATAAAAAAAATAATGGCAATAAAATGAAAAAAATTTCTTTACATAGCTTCTACTTTTGTTACACTCATTTTATGATATAATTGTAAACTATGGATAATATTGTATTTTTTAATCTTAATAAAGAGTTTTAAAATATCAAAAATAGAGTGAGAACCATAAACTAGGAGGCCCAATAAAATGACATTAGAAATTACAAATGATTATGGTAGCATAGATATTTCAAACGAAGTAATAGCTTCAGTTGTGGGGAGTAAAGCAGTAGAATGTTATGGCATTGTAGGAATGGCTTCTAGACAACAAGTAAGAGATGGAATTGCTGAAATATTAGGCTATGAAAATTATGCAAAAGGCATTGTTGTGAGAGAAGAAAATAGTGTGTTGGATGTTGATATGTACATCATTGTAAGTTATGGTACGAAGATATCAGAAGTTGCTAGCAATGTTCAATCAACTGTCAAATATACATTAGAACAAACATTAAAAGTTAAAGTAAATTCAATTAATATATTTGTACAAGGCGTACGAGTGGATAATGGCAAGAAAAACTAGGAGGACATAACGAGATGGTTAGTAAAATAAATGGTAAATTATTTGCCGAAATGATTATTCAAGGGGCACAAAATTTATCTAATCATTCAGATTTAGTAGATTCATTAAATGTATACCCGGTTCCAGATGGTGATACAGGGACAAATATGAACTTAACTATGACATCAGGTAGAGAAGCTGTAGAAGAGAATTTATCTCAACATATAGGTGAGTTAGGTAAAACCTTTTCAAAAGGTTTATTAATGGGTGCACGAGGTAATTCTGGTGTTATTTTATCACAACTTTTTAGAGGCTTTAGTAAAAATTTAGAAGATTTCAGTGAAATTAATGCACAACAATTAGCAGACAGTTTTAAAGCTGGTGTTGACACTGCATATAAAGCAATTATGAAACCAGTAGAAGGTACAATTTTAACTGTTGCTAGAGATGCTGCGGATGCAGGTCTACAAAAGGCGCAAGAAACAGAAGATTGCATTGAACTTGTGACATATATTATAGAACAAGCTCATATTTCTTTAGAAAATACGCCTAATTTATTGCCTGTATTAAAAGAAGTTGGTGTAGTTGACAGTGGCGGTAAAGGATTAGTCATCGTTTATGAAGGTTTTCTAAAAGCGTTAAAAGGTGAAACTGTAACTGCAGAAACTCCAAAATTAGATACAGAAACTTTTGTAAATGAAGAACATGACTTCCACGGTGTGATTAATACTGAAGATATTGTTTATGGGTATTGTACCGAAATGATGGTTCGTTTTGGTGTTAATAAAAAAGTGTTCGATGAAAATACTTTTAGGGAAGAAATGAGCCAATTCGGTGATTCATTATTAGTTATTAATGATGATGAAATTGTTAAAGTTCATGTACATACTGAAAAACCCGGGGATGTTTTTAATTACGGTCAACAATATGGTGAATTAATTAAGCTAAAAGTTGAGAATATGCGTGAACAACATCGTGAAGTTGTAAAAAAAGAACAAAAAGGTACTAATGCACAGCACTCTAATCAAGAAACTTCAACAGTAGACACTGCAGTCATCGCTATTTCTATGGGAGAAGGCATATCTGAATTGTTTAAATCCATGGGTGCGACACATTTAATAAGTGGTGGCCAGACAATGAATCCGTCTACAGAAGATATTGTGAAAGTGATTGAACAATCACAATGTAAACGTGCAATCATTTTGCCAAATAATAAAAATATTATGATGGCGAGTGAACAGGCTGCAACAATCGTAGATGCTGAAGCTGTTGTAATTCCTACGAAATCTATACCACAGGGAATAGCTGCATTATTTAACTTTGATGAATCCGACGAGTTAACTGACAATAAAGCACGTATGATTGAATCATTAGAAGTTGTAGCATCTGGATCTGTTACCTATGCGGTGAGAGATACGAAAGTTGATGGTGTAGAAATTAAAAAAGATGCATTTATGGGATTAATCGAAGATAAAATTATCACAAGTAATGAAGACGAATTTGAGACAGTGAAACAACTATTGTCTCAAATGATCACTGACGAAAGTGAAATAATCACTATGATTATCGGTGAAGATGCCAATGAGGATATAACATCTAATATTGAATCTTGGATTGAAGCAACATATCCAGACATTGAACTAGATCAACATCAAGGTGATCAGCCAGTATATCAATATCTGTTCTCCGTTGAATAATTTTAGTCTGTTGATAACGACAAAAAATTTCTATTAATATACGTAATTAGGTATGTTTCATATCTAGTTATGTATATTTCTTTTTGAAATAAAATAAAACATTTGGTAGATTTAAAATTTTTAAAAAGTATATACAAGGTTGTTGTGTTTAATTTAGTAATATTTACTGTAAAAAAATAATTATTTTCACTGCTTTTATATGTATATTCAATTCACAATAGTGTGCAATTTGTAACAATTTTAAATTAAAAGCAGTACAACCAAAATTAGTTTATAATGTTAACTTAAATTGTTATAATAATAAAGGTGCAAATAAAATGTAAGCGCAACACTTTAGAATGATTAAAAATAAGGGTGGGGTATCCATTATGAAATATAAAACAGTTTTCGATATAATTGGTCCAACAATGGTTGGTCCATCATCTTCACATACAGCTGGTGCAGTCAGAATTGGGTTAGTAGCTAAAGATTTATTTAATGAAATACCAAAACAAGTTGATATATATTTGTATGGCTCATTTATGGAAACATATAAGGGGCATGGTACTGATGTTGCACTTGTAGGTGGTTTATTAGGATATGATACAGACGATGATCGAATCCAAAAAAGTTTGGAAACTGCTGAAGAAATTGGGATGAAAGTAAATTTTATTGAAATGGCAGAAGAACGCTCTCACCCAAATACTGCAATAATTAATATGAGAGACGGAGAAAAAGAAATTTCTGTTGAAGGTGTATCTATCGGTGGTGGTAAAATAGAAGTTGTTGCAATCAATGGTTTTAGTATTGCAATTAGTGGCAATTATCCAGCACTTTTAGTATTCCATAAAGATACATTCGGTACGATTGGACGCGTCGCTAATATTTTAGGTGATTCCAGTATTAATGTTGGCAGTATGCAAGTTTCAAGAAAAGAAAAAGGTGACCAAGCATTAATGACTTGTGAATTAGATGATGCTATCAATGATGAAATAATAGAAAAAATAAAAAACGTCGATGGTGTAGTGACAGTCTCACTCATGGGCGACGCCTAATGGAGGGTTATCAATGTTTAAAAGTGTGAAAGAACTCATTGAAAAATGTGAGACAGAAAATAAAAAAATATATGAAGTGATGTTCGAGCAAGAAATGGAAGTTACGGGTCTATCAGAAGAAGAAGTATATGCACATATGGATAAAAATTTACAAACTATGGAAAATGCTTTAGATGAAGGATTAGAAGGTGTTACTTCAACGACTGGTTTAACAGGTGGAGATGCTGTTTTAATCAAAGAATACTTGAAAACAGGTAAATCTTTATCTGGTGCAACATTATTAGACGCTGTTAGTAAAGCAGTAGCAACAAATGAAGTAAATGCTGCAATGGGGAAAATTTGTGCTACACCAACAGCTGGTTCAGCTGGGGTAGTTCCCGGCGTTTTGTTTGGTTTGAAACCACGACTTGAGCCTACGCGTAAAGATATGTTGAATTTCTTACTTACTTCAGGCGCATTTGGATTTGTTGTAGCAAATAATGCATCGATATCAGGTGCGGCAGGAGGTTGTCAGGCTGAAGTTGGCTCTGCTGCGGCTATGGCAGCAGGTGCAACAGTTGAACTTGCAGGTGGTACACCTCAACAATCTTCTGAAGCTTTTGCAATTTGTTTGAAAAATATGCTAGGTTTAGTATGTGACCCAGTAGCTGGTTTAGTAGAAGTACCTTGTGTCAAAAGAAATGCAGCTGGAGCATCTAATGCAATCGTATCAGCAGATATGGCATTAGCAGGTGTAACTTCTAGAATACCGACAGATGAAGTTATAGAAGCGATGTATAAAATAGGGCAAACGATGCCTTCAGCATTGCGTGAAACTGGTCGTGGAGGTTTAGCAGGTACACCGACAGGACAGCGTTTAAAACAAGAAATATTTGGTGATTAAAATGTCAAAAGTCAATTTAATAGAAAGTCCATTTCCTTTATCTCAAATTAAGGGTTTAGGTCCGAAACGGTTAGCGGTATTAAATGAATTGAACATTTATACAGTAGAGGATTTAATTTTATATCTACCAACGCGTTATGAAGACAATACTGTAATTGACTTAAATGAAGCAGAAGATCAAGCGATGGTGACTGTTGTTGGGGAAGTATACTCAACACCCACTGTCGCTTTTTTTGGTAGGAATAAATCTAAGCTTACAGTTCATTTAATGGTTAACAACATTGCTGTAAAATGTGTGTTTTTTAACCAACCTTATCTGAAAAACAAACTAGAATTACACCAAACGATTACGATTAAAGGTAAATGGAATAGAAACAAGCAAGAAATTAACGGAAATCGAATGTTTTTTAATCAATCAGCGATGGATGATGTACAATTTGAACCCATTTATCGAATTAAAGAGGGTATAAAGCAAAAACCACTACGTGATATGATTAGGCAAGTATTAGGACATGTCACAATTCATGAATGGATATCAGATTCGTTAAGAGCAAAATATAAATTAGAAACGCTAGAAGATACAATCAAAACATTGCACCTTGCGCCTGATAAATCCTCATTACTCAAAGCTAGAAGAACATACGCATTTATTGAATTATTTATGTTTGAACTAAGAATGCAATGGCTAAATAGATTGGAAAAAATATCAGATGAGGCAATCGAAATTGATTATGATATTCAATTAGTTAGAAGTTTTATAGCGCATTTACCATTTGAATTAACCGACGCACAAAAACAAAGTGTCAATGAGATATTTAGAGATTTAAAAGCACCTATCCGTATGCATAGATTATTACAAGGTGATGTTGGATCAGGGAAAACAGTAGTAGCTGCAATTTGTATGTATGCATTAAAAACGGCAGGTTATCAATCTGCTTTAATGGTACCTACGGAAATACTTGCAGAGCAGCATGCTGAAAGTTTAGCAGAGATATTTGGTGACAGAATGAACATTGCTTTACTAACAGGTTCTGTTAAAGGGAAAAAGCGCAGAATTTTGTTGGAACAACTTGAGCAAAATGAGATAGATTGTATTATTGGAACACATGCGCTTATTCAAGATGATGTTGTATTTAATAATGTCGGTCTTGTAATTACAGATGAACAGCATCGTTTTGGTGTCAATCAACGACAATTGTTGAGAGAAAAAGGTGCTATGACAAATGTTTTGTTTATGACAGCGACACCTATTCCACGTACTTTAGCAATTTCAGTTTTTGGAGAAATGGATGTATCCTCAATCAAACAGTTACCAAAAGGTAGGAAACCTATTATAACATCTTGGTCTAAGCATGAAGCATATGAAAGTGTATTAAAACAAATGTCCGCTGAATTAAAGAAAGGTAGACAAGCATATGTGATTTGTCCATTGATAGAAAGTTCAGAGCATTTAGAGGATGTACAAAATGTTGTTGAATTATTCGAGTCTTTACAAGTTTATTATGGTACTGAAAAAGTTGGATTACTTCATGGTAAATTAACTTCTGAAGAAAAAGATCAAGTGATGCAGCAATTTAGTAAGCATGAAATTGATATATTAGTGTCTACAACTGTTGTAGAAGTGGGGGTTAATGTACCAAATGCAACATTTATGATGATTTATGATGCGGATCGTTTTGGATTATCGACTTTGCACCAATTAAGAGGACGCGTTGGTAGAAGTGAACATCAAAGCTATTGTGTATTAATCGCTTCTCCTAAAACAGAAACAGGGATAGAACGTATGAATGTAATGACCCAAACGACAGATGGTTTTGAATTAAGCGAACGCGACTTAGAGATGAGGGGACCTGGTGATTTCTTTGGTGTAAAACAAAGTGGATTACCTGATTTCCTAGTAGCCAATGTAGTTGAAGATTACAAAATGTTAGAAGTAGCAAGAGATGAGGCAGCAGAATTAATACAATCTGGTGCATTTTTTGAAGATGAGTATCAAAGGCTAAGAACTTTTGTTGAAGATAATTTACTATATACTAGCTTTGATTAACCAAATAATATAAAAAAACAGCAATTTAGTTTGAGTTTCGCTAAATAGCTGTTTTTTAAATATTTACTAATCAACCCCTACTTCAGTCCATGCTTGCTCTATGGACTTTGATTCGGTACTATCATGACCGTATAATTCATCTGCAGCTTGTTTTAAAGCGATTTTAGCATCAGAAAATTCAGCGTTAGATGTCAAATATTGCGTTAATGCTAGATAGTATATTTGTTCAGCCTTATCTTTACCAATAGATTGTATGGTAAGATATGCTGCTTTGTTTGGAATGCCACTATTAATATGGACACCACCATTATCTTCAGAGCCAGTATAAAATTGGTCCATATGTGCTGGTTGATCATATTTTTCTGGATTTTTTAAACTTCTTAACGCATCACCATCTTGTTTGGGTGTATATACATCTTCACCCATTAGCCAGTTATCAGGATCTATAAAATATCCAAAAACATCTGAAAAAGATTCGTTGAGCGCACCAGATTGGTTTTCATATTCTAAATTAGCAGTTCTTTCTGTCACTGCGTGTGTCAATTCATGAGCGACAATATCTTTAGCACCTGATAAAGGATTGAATGTTTGACCATCACCATCACCATAAACCATATATTGTCCAGTCCATGCAGCGTTATTATAGTTCTTATCAAAGTGTACGACAGAATTAATGTCAGCAGCCTTATCGTCATAACTATTTCTGCCGTGCTTATTTAAATAGTAATTATAAACTGCTTTTGCGTAATAGTGTGCATCGACACCGGGACGTTGTTGCTTTTCATCAAAATGTTTTGAATCGTGAGTGATAGGAGAAAATTGATCAATGGTTTCATTGGCACTTTTAGTATTAATATGCGCATCTGTAGTTGTATCATTTAAAGTATATTGTCCACTATTGCTAGATACGTTAAGTGGTGATTTTTTATCCCCGTTCACTCCGATACCAGAACCTGCTTCAGAAGCATGTTCAATCACATTTTGTTTTTTTAATATTTCCCCAGTACTAGCATCCACTTGTATTTGCCAATGCGCAAGTTTTGGAGATACGTAATTTAATTCAATATTATGTATAAATCTTTCCTTTTCGCTATTAATATCTAATTTGTTTTTAGATACTATTTTAAAACCATCTATGTTTGCAACGTCATTACTTTTTTTACCAATCGCTTTAAAGGCTAATTTTTCTGCTTGAGAAGATGAAATGTTTACTTTGTTTTTAACATTGATATGTTGTCTGTGTATATGCCCATTAATGAGTGATACCTTTCCGTCTCTGTTGACATGAATTTTTATAGTACTATCATCTGCTAATACATTGTTGATTTTTGGTTTTAATTCATAATGCGAAACGCCAGTTGAATCAATATTGCTATTGATTACTTTATATTGTTTAAAAGCATTTTTATTAATTGATTCCGTTTTAGTTTTATTATTATTGTTAAGCATAGACGTAGCGTTGTTTTGAAGATAATTTTCTACATCTATTTTATTGGATATTTTTGTTTCACTTGAACTTTCCAAGCGTTCAGGAATGATACTATTTAGTTCTTTTGCGTTGGACTGCGTAGAGATAGTTGCAAAAAATGTTGCTGATAGTAATACATTGGTCACTACTTTTTTCATTGTTTTCAACCCCTTTGAATTGGAATGTATGATCTATTTATTTCTTAAAAATTTCTTAATGGTTAAGAAATTTAAAAATTATACATATTATTTTTATATAATTTAACATATTATTATTTCAAATTATATATTAACCACAAAAAACTTTTTTGTTTTAACAATAAAAGTGCTCGGTATTAACTCGATTTAATGTAGAAAGTCTTATGTTTTTAGTTGAGCAATTGAAATAGAAAGTGTTATGATATGTGAGGAATGTTTAAGACTTGGTACTAAAATTCGGGAGTAGTAAACTATGAAATTAAAAAAACAAGAACGTCGCGAAGCAATTAAAAAAGAAATAGAAAAAAATCCCTTTATTACTGATCTTGATTTAAGTAGTCTTTTTTCAGTCAGTATCCAAACAATAAGATTGGACCGTACACACTTAAATATTCCTGAGTTGAGAAAAAGAATAAAATCTGTTGCTCGAAAAAATTACGAAAGTATTCGGTCTATTGATGGAAGTGAAATCATAGGTGATGTGATTAACGTAGAACCTGATCATGAAGCAACATCTCTGATTAATATTGATGAAGATTCAGTATTTACAAGAAATAAAATTGCCAGAGGTCATGTGTTGTTTGCACAGGCCAATTCATTATGTGTGGCACTTATACATAAACCAATCGTTTTAACTAAAGAAAGTAACGTTACATTTTTAAAACAAGTTAAATTAAATGATACGGTACGTGCTGAAGCACAAGCTGTTGAAATAACTAATAAATATTTTAAGATAAAAGTAAGTTCGTATGTCAAAGATACTTTAGTATTTAGAGGTACGTTTAAAATGTATTATACAAGTGAGGATGAACAAAATGGTTAAAATAGCTATCGACATGATGGGTGGCGATGATGCACCTGGCATCGTTTTAGAAGCTGTTGAAAAAGCGGTCAATGATTTTAAAGATTTAGAAATTATATTATTTGGTGATCAAAATAAATGTAATATTAACCACGGTCGAGTGGAAGTGCGACACTGTACAGAAGCAATAACAATGGAAGATGAACCTGTAAGAGCAATTAAACGAAAAAAAAATAGTTCCATGGTGCGCATGGCTGAAGCTGTAAAATCTGGAGAAGCGGATGGTTGTGTATCAGCTGGTAATACAGGTGCTTTAATGTCAGCAGGATTATTTATAGTTGGTAGGATTAAAGGTGTTGAAAGACCAGCATTAGTGCTTACTTTACCGACTGTCTCAGGTAAAGGTTTTGTATTTATGGATGTTGGTGCCAATGCGGATGCTAAAGCCGAACATTTATTGCAATATGCGCAATTAGGCAATATTTATGCACAAAAAATACGTAATATTGAACAACCTTCTGTAGCATTACTTAATATAGGAACTGAAGCTGCTAAAGGGAATACATTAACTAAAAAAGCATTCAATTTAATGGAAGAACAACAAGAATTTCATTTTGCTGGTAATGTTGAAGCTAAAGTATTAATGGATGATGCTGCAGATGTCGTTGTTACGGATGGCTATACTGGTAACATGATTCTAAAAAATCTAGAAGGTGTAGCAAAATCTATAGGAAAAATGTTGAAAACTACACTTTTAAGTAATTTCAAAAATAAGTTGGCAGCATTAGTCTTGCGTAAAGATTTAAATGAGCTAACTACCAAAATGGACTATGCAGAATACGGTGGTTCAGTTTTACTAGGATTGAATGGTATCGTTGTTAAAGCACATGGTAGTTCTAATGCTAAGGCATTTTATTCAGCAATTCGTCAAGCCAAGGTTGCAGGAGAATTAAATATAGTAGATACAATGAGAGAAACGGTGGGGTCAAAAAATGGGTAAAACAGCGATTATTTTTCCTGGACAAGGGTCACAAAAAGTTGGTATGGCTAGTGATTTGTTTAATGAAAATGATGCAGCAACATCAATTCTAAATGAAGCGCAAGCACAATTAGATTTTGATATTTTAGAAACAATGTTTGAAGATGCTGAAGATAAGTTAGGCCAAACTGAAAATACACAACCAGCATTATTAACGCATAGCACTGCATTATTAAAGGCGTTAAATCAGATTAATGCAGATTATACAATGGGGCATAGCTTAGGTGAATACGCAAGTTTAGTAGCAAGCGGTGTACTAAAATTTGAAGATGCGGTAAAAATAGTACGTAAACGTGGACAATTAATGTCAGCAGCTTTTCCTGATGGTGTTGGTAGTATGGCGGCTGTACTAGGTTTAAATTACAGTGAAGTTGATGATATTTGTAAACAACTGTCAACAGAAGACGAAATCATAGAACCTGCTAATATAAATGCACCTGGACAAATTGTGGTTTCAGGACATAAGACGTTGATAGATCAACTCGTTGCAGAAGGAAAATCTATGGGTGCTAAACGTGTTATGCCTTTAGCGGTTTCTGGGCCATTCCATTCATCGATGATGCAAGTCATTGAAACAGATTTTGCAAATTATATCGAACAATTTGAGTGGAACGATGCATATTATCCAGTTGTCCAAAATGTAAATGCTAAAGGTGAAACAGACGCTAAAATAATAAAAGAAAATATGATTAAACAATTATATTCTCCGGTTCAATTTATAGATTCTACGAAATGGTTACTCGACCAAGGTGTAGATCATTTTATAGAAATTGGACCAGGTAAAGTACTTTCAGGTTTAATTAAAAAAATAAATAGAGATGTTAAACTCACTTCAATTCAAACATTAGAAGATGTAAAAGGGTGGAATGAAAATGACTAAAAATGCATTAGTAACTGGAGCATCTAGAGGTATCGGTCGTAGTATAGCAATTCAATTAGCTGAGGAAGGTTATAACGTAGCAGTAAATTTTGCAGGCAATAAAGAAAAAGCAGAAGCTGTAGTAGAAGAAATCAAAGCTAAAGGTGTAGAAAGTTTTGCAATTCAAGCTAATGTTGCCAATGGTGATGAAGTAAAAGCAATGATTAAAGAAGTTGTAAGCCAATTTGGTACAGTCGATGTATTAGTTAACAATGCAGGTATAACTAGAGATAACTTATTGATGCGCATGAAAGAAAGTGAATGGGATGACGTTATCGACACTAATTTAAAAGGTGTATTTAACTGTATTCAAAAAGTAACACCACAAATGTTACGACAAAGAAGTGGTTCAATTATCAATTTATCTAGTGTAGTTGGTGCAGTCGGTAATCCTGGTCAAGCCAATTATGTGGCGACAAAAGCAGGCGTTATTGGATTGACTAAATCTGCTGCGAAGGAATTAGCTTCAAGAAATATTACAGTTAACGCTGTTGCGCCAGGATTTATTGTTTCTGACATGACTGATGCGTTAACAGATGATTTAAAAGATCAAATGCTTCAACAAATTCCATTATCAAGATTCGGTGAAGACACCGATATTGCAAATACAGTAGCGTTTTTAGCTTCAGACAAAGCAAAATATATTACTGGTCAAACAATACATGTTAATGGTGGCATGTTCATGGAATAGTGTTAACAGTAAAAAACGCCATTTTAACATTACTTGATGTGTCTTATATATGTATGTCATGCTTTAAGTATGTAATTCATCGAAATACTACTTGTATTTCAATGGATAAAATGGGAAAATATAAAAGTCTATTATAGACTTTTAAAAGGAGGTGAATCGACGTGGAAAACTTCGACAAAGTAAAAGATATCATCGTTGACCGTTTAGGTGTTGACGCTGAAAAAGTAACTCAAGATGCATCTTTCAAAGATGATTTAGGCGCTGACTCACTTGATATTGCTGAATTAGTTATGGAATTAGAAGACGAATTTGGTACTGAAATTCCAGATGAAGAAGCTGAAAAAATCAACACAGTTGGTGACGCAGTTAACTTTATCAATAGTATGGAAAAATAATAAACCAATATCTGAGTCGTGGATTTTACGGCTCAGATTTTTTCTATTAAAAAGGTTTATTTTTAGCCATAATATTATTAGTGTTCGTTAAAAATGTTAAGGGTACGATATATGATAAAATGAACGTATTATTAGCAGTTTTCCCTTTTGTTTTATAATAAATTCACGTAAAATATAAAGGCATAAGTATATACAAAGTTACATTAGATTGAGGTGGAAAAGTATTGACGAATCATAAAAAGAAAGAAATGGTTAATGCATTCCAAGAAAAGTTTTCAAAAAAAATGCAAGAATTAAATTTGAATTTTAATCAGGTAAATTTATACCAACAAGCATTTTCGCATTCGAGCTTCATTAATGACTTTAATATGGACAGATTAGATCATAATGAACGTTTAGAGTTTTTAGGAGATGCGGTATTAGAATTGACGGTTTCACGCTATTTGTTTGATAAATATCCAGAGTTACCTGAAGGTAATTTAACGAAAATGCGTGCGACAATTGTTTGTGAGCCTTCACTTGTAATATTCGCGAATAAAATTGCATTACACGACCTTATCTTATTAGGTAAAGGAGAAGAAAAAACAGGTGGTAGAACAAGACCTTCACTCGTATCAGATGCATTTGAAGCTTTTGTAGGTGCATTATATTTAGACCAAGGACTAGCCGCTGTTTGGAAGTTTGCTGAAAGTGTGATTTTTCCATTTGTTGAAGGCGATAAACTGGATGGCGTCGTTGATTTTAAAACACAGTTTCAAGAATATGTGCATCAACAAAACAAAGGTGACGTTACTTATCGTTTAATAAATGAAGAAGGTCCTGCACATCATCGTTTATTTACGTCGGAAGTCATCTTAGAAAATAAGCCAGTTGCGATTGGCAAAGGCAAAACGAAAAAAGAATCGGAACAACAAGCAGCAGAAAGTGCATATAAACTTTTGAAAAATAAAGAAACTTAATACCAGTACAATTGTTTAGTGAGATATAGCTCACACGCGATATATCGAATATTGTACAAAAATGTAATTAAAGTAGCATGAGTTAAGCACTGATGTAAAAGTATTTCTAATAGATTAGTCTATAATGCATTTATTACATGTCTTTAATTATGGATATTATTTGGTGAAAATGTAATAATTGCAAGTCGCTGTGCCAAATTTATTGATGCACTAATCATATAGAAGCGAGAGCATGAACGTATCTGTATTGCGTAGTTTTTATCTCGCATCTGAGAAACACTTTAAAGGAGAATAGCATGGTATATTTGAAATCTATTGATGCCTTTGGATTTAAATCATTTGCTGAACATACAAATGTACAGTTTGATGAAGGTGTCACGGCAATAGTTGGACCTAATGGTAGTGGTAAGAGTAATATTACAGATGCAATAAAGTGGGTATTGGGCGAACAATCCGCGAAATCATTGCGTGGCGCTAAAATGGAAGATATTATTTTTTCTGGTGCAGAGCATAGAAAAGCTCAAAATTTTGCTGAAGTAAAATTAAAATTAGATAACAGTACAGGTAAATTAAATGTTGATACGGAAGAACTCGTAGTCACTCGCCGCTTATATAGAAGTGGGGAAAGTGAATATTATTTAAATAATGACCGGTCACGACTTAAAGATATTATAGAATTATTTTTAGATTCAGGATTAGGAAAAGAAGCATTCAGTATAATATCTCAAGGTCGTGTTGATGAAATTCTTAATGCAAAGCCAATTGATAGAAGACAAATATTAGAAGAATCTGCCGGTGTATTAAAATATAAAAAAAGAAAGGCAACTTCTGTGCAAAAATTAGATCAAACAGAAGACAACCTGACACGTGTAGAAGATATTTTATTTGATTTAGAAGGTCGTGTCGAACCACTACGAGAAGAAGCTGCAATAGCAAAAGAATATAAACATTTATCTAGTGAGATGGAAAAAAGTGATGTGCTAGTCACTGTTTATGATATTGAGCAATATAATCAAAATATTTATGAACTAGACGAAAATCTCAATCGCTTAAAAAGCCAACAAGCTTCAAAAGATGCAGAAAAGGTACAACATACACAATCATTGAATCAATATAAATCTGAACGTCAACAACTAGACGAAACAATCGAATCTTTAAATTTTAAACTTGTTAAAGCAACTGAAGAAGTTGAAAAATTTGCTGGACAGTTGAATGTGTTAGAGGAACGTAAAAAAAACCAATCACAAACTAATGCACGATTTGAAGAAGAACAAGAAAACCTAGCGACACAAATCACAAATATAAAACAAGAGCAATCAGAAGTGAAAGACCAAATAAAACATTTAAAATCTAAACAAACAGATTTAAATGAAGAGATACAACAATATGAATCTCAATTATATGTATCCGATGAACAACATGATGAAAAGTTAGAATCAATAAAAGATAAATACTATCAACTTATGTCAGAACAGTCAGATGTCAATAATGATATTCGCTTTTTAGAGCACACGATTCAAGAAAATGAAACGAAACAATCACGATTAGATTCACGCTTGTTAGATGCTTATAAAGATTTGAAAAATATTCAAAATCAAATTACTGAAACTGAGAAACAAAGTACCAACGCGAAAAAAGAATTGAAAAAAGCGGAAAGTGATTTAGCATCTTATGAGAAAAAATTAACACAACTTAAAAATCAACAAAATGAATACGAAGAGAAATTACACCAAGCATACAGATTTAATGAAAAATTAAAATCACGTATTGACAGTTTAGCGACACAGCAAGAGGAATATAGTTATTTTTTCAATGGTGTTAAACATATACTGAAAATGAAGGATAATAAACTTTCTGGTATCCGTGGTGCAGTCGCAGAAGTCATCCAAGTGCCTTCGAATTTAACGAAAGCGATTGAAACGGCTTTAGGTGCTTCACTGCAACATATCATTGTGGATTCTGAAAAAGATGGTCGTCAAGCAATACAATATTTAAAACAAAATGGTCTTGGAAGAGCTACATTTTTACCATTAAATGTCATTCAACCTCGTAATGTTGCAAACGATATTTTGAATATAGCAGATAGCTCAATTGGCTTTGTAAATGTTGCTTCAAATGCGATACAAGTTGAAAATGATTATAAACATGTGATTCAAAATTTATTAGGTAATACAATAATTGTAGACAATTTGAAAAATGCTAACGAATTAGCTAGAAAAATTCGTTATAGAACACGTATCGTAACGTTAGAAGGAGATATTGTAAACCCAGGTGGTTCCATGACTGGTGGTGGTGATCGTAAAACTAAAAGTATTTTATCTCAAAAAGATGAGCTCTCAACAATGCGCACACAATTAGAAGATTATCAGCAACAAACTGTTACATTTGAAAAACAGTTCCAAGCAATTAAAGAAGAAGCCGATGCGTTAAGTAATACTTATTTTGATACGAGTCAAAACTATAATACGATAAAACAAAACGTACATGAATTTGACTTAGAATTGGATAGGTTACGAAAGCAAGAAACACATTTAAAAAATGAGCATGAAGAATTTGAATTTGAGAAAAATGATGGTTACCAAAGCGAAACAAGTAAGCAAACCTTAAACGACAAAAAGGAACAATTAACAACAATTCAAGCGCAATTGCAAAAATTAGAAGAAGATATTAATATCTATACAAAATTATCAAAAGAAGGTAAAGAGAGTACAACGTTAATACAACAAAAATTACATCAAAAACAATCTGATTTAGCAGTAATTAAAGAAAGACTAAATACTCAAAAGCAAACTGAATCAAGATTAAATCATCAATTTAAACAATTAAAAGAGCAAAAGCAAAAATTGAGTGAACAAATTGAATTATTTAATTCAGATGAGATAACTGGCGAAAAAGCTTTTGAAACAATTCAAAATAATATTGAACAAAGTAAAAATAATAAAGTAAAATTAACTGAAGATTTAGCTACTATTAAATCACAACGTCAAACATTGAATGATACAATTGAGACAACAGAACGTAAGTTGGAAGAAGCAAATCAAGATATTTTATCAATTGAAAATCGTTACCAAGATATTAAAGCAGAACAGTCTCGTTTAGATGTACTCATTAACCATGCGATAGATCATTTAAGTGAGCAGTATCATCTTACCTTTGAACGAGCGAGTGAATTATATACATTAGAAGAAGATATTGAGAGTTTACGTAAAAAAGTAAAATTAACCAAGATGTCTATAGAAGAATTAGGACCTGTAAACTTAAATGCGATTGAACAATTTGAAGAAATCAATGAACGTTATACTTTCTTGAATGAGCAACGTGCAGATTTAAGAGCAGCAAAAGCGACGTTAGAACAATTAATTGAAGAAATGGATAAAGAAGTTAAAGAACGATTTAAAGAGACTTTTCATTCCGTACAAGGTCATTTTTCTGAAGTGTTTAAGTCATTATTTGGTGGAGGACAAGCAGAGCTGCGCTTAACAGATGATGATTATTTATCAGCAGGAGTAGATATTATCGTCCAACCACCAGGTAAAAAACTACAAAATCTATCATTATTAAGTGGTGGAGAGCGTGCTTTAAGTGCAATTGCTTTGTTATTCGCTATTTTAAAAGTGAGATCAGCACCATTTGTGATTTTAGATGAAGTAGAAGCCGCCTTAGATGAAGCCAATGTTATACGTTATGCGCAATATTTAAAAGCTTTATCAAGTCAAACTCAGTTTATTGTCATAACACATCGTAAAGGTACGATGGAATTTTCAGACCGCTTATACGGTGTAACGATGCAAGAATCAGGTGTATCAAAATTAGTAAGTGTCAATTTAAATACGATTGATGAAGTCATTAAGGAGGAACAAGTATGAGCTTTTTCAAACGACTAAAAGATAAATTCACAACGTCTACAGAAAATCAAAAGACAGAAGAATTAGAGCAAGAACAACAATCTGAATTAGATGTAGAACAATCTCAAACATCTGAAGAACCTCAAGAAAAAGTAAAACAGCCAAAAAAATTAAAAGAAGCTGATTTTGATGATGATGGATTAATTTCAATTGAAGACTTTGAAGAAATTGAAGCACAGCAATTAGGTGCAAAATTTAGAGCAGGATTAGAAAAATCTCGCGAAAATTTCCAAGAACAGTTAAACAACTTAATTGCACGTTATCGTAAAGTTGATGAAGATTTCTTTGAAGCGCTGGAAGAAATGTTAATAACTGCAGATGTTGGCTTTAACACAGTGATGGAACTCGTAGAAGAATTACGTAACGAAGCACAGCGACGTAATATTTCAGAAACTGAAGATTTACGTGAAGTTATCGTAGAAAAAATTGTAGATATCTATCACCAAGACGATGAACATTCAGAAGTAATGAACATTGAAAATGAAGGATTAAATGTCATTTTAATGGTGGGAGTGAATGGTGTTGGCAAAACGACAACAATCGGTAAATTAGCTCATCGTTATCAAGCTGAAGGTAAGAAAGTGATGCTAGCAGCTGGTGATACTTTTAGAGCTGGTGCCATTGAACAACTCAAAGTATGGGGAGAACGTGTTGGTGTGGATGTAATGAGCCAAAAAGAAGGTTCAGACCCAGCTGCTGTTATGTACGATGCCATTAATGCAGCTAAAAGTAAGGGTGTTGATATTTTAATTTGTGATACTGCAGGTCGCTTACAAAACAAATCTAATTTGATGAATGAATTAGAAAAAGTAAAACGTGTGATAGGTAGAGCAGTTCCTGAAGCACCGCATGAAGTACTACTTTGTTTAGATGCTACTACCGGACAAAATGCATTGTCCCAAGCTAAATCATTCAAAGAAGTTACGAATGTGACTGGTATTGTATTAACTAAACTGGATGGTACTGCAAAAGGTGGTATCGTTTTAGCGATACGTAATGAATTAAAAATACCAGTTAAATATGTTGGCTTAGGTGAAAAATTAGATGATTTACAACCATTTAATCCAGAAAGTTATGTATATGGACTATTTGCTGATATGATTGAACAAAATGTTGATGATACAGAGACATCTGACAATCGTACAGATAGCACGGATGTACAGAATGAAGGCAATAAAGATGAGTCAAAATGATTTAATTAAGACAATACGTATGAATTATTTATTTGATTTTTATCAATCATTATTAACGGAAAAACAACGAAACTATCTAGAACTATTTTATCTACAAGATTATTCTTTAAGTGAGATTGCAGATACGTTTGATGTGAGCCGCCAAGCAGTGTATGATAACATAAGAAGAACTGGTGATTTAGTAGAAGATTATGAAGAGAAACTAGGTCTTTATCAAAATTTTGAAAAACGACAAAATATATATGAAGCAATAAAAAAGCATATTGAGGAGCCAGAAAAAATTAAACAATATCTTCAAGCACTTGAAGATTTAGAATAATTGAGAGTATAAAGGAGGGTATTGATATGGCATTTGAAGGGTTATCCGATCGTCTCCAAGGGACGATGCAAAAAATCCGTGGCAAAGGGAAAGTTACTGAAGCAGATATTAAATTAATGATGCGAGAGGTCCGACTCGCATTACTTGAAGCAGACGTTAACTTTAAAGTCGTAAAGGATTTTGTCAAAACCGTATCAGAACGAGCTTTAGGTTCAGATGTAATGAAGTCTTTAACACCTGGACAACAAGTCATTAAGATAGTACAAGAAGAACTTACACAACTCATGGGTGGCGAAAATTCAACCATCCAAATGGCCAACAAACCGCCAACAGTTGTAATGATGGTTGGTTTACAAGGTGCAGGTAAAACTACGACTTCAGGTAAGTTAGCATTGCTAATGCGTAAAAAATACAACAAAAAACCATTATTAGTTGCAGCTGATATTTATAGACCAGCCGCGATTGATCAATTACAAACTGTAGGCAAGCAAATTGATATTCCTGTATACAGTGAAGGGGACCAAGTTAAGCCGCAACAAATCGTAGAAAATGCAATTAAACATGCAAAAGAAGAACATTTAGATTTTGTCATTATTGATACGGCAGGTCGTTTGCACGTTGATGAAGCATTAATGGAAGAATTAAGTGATGTAAAAGAAATCACTAAACCAGATGAGATTATGCTTGTTGTTGATGCCATGACTGGTCAAGATGCAGTAAATGTAGCTCAATCGTTTGATGAGCAATTAGAAGTTTCAGGTGTTACCTTGACTAAACTAGATGGTGATACACGTGGTGGTGCTGCTTTATCAATTAGAGCAGTGACACAAAAGCCAATTAAATTTGTTGGTATGAGTGAAAAATTAGATGGCTTAGAACCATTCCATCCAGAACGTATGGCTTCTCGAATATTAGGTATGGGTGATGTGTTAAGTTTAATAGAAAAAGCACAACAAGATGTAGATGAAGATAAAGCTAAAGATTTAGAAAAGAAAATGCGTACGTCTTCATTTACTTTGGAAGATTTCTTAGAACAATTAGATCAAGTTAAAAACCTTGGTCCATTAGATGACATTATGAAAATGATCCCTGGAATGAACAAAATGAAAGGGATGAATAATCTTAATATGGATGAAAAACAAATCGACCATATTAAAGCTATTATTCAATCTATGACACCTAACGAACGTAATAACCCTGAAACACTAAATGTATCACGTAAAAAACGTATTGCTAAGGGTTCAGGACGTACTGTTCAAGAAGTTAACAGATTGATGAAGCAATTTAATGAAATGAAGAAAATGATGAAACAATTTTCTGGTGGCGGCAAAGGCAAAAAAGGTAAACGTAAACAAATGGAGAATATGTTAAATGGTATGAATTTACCATTTTAACAATTGTCTATAAAATAATTTTTTAAAGAAGTGAACGGGGCATAATTCTCATTCACAAAATAAAGGACTAATCCATATGAAAAAAATGGATTAGTCCTTTTTATATGGATAGCTTGCGATTTTGATCGTGCATGCTTGCCTAGGGATATGGCTCGAGCCTGTAGTCTCTCGTCCATATCAATTCCCTGGGCGTCATCACGATGCAAAATCGTTTGAAATATAAAATTATGAATTTTCATTTGTGAATGGCATGTTATTTAATTTGACTTAGGTATATTAATATTTTCCCTAAATGTCGTACCTTCATATTCTGTTCTAAAAAGATTTCTTTTTTGTAATTCTGGAATGATGAAATCTACAAAATCTTCTAAGCTATTAGGAAAAGTTGGTGGCATTAAATTAAATCCGTCGGCTACACCCTCATTAAACCAATGTTCCATTTCATCAACAATTTGTTCCGGTGTTCCGATAAGCGTTAAATGTCCACCACCTGCGCTAAGATATCCTAACAATTGTCGTAAAGTTGGGTTTTTGTCGTTTATAATTTCCAATACAGTTTGATAACGACCTTTGGGACCTTTAAAAGCTTCTATTGGTGGTAAAGGTGGCACCGGTTCATCCAAATCCCAATTATGACAATCTTGATGGATGAAAAATTCTAATTGATTTAATGCTGTTTCAATTGCTAAGTTTTCATCTAGTTTTTGCTTTTTAGCATAAGCTTCTTCGTATGTTGGGGCCACGTATGTGACTAACCCGGGAAAGACTTTTATACTGCTTTCTGATTTACCTGCTAATTTTAGTTGATGATTTAATCTTTTTTTAAATGTAGTAGCTTGCTGTATGTTCCAAGCTACTGCATAAACAGCATCTGCGTATTTAGTAGCTAATGCAATGCCAGGATCTGATGCACCTGCTTGCATAGCAACAGGTTTGCCTTGTAAGCTGCTTGGTGTTGTTAAAGGCCCTTGTACTTTGAAGTGTTCTCCTTCATGATTGATCGCATGGATATGATTCGCATTGATTAGAATATCATGCACCTTTTCATGTATAAAATCTTCTAAGCTCCAAGATGTTAATAATTGATTCATGACACATGCAAATTCATCTGCTTTTTTATAACGTTCTTGATGTGCAGGTAAATGAGACATGCTATGATTTGCAGCTTCTAAATCTGTCATAGACGTTACTAAATTCCAACCTGCACGTCCTTGACTCATATGATCAAGACTCAATAATTGTCTTGCAGCAGTAAAAGGATTCGAAAATGTACTTGAGATAGTCGCAACAAGGCCTATATTTTGTGTTACTTGTGCTATTGCTGCTAAATTCATTAATGGATCAAACCAAAAAGCTGGCATATCATTATCCGTTTTTGCAGGAAAAGATTGATTATCAGCAAAAAATATAGCATCCAGCAAGCCTTGTTCTGCTAGTCGAGCTAGCGATTGATAATAATCGATATCGCCGATTCGTTCAATACTAGAATCTTGCATACGCCATGCAGCTTGGTGATGGCCACAACCGTAAATTAATACACCTATATTGAGATGTTGATCGTGTGTCATAATTGATGCCCTCCATATTTTAATTCATTGTTAAGCCACCATCTACGGTAATATTTTGTCCGGTGATACCATTAGCCTGATCGGAAACTAAAAATGTCACCATGTTAGCTACATCTTGTGGTGTTGTAACTTTATGTAATGGCGTAGTTTGTTCGATTAAATCAAACACTTCATCCGTAGTGACAGCACTAGCGTCTGTAGTTTTTAATAAGCCACCAGAAACGACATTAGCTTTGATACCATATTGACCTAGTTCGGCAGCGATATTTCTAGTGAAACCGATTAAACTTGACTTAGCGGTAGTATATTCGTGATAGGGTACAACAGGATTTTGGTATAAATTCGTTCCGATAGATATAATGGTACCTGATTTGTGCTTAATAAATTGATCAATAACGCTTTGCGTTACATTAAAAGCACCTTTGAGTGTACCGTCAATTTGTTGTTGATAATCTGACCAGCTTAAGTCTTTAAATGATTTTTGACTAGAAGGATCAAATTTAAATCCTATAAGCGCATTATTCACAACAGCATCTATTTTTCCAAAATAATTAGTAGCTTCCGTGATTAATTGATCAACTTGTGTTCTGTCAGTGACATCAGCGCGGATCGCAATTGCACGCGCGTGACCAATTTCGTCCACAACTTTTTCTGCTAATGCTTTATTTTGAAAATAATTGATAATTACATTATGTCCTTGCTTAGCTAAAGTTTTTGCTATTGATGCACCTAATCCTCTACTGCTACCAGTTATAAGTATTGTTTTAGTCATCATTTCACTCCTAGAATTATTTATTAAATAAAAAAATACACAACCTCCGTGAGAGAAGTTGTGTACTAAAAATCTACAATCTATAAGTAAGATATTAAAATAGCTTTGTCATTTTTGTAACACTTCCCTCCGCTAGTACGGACTAGATCAGGTTCAAAGGGTTTGAGTAAACTCATCTCAGTTAAAAAACACCCCTAGTGCATTTCATATTTAATTTATTCTCAATTTATAGTGTTTAATGATTAATGTCAAGTTTACGTCGAAATCAGAAGCTATATTGATACAATTAATTGTTTAAGAGTAGAAATATAAAATGGTAAAGAAGAAACTCTTTACAAACTTCTAAATAACTGTTAATATTATTTCTTGTAGAAAATAAAAATTAGAACAATCAAAGGAGAGAATATAAATGGCAGTTAAATTACGTTTAACACGTTTAGGCTCAAAAAGAAATCCATTCTATCGTATCGTAGCAGCAGATGCTCGTGCGCCACGTGATGGTCGTAACATCGAACAAATCGGAACTTATAATCCAAATAATGTAAATGCTCCAGAAGTTAAAATTGATGAAGAGTTAGCATTAAAATGGTTAAAAAATGGTGCTAAACCAACAGATACTGTACACAATATCTTATCAAGAGAAGGTATCTTGAAAAAATTTGACGATCAAAAATAATTGTCATCATTTACACATATTAAATTTATAAAAGGAGAGGCGTAGAAATCTCAGTGATTTAAAATGATTTCATCGTCTCATCTCCGCATGGATGACTAAGGTAAAACGTTTACCATAGCACATGTCAATATAATGATAAGAGGCTGAGACAATACATTTGTCCCAGCCTTTTAAATTACCAAATGAGTGAAAACTTATATAAATGATCAGAAACATTTTAGCGCACGTTCACTAATTAATAAGATTGTTTAAAAAAGTAATTTAGAATAATCAATACAACATTTTACCACGTAACGTATAGTGAAGACTTATAATAATTAAAACAATTCATGTTATAATTAGTTTAATCAAAAATGTAAAAAACGAATTTCAATGATATATACATTATCGGAGGAGCTTAAATGAAAGTAGAAATAGGTAAAATTATCAACACACATGGTATAAAAGGCGAAATCAAAGTCCAATCTCACTCAGATTTTACAGATATTCGCTTTCAACCAGGTGAAATTGTGATGATAGAACGTCAAAATGAACCAACAATAGAATTGAAAGTTGCGACATATCGTATGCATAAAGGGTTGCACATGTTGACTTTTGAAGGAATCAATAATATTAATGATATTGAACATTTAAAAGGGGAGATACTTTTACAAGAACGCGACCATGAAGAAATTGAATTGGGTGAACATGAATATTATTACTCAGATATTATTGGTTGTACCGTATTCGATGAAAAAGAAACGCCTATTGGACGCGTGATAGAAATTTTTGAAACGGGTGCGAATGATGTATGGGTTGTCAAAGGTGATAAAGAATATCTTATACCATATATAGAAGATGTTGTTAAACATATAGATGTTGAAGGTAGACGTATTGATATTACGCCTATGGAAGGACTGTTGGAATAATGAAGATAGATTATTTAACTTTGTTCCCTCAAATGTTTGATGGCGTATTAAATCAATCGATTTTAAAAAGAGCACAAGATAAGGAAATGCTACAAGTCAATACTGTCGATTTTAGAAGTTTCGCTGAAAATAAACATAATCAAGTAGACGACTATCCATTTGGCGGTGGACAAGGTATGGTGCTCAAACCAGAACCTATATTTAATGCAATGAAGTGCATTGAAAAAACAGAAGATACACGAGTGATTTTAATGTGTCCACAAGGTCGGCCATTTAATCAGGAAATTGCACAGGAACTCAGTCATTCAGAACATTTGGTTTTTATTTGTGGACATTATGAGGGGTATGATGAACGAATTCGACAGCACCTAGTTACTGATGAAATTTCTATGGGAGATTATGTTTTAACAGGTGGAGAATTGCCTGCTATGGTAATGACTGATGCAATTGTAAGGTTAATACCAGGTGTTTTAGGCAATCGACAATCACATGAGGATGATTCCTTTCAAGATGGTTTGTTAGAATTTCCACAATATACAAGACCACGTTCATACCAAGATATGAACGTGCCAGATGTATTATTGTCAGGTAATCATGCGCATATTGATCAATGGCGTCATGAACAAAAACTGATACGTACGTGGGAAAAGCGTCCCGATTTATTAGAAAATTATCCACTTACGGATAAAGATAAAGATATTTTAGAAAGATATAAAAAGCAATTGAAAAATGAATGACAGTGTGCTAACATAATTTAAGTGTGCGACACACGAAAATCACTATGATCCGCTGCTATATATTTGTCTAGGCAAGAACATAGGTTGAAGGAGAGAAAAAATAATGAGTAATCACAAATTAATCGAAGCAGTAACACAATCACAATTACGCACAGATTTACCTTCATTCCGTCCAGGTGACACTTTAAGAGTTCACGTACGTATTATTGAAGGTACTCGCGAACGTATCCAAGTATTCGAAGGTGTTGTAATCAAACGTCGTGGTGGAGGTATTTCAGAAACTTTCACGGTACGTAAGATTTCTTCAGGTGTAGGTGTGGAACGTACATTCCCATTACACACTCCAAAAATCGAAAAAATCGAAGTTAAACGTCGCGGTAAAGTACGTCGTGCTAAATTATATTACTTACGTGAATTACGTGGTAAAGCTGCTAGAATTAAAGAAATTCGTTAATCAGCATAAAAGTCATAAAAAAGAAGCAGTTCCTATTAGGAACTGCTTCTTTTTTTGCTTTGCAAAAATTTGACGAAGATGATAATGAAATTATTTTGATTTTTTAGCATAAATCCATTTTGTATATATGAAACTTAAAACTACTCCAATAACACTAATTATAATCAACAACCATGTATAGGGTGGTGTATATTTAAGCGTAATTGTCTTTTGTCCTTTTTCTACAGGGATGATTGTCATGATGCCATTTCCTTGTTTAACAGGTAACGTTTTGCCTTTGTCTGTATAAGCTTTCATTCCATCTCTATAAGGCATTGGCAACACGAGATAACCTTCATCATCTTTATTTTTTTCAATTGTATAATTACGTGCATTTTGTGAAACTTTCACTGAATGTAGTTGTTTATGCGCTTTATTTAATACGTTGTAGTTTTCTCCATATATTCCTTTAATATTAAAACGATAAGTACCTTTAGATAATTTTATATTCAAATCTTGAGCGGATTTTATGCGCATTGTTACAGGAGTGACGAAACGTCTGTACTTATAAGATAAGTTATTACGATGTTGATTATATTCATTCACGCCAACATTGTGTACTTTATCTGGTCCCATCAATTCAACATCCATCTCTACATAAAGGTCTTTATATTGATTGGCAATAGATGTTGGTAACTGATACTGGATACCACCACCGTCCTTAGAAACGGATAATTTATTTTTTTGTGTACGTTTTGCATTAACTAAATGAGTTGAAGTTTCTGCAAGTAAGTTTTTATTCGGTGTGAACTGTTGATTGGTAGGGTATGCGTCTGTCTGGTCAAAAACGACCCCTTGTAACATTGCTTGTTCTTTATCCAGAGGTGATTTAAGATCTTTTTTATTAAATACTTTATGTGTAATATGTGCACTAGGATAGTCGATTTTATTTGTTGAATGTATAAAGGATTCATCATCGGAATGTTTGATTGTACTATGCTTAGAAAAACCGTAAGGCATATTTTTGTCTTCTGGACGACGTATACGATCATTGACATCCCAAAGTGCCATCAAATTAGCCCTATTTGAAAGTAAACGGTAAGTGCTGTTTTTATCCGTATGCATATTGATTTGTAATGTTTTATCATAATATTTTAAAATATCGCCATCAAAAATACTTGAATATAACGCAATGCCGTTGAAATGATATATCATTGGTGAATTCAAACCGTATTGTGACATGTAATCGATTCTACTGAATGGATTATCTTGACTTTGTTTAATCTTATCAATCTTTTTGGCTAATGCAGGACTTTTATATTTTGAATCATGCATTGACGAAACAGTTGATTCATATTTTTGAACGTTATTTACATGGTCATTCTCTAAAATAATTGCTTGTTGAATAATGAATAATATTACAAGTACAACAGATGGCCATTTTAATTTGAATAGTGATTTTTTATAAAGCAATATACCGATAAAAATCATAATTACAAGGCAGATGCCCATCCATGACATTTTTTGTGCTTTAACTATAATTTGCATAATACCCATAATCATTAATATGGGTAAGCAAGCGAATATATACGACTTCAATGATATTTCAGATAAATGCTGAATGAATAATGCAATTAATCCAGCAGTAGTAAGCGCAAATATATAAACCCAGCGGCGCTCGGGTGTTGAGAACCCATTGAACATACTATCGAAAAGGGGAGTTAGAGATCCTATTAGCATCACCCAAGTAGCGATAGCAAATAACCTATAATAATAATGTCGATATAATTTAAAAGATAGTAAAGCAATGAGTGCAATGATAGTAACAGTGATATAAAATCCATTTGTGAAAAAATGTTTTTGTCGTGCGAAATCTGTAATGATACCAAAATTAAAATAAGGGTTACTTACTCTATCATTATTTAAAAAAGAAGAAACTCCAGTATAAAAGCCCCATATAGCAATTAAAGTACTTAATATAACAGCTGTAGGTATCATCCAAAGTTGTTGTTTCCTTGTGACGATATCTTTTGCATGGGGGAAGATACATCTATAGATAAAGTAACTCAAAATAACAATGGCTTCGTAATAACTAAAATAAAAATTTGAAAATAATGTTAAGGCAATAGCAAAAATAAATAATCCAATTTTTCTTTCTTTATAAAACCGTTCAATACCAAGTAAAGATAGTGGGAGAAAAATTAATAAATCTCCATAATATGACCAAGTAAAATTTAAATAAATGACAGTTGTTGAAGCTGCATATAACATTGAAGCCAAAAATACTATGTAGTTTTTGAGCTTGATATAATTAAAGAAATAGAATGCAAGAATAAATGTTGCAATGCCTTTGACAAAGGCTACAATCAATTGGTTACTTGCCCAATATGTGATATTGCTAGGATTGCTATTAAATATTACTTCAGATAACCACACGAATAAAAAATTAATTATTACAAAAGGTGAGGTTGCATAATAATAGGATAAATCTTTAATATAATCTCCACCTAAACCAAAAGAATGATCATAAAAACTTTTGAATTGGCTAAAGTGTTCGTAAAGGTACATTTGGAAAGGCATCATTTGTCTAAACCCATCACCATGACCGCTGAATACGATACCGTCAGTTAAATAGCGGTAAATATATGGTGCAAACGTTAATAAAGCTACGCCGACACCCATTAAAAGAATCGTAAAAAATCTTGTTAGTTTGTGGGACCAAATTCTATGAAACACGGTCATACCTCATCTCAGATAAACTCCTTTATTTAAATTTAGATTTTTGTTTTAGACACCAAAAAGCACTTATTAAGATACTTATACTTGAAATGATGATCATCGTAAACCAATATTTAGGTCGATATTTAATGATGATTTCACGATCTTGTTCTGAGACTGGCACACCAGTCATCATATAATTTACTTTTTTAGGTTTTACTTTTTTATGATCTATGTAGGCCATCATACCGTCACGATAAGGAATGTTAATCGTTGCGATACCCTTAGAATGCGGCGCTAACTTCACTTTAACTCCATTGTTAATATCATTATAATAATGATTTTGTTTTGTGTTATAGGCTTTTTTAAGTTTATTATAGTTTTCTCCATGAAGACTTTGAATTTCAAAATAATAATTACCTCTAGGATTAATAGCTATGTTAATATTACCATCTTTATCTAGTTGCGTCCTATATAATTGGTTTTCAACGCCAGTTTTGTAGGTTGAATTGTTATATAAACGGTGGTTAGCATAATTATTTATATTAATTGTGTAGTTACTATCGGGTTGGCCACGTTGAACTTTCAAACTTAAATAAAAGTCTGAATAACGTTTTCTTATGTGATTTGGAACATGAATTTTAATCTGACCTTGGTTTTTGGACAGATAAATTTGATTATGATTTTTCACTTTTACATTTTTATAAACTATTTTAGTTGAATTGATAAGGTTTTGTGCATTATCCGTATAAGTTTTACCTTTATTTTTAATAACAACACCATCTAACATCGCATGTTCTCGATCGATAGGTGATTTTAAAGCGTTGGCGTTATAGATTTGATCAGTCACTTTTACGGAAGGTAAGTTTAAAGTATTCTCGTAAATGTGATATTGTCCTTCACTTTTGACTTTTTTAAAATAACTAGGAACATTGTTTTCATAATCTTTTAACATTAAATATTTTATTGAAAATAAACTGCTAATATTTTGTCGTCCATTAGTACTTTGGTATCGACTCACTGATTCAGACTGCAGGTTAATTTTTAAATCATCGTAATAATAGTCTAAAATATTATGGTGAAAAATACTTGAGTATACACTTGAACCTTTAAAAAATTGATACATAGGTGTGTTATCTTGTTCATTAACACGCCAATCGATACGTTCGTCTTCGGTCTTAGCATGTTTCATTTCAGAGACTAATTGTCTTTGTAAGGGTGTGTTAAAAAGACTTGCATTGACATAATAACGATTTGCTCGTTCAACATGATCTTCAAAGTAAATTTGATTGCGTATAAAAACAGCTACAACGAGTGTTGCTAATATCAATATGGCAGTATAGTAAAAATAAACTAAACGTTTACGATAAGTTGGGACTTGAATACACAATACTAATAAGCCTATTAAACTAACAATAGGTGTAAACCAAAGCCAAGAAACGAAATCATCATAAACCCAAGCGCTTATAAAGATAAAACTTAAACTTATGATTGATGAAAAAAGATAATTTTTAACCGTTAAAGTATTAAAGTATTTTGCATATAGTCCAATAAGCAATGCAGCGTTAAAAGATATTAAGTAATGCCATCTTTTTTGTGGTGCAGAAAAGCCGTTAAAGAGCTGATCGACAAATGGTAAATAATTAGCACCTATCGTAAGGATCATAAAGATAGCAAATAACTTAAAATAAAAATGTTTGTACAGTTTAAATGATAACAGTGCTTGTATCACTATAAATAAAATCACTATTAAATAATTGTCATAAAATAAATTCGTATTTTGATTGAAAGGTTCAAAAGCATCTACGTCTCCATTAAAAGGTATACGTCTATTATTGTTATAAGCACGTAAGCCATGATAAAAAAAGAAAAGACTACAACCAAGTGCTAAAATTGCAGCGATGAGGATTGTGTATATTGCTTTAAATCTAGGAACGATATCATGTTTATGCTTATATATTAACCTAACCGTGAAATAGATTAGACCTACGATTAATTGATAATATGCAAAATAAAAGTTATTAATCAATGAAACTGTGACTACTATAATAAACATAGCTTTTTTTTCTTTTTGTAAAAATGATTCAATAGACCATAAGAGTAGCGGTAATAATATAAAAATATCACTGAAAAAAGGCCAATATACAGTAAATCTAAAATAGAGTGGTGACATTACAAAAAGATATGACGATAGTATTGCAATGCTTCTGTTATGTGTAATGTAGCGCACAAAACCAAAAGTTGCTAACATCGCTAACGTTGATTTAAATACTGATATTATAAGAGCATTTGTCATCCAAAACATGATGTCTTGCGTATTTAAATTGACAACTAATTTAATGATAAAGATAAATAGCACATTAATCATAAATAAAATATTAGTTGAAAAATAATAACTTAAGTCAGTAAAAAAATCTCCGCCTAATCCAAAATCAGTGGCGTAAAACCATTGTCCATGACTCCATTTATCATACAAGTACATTTGCATTGGAATCATTTGTTCCATGCCATCGTTGGGTCCTGTAAATAAAACACCATCATTTATAAATCTATAGATGACATATCCATGACCAATGATTGCTAATATAAAGCATAATAATATGTAAAAAAGCATCCTTTTCATGAGTAGTCTCCTGTAATTGAAGTATTTTAATTCTATTGTAACGATTTTTTAGATTTATTGATAAAAATTACTATTATTTTATTTCAAAAAAATTAATCACAAGATTATATTTATTTTGATACTAGTATTGAAGGGCACAAATTTGCTTAGTTTAAGGTCTGTTCTAGACAATTGGGTATTTATTATAGGAAAATAGTGTAAATTAGTTTTTTAAATGAAGTAAATACAATTTTTTATTTATCTCTGTTCATCGCTCGTGTTATGATTTTAAGGTCAATGAATGGTATGAATAAAATATAAAATTTTGAAAAACAAACGAATACACGTAAAAAGAAAGGTGAAGTAAATGGTAATTCAATGGTATCCAGGACATATGGCAAAAGCAAAACGCGAAGTTGCTGAACAATTGAAAAAAGTAGATGTTGTTTTTGAACTTGTTGATGCCCGTATTCCTTATAGTTCAAGAAACCCAATGATCGATGATGTGATACAACAAAAACCGAGAGTAGTTATTTTGAATAAAAAAGACATGGCAAATTTAAAAGAACTAGAAAAATGGGAGTCTTATTTTAAAGAAAAAGGTTATTATCCGGTGGCAATCGATGCTAAACATGGTAAAGGACTAAAATTAGTAGAACAAACAGCTATTAAAGCAACACAAGAAAAGTTTGACCGTGAAAAGAAAAAAGGACTAAAACCACGTGCGATTCGTGCGATGATCGTCGGTATTCCTAATGTTGGAAAATCTACACTCATTAATAAATTAGCACACAAGGCCATTGCTAAAACTGGAAATACACCTGGCGTCACAAAGCAACAACAATGGATCAAAGTTGGAAATTCACTTCAATTATTAGATACGCCAGGTATACTTTGGCCTAAATTTGAAGATCAACTTGTAGGAAAAAAATTAAGTATTACCGGAGCGATTAAAGACAGTATCGTGCATTTGGATGAAGTTGCGATTTATGGTCTTGAATTTTTAAAAACTCATGATTATGAAGGATTGAAAAATCACTATAAGATCGATGTGCCAATAGAAGCTGAAAATTTAGAATGGTTTGATGCTATAGGACGTCGTAGAGGATTGTTACGTAGCGGTAATGAGGTTGACTATGAAGCGGTCATTGAATTAATCATCCATGAAATTAGAAATGCGAAAATCGGCACATATACGTTTGATGTTATTAAAGAAATGGATGTGTAACGTAAATTTATGAAACAAACGATAAAAGAAATTAAAGATCAATTAGCAACGATAGACAACTCTAGCGACATTCAACTTCAACCATTTTATATGGATGAACGAATTGGGGTTCAAAAAGCAATAGCAACAAGAATAAAACAACTAGATAAAGAACAACAATTATTAAATCAATATCAAGCCATGACTTTTTATGAAAATCAAATATTAGCAAAAGATGAAAGGGCGATAATTTGTGGTATTGATGAAGTGGGGAGAGGTCCACTTGCAGGACCAGTAGTCGCTTGTGCGGTGATACTTAATCATGATCATCATTTTATAGGACTTAATGATTCGAAACAACTTACTGCCAAAAAAAGAAAAGTATTAGAACGTCAATTATTAGAGGAACTACATGCTTATGCATTCGGTTATGCTACTGTAGAGGAAATTGATGAAATCAATATATATGAAGCGACAAAATTAGCTATGAATCGTGCTATTAACGGTCTGTCAGTTCAGCCAACACATTTACTCATTGATGCGATGACTTTAGAAACAGATATCGATCAAACATCTCTTGTGAAAGGCGATGCTAAAAGTGTATCGATTGCTGCAGCAAGTGTCTTAGCCAAAGAAAATAGAGACAGGTATATGACGCAGCTTGCCCAAAAATTTCCAGAGTATGGGTTTGAAAAGAATGTTGGTTATGGGACTCAGCAACACTTAGATGCAATTAAAAATCACGGCATTTTAAATGTCCACAGAAAAACATTTCAACCAATTAAATCACTTTATAAATAATCTAAAAATTAAAAGAATTGAAATAAGTAGTTTAAATCAGTTTACAATAGCGCTTTCATTTCCTATAATTAAATATGAACTTAACCTAAGAAACAGGAGGATGGAGAATGAATATCCACGAGTATCAAGGTAAAGCAATATTTCGTTCAATGGGCGTTGCTGTCCCAGAAGGACGTGTAGCATTTACTGTAGAAGAAGCAGTTGAAAAGGCAAAAGAATTAGATTCAAAAGTATATGTTGTAAAAGCGCAAATTCACGCCGGGGGTAGAGGTAATGCAGGCGGTGTTAAAATTGCAAAATCACTATCTGAAGTGGAAACATATGCAAAAGAATTGTTAGGAAAAACATTAGTAACACATCAAACTGGACCAGAAGGTAAAGAGATTAAGCGCCTTTACATAGAAGAAGGCTGCGATATTCAAAAAGAATATTATGTTGGATTTGTCATTGATCGTGCAACTGATAGAGTTACTTTGATGGCATCAGAAGAAGGCGGTACTGAAATTGAAAAGGTTGCTGCTGAAACACCTGAAAAAATCTTCAAAGAAACAATTGATCCAGTTGTTGGATTAGCACCTTATCAAGCAAGAAGAATTGCTTTCAATATTAATATTCCTAAAGAATCTATTAATAAAGCAGCTAAGTTTTTAGTATCACTTTATAATGTATTTATTGAAAAAGATTGTTCAATTGTTGAGATTAACCCACTTGTAACTACAGGTGATGGACAAGTACTTGCATTAGATGCAAAACTCAACTTTGATGACAATGCGTTATTTAAGCATAAAGATATCCAAGAATTACGCGATTTAGAAGAAGAAGATCCAAAAGAAATCGAAGCTTCTAAATATGATTTATCCTACATTGCATTAGATGGCGACATTGGATGTATGGTAAATGGTGCTGGTCTTGCAATGGCGACAATGGATACAATCAATCACTTTGGTGGTAATCCGGCGAACTTCCTTGACGTAGGGGGCGGCGCAACAAAAGAAAAAGTTACTGAAGCGTTTAAAATCATTTTAGGTGATGAAAACGTAAAAGGTATCTTTGTTAATATCTTTGGTGGCATTATGAAATGCGACATAATTGCTGAAGGTATTGTTGCTGCAGTTAAAGAAGTTGAATTAACCTTACCGTTAGTTGTACGTTTAGAAGGTACAAATGTTGAAAGAGGTAAAGAAATTCTGAACGAATCAGGATTAGCTATTGAACCGGCTGCAACAATGGCAGAAGGCGCACAAAAAATCGTAAAACTTGTAAAAGAAGCGTAAGGAAAGGATGGGAACGCTAAGATGAGCGTAATGATAGATAAAAATACAAAAGTAATTGTACAAGGTATCACAGGATCTACTGCACTTTTCCATACAAAACAAATGCTTGAATATGGTACGCAAATTGTTGCAGGGGTAACTCCAGGAAAAGGTGGACAAGTAGTTGAAGGCGTACCAGTTTTCAATACTGTTGAAGAAGCTAAAAAAGAAACTGGTGCCACTGTTTCAGTAATCTATGTACCTGCGCCATTCGCGGCAGATGCTATTTTAGAATGTATTGAAGCTGAGTTAGATTTAGCGATATGTATCACAGAGCATATTCCAGTTATCGACATGGTTAAAGTGAAACGTTATTCAGAAGGTAAGAAAACACGTGTGATTGGACCAAACTGTCCAGGTGTTATTACTGCAGATGAATGTAAGATTGGTATCATGCCTGGTTATATACACAAAAAAGGTCATGTAGGTGTGGTTTCACGTTCAGGTACACTGACTTATGAAGCTGTACATCAGTTGACTGAAGAAGGCATTGGCCAAACTACTGCAGTAGGTATCGGAGGAGATCCGGTTAACGGTACTAACTTCATCGATGTATTAAAACAATTTAATGAAGATGATGAAACGAAAGCGGTTGTTATGATTGGTGAAATTGGCGGTACAGCAGAAGAAGAAGCTGCTGAGTGGATTAAAGCTAATATGACTAAACCTGTTGTAGGTTTCGTTGGTGGTCAAACAGCACCTCCAGGAAAACGTATGGGTCATGCTGGCGCAATTGTTTCTGGTGGTAAAGGGACTGCAGAAGAGAAAATCAAAACATTAAATAGTTGTGGTGTGAAGACTGCAGATACACCTTCAGAAATTGGTACTACGTTAATTGATGCTGCAAAAGAAGCAGGTATCTATGAACAATTACTTACTGTTAAATAGTATAAATTATCAATAAAATAGTATTAAAATAAGCACAAACTCCCAAAATATGTTGGAGTTTGTGCTATTTTAAGTGTATGAATTTTGTATGATATGCAGCTTATGTACTGTACTTATTTAAATTTCTTTTTAAAAATAGATTACAAATATAGTCTAAATGAATTTAATTTGTAAACTGACTTTATATCGATTTACTTTATAATGATTTTATAAAGGAGTACGATATATGAACACAGACTATCTATTTTTAAAATTACGTTTCTCAGGACTGTCCACACAGCAAATACACCGGTTACTTAAATTTAAAAGCAATTTTCTGTCATACACTAAGCGTGAACAACAAAAGATATTAAAACTATATTTATCGACTACTAAATCTCAAAAGAGATATCAAATATATCATGATTTTGTTAACTATCACATTGATGCTATACTGATGCAATTATATAAATGGAATATTAATTTTATTGGAATTAACCATCCATCTTATCCAAATTTACTTCGTGAAATACATGATCCCCCGTTCATACTTTTTTATAAAGGAAATATCGCGATAACTGCAAGTAATCAAACCCTTGCAATTGTTGGCTCTAGATATGCAACTGATTATACAAGAGATGCTCTAAAATTCCTTTTTCCTTCATTTAAAAAGAAGAATTTAACTATCGTTTCTGGATTAGCAAAAGGTGCAGACCAAGTAGCACATCAATACGCTATAGAAAATCATATGTCAGCTATTGCAGTATTAGCCTTTGGTCACCTTAATCATTATCCAAAATCAACGCAAAAATCTAGGGAACAGTTAGAACAAACAGGATTAGTCATCAGTGAATATCTACCTTATCAAAAACCGCTCAAGCACCATTTTCCAGAAAGGAATAGATTGATAAGTGGTCTTTCGAAAGGTGTATTGATAACAGAATCTACAATTAAAAGTGGTACTTTAATTACAACAAATTGCGCATTAGAACAAAACAGAGAGGTATATGTTTTACCAGGTTCAATGTTTAATGATATGACAATGGGCAACCTAATGAGTGCACAAGATGGCGCGAAAATTGTAATATCACCGAAAGATATCATAGATGATTTTGGCTAAAATTGATATAAATAAATTTGTACGAGAACACTTTTTGATTTGTAAAGAAAAGATGTGAATAATCGGTGTCTTTTCCAATATTTAAACCTAAATATGCCTTTGTTTAAATGAATTTAAAATTAAAAACATTGACAAAAACAAAATAGACCGTTTATCATTTATCTTTGTAATTAGAAATGCAAGGGGGTAACTACTTTGGCAGAAAATTTAGTCATAGTTGAATCGCCTGCAAAAGCTAAAACCATTGAAAAATATTTAGGTAAAAAATATAAAGTTATCGCATCTATGGGGCATGTAAGAGATTTGCCAAGAAGCCAAATGGGCGTAGATGTAGAAAATGACTATGAACCCAAATATATTACTATACGCGGCAAGGGTCCTGTTGTTAAAGAATTAAAAAAACATGCTAAGAAAGCAAAAAATATATTCTTAGCAAGTGACCCCGATCGTGAAGGTGAGGCAATTGCTTGGCATTTAGCGAATATATTAAATTTAGAAGACTCAACAGAAAATAGAGTAGTATTTAATGAAATAACAAAAGATGCAGTAAAACAAAGTTTTAAACATCCTAGAGGCATAGAAATGGAACTCGTGGATGCGCAACAGGCTAGAAGAATTTTAGACCGTTTAGTAGGTTATAATATTTCTCCTGTTTTATGGAAGAAAGTTAAAAAAGGGCTTTCTGCGGGACGCGTACAATCAGTCGCTTTAAGATTAGTCATAGATCGTGAAAATGAAATCAGAAATTTCAAGCCAGAAGAATATTGGAAAATAGAAGGAGAATTTAGATATAAAAAATCAAAATTTAGTGCTAAATTCTTACATTATAAAAACAAACCATACAAATTAACTAATAAAAATGAAGTTGAGACGATTACATCACAGCTTGACGGAGATCAATTTGAAGTTAGAAAAGTAACGAAAAAAGAGAAGACACGTTATCCTGCAAATCCATTTACGACTTCGACACTACAACAAGAAGCTGCAAGAAAATTGAATTTCAAAGCGCGTAAAACAATGATGCTTGCTCAACAATTATATGAAGGTATCGACCTAAAAAAACAAGGTACAGTTGGTTTAATCACTTATATGCGTACAGATTCTACTAGAATTTCTGAACAGGCCAAGAGTGAAGCTAAGGGTTATATTCAAGATACTTATGGTAATGAATATACTTCAAATCGCAAATCTAAAGGTCAAGGAGACCAAGATGCCCACGAAGCTATTAGACCATCTAGTACTTTGCGTACACCTAGCGAAATGAAAAATTATTTAACTAGGGATCAATATAGACTATATAAATTAATTTGGGAGCGTTTTGTTGCAAGTCAAATGGCACCAGCTATTTTAGATACGGTAGCATTAGATTTAACACAAAATGATTTGAAATTTAGAGCAAATGGACAAACAATTAAGTTCAAAGGTTTTATGACTTTATATGTTGAAACAAAAGATGATGGAGATGAAGGTAAAGAAAATAAATTGCCTAATATAAATGAGGGTGAAATGGTTACAGCAACAAATATTGAACCTTCACAACATTTTACACAACCTCCACCACGTTATACCGAAGCAAGATTAGTAAAAACCTTGGAAGAAATGAAAATAGGACGTCCATCAACATATGCACCTACAATTGATACAATTCAAAAAAGGAACTACGTTAAAAATGAAAGTAAACGTTTTGTTCCTACGGAATTAGGTGAAATTGTTCATGAACAAGTTAAAGAATATTTCCCTGAAATTATTGATGTAGACTTTACAGTTAATATGGAGACATTACTTGATAAAGTTGCCGAAGGTGAGATAGCATGGAAAAAAGTTATTTCAGATTTCTATAATAGCTTTAAACAAGATGTTGAACGTGCAGAAGAAGAAATGGAAAAAATTGAAATTAAGGACGAACCTGCTGGAGAAGATTGTGAAGTTTGCGGTGCACCTATGGTTATCAAAATGGGTCGATATGGTAAATTTATGGCATGTTCTAACTTCCCTGATTGTAGAAATACTAAAGCAATTGTCAAAACAATTGGTGTGACTTGCCCTAAATGTAAAGAGGGCGATGTCGTTGAACGTAAGTCTAAGAAAAATCGTATCTTCTATGGTTGTTCTAAATATCCTGAATGTGATTTTGTCACTTGGGATAAACCGATCGGACGTGATTGTCCAAAATGTGAACACTATTTAGTTGAGAAAAAACAAGGGCGTAAAAGTCAGGTTATTTGCTCAAACTGTGATTACAAAGAAGAAGAACAAAAATAACAATTATATATAAATTGATTATTAGGAAAAGAAAGTATTTTTTTAATAATGTTTAGCAACTTACGATTCATATTTATAATGTAGAGATATGTTATTAAACTTATAAATTGGTATCGTAGTTGCTATTTTTTTGTATAGGAGGATAATAATATATGACTCAAATTGTCAATGTTGTAGGAGCTGGTTTAGCTGGCTCAGAAGCCGCTTACCAATTAGCGCAAAGAGGCATAAAAGTAAATTTAATTGAAATGAGGCCGGTTAAACAAACTCCAGCACATCATACAGATAAATTTGCTGAATTAGTATGTTCCAATTCATTACGTGGCAATGCGCTAACTAATGCCGTGGGCGTGTTGAAAGAAGAAATGCGCCGAATGGATTCACTCGTTATAACTGCAGCAGATAAAGCACGTGTACCTGCTGGCGGTGCACTAGCTGTAGATAGGCATGATTTTGCAGGTTATATTACTGAAACGTTGAAAAATCACCCAAATGTCACTGTAATGAATGAAGAAATCAGCACTATACCTGAAGGATATACCATTATTGCTACTGGTCCGCTAACGACAGATCAATTAGCACAACAAATTGTTGATGTAACAGGTAAAGATCAACTATATTTTTATGATGCTGCAGCACCGATTGTTGAAAAAGACAGTATTGACATGAATAAAGTTTATTTAAAGTCACGTTATGATAAAGGTGAAGCGGCTTATTTAAATTGTCCGATGACTGAAGAAGAATTTAATAGATTTTATGAGGCTTTATTAGCAGCAGAGGTAGCACCTGTGAATGAATTCGAAAAAGAAAAATACTTCGAAGGTTGTATGCCATTTGAAGTAATGGCAGCACGTGGCCGTAAAACGTTATTATTTGGTCCAATGAAACCAGTTGGCTTAGAAGATCCTAAAACTGGTGAGATACCATATGCTGTTGTACAATTACGTCAAGACGATGCTGCTGGTACTTTGTATAATTTAGTAGGGTTTCAAACACATCTAAAATGGGGTGCACAAAAAGAAGTACTTAGATTGATACCTGGTTTAGAAAATGTTGAAATCGTTAGATATGGTGTTATGCATAGAAACACATTTATTAATTCTCCTGATGTACTTACGGAGACTTATGAACTAAAAGGAAAAGAAACACTCCACTTTGCTGGCCAAATGACTGGTGTAGAAGGTTATGTAGAAAGTGCAGCAAGTGGTTTAATTGCTGGAATCAACGTAGCGCATAAAGTTAAAAATAGAGGGAAGGTTATTTTCCCTAGAGAAACGATGTTAGGTAGCATGGCTTATTATATTGCTCATGCAAAAAATGAAAAAAACTTCCAGCCGATGAATGCTAATTTTGGTTTGTTGCCAGTTTTAGATGAAAAAATTAAAGATAAAAAAATAAGATATGAACAACTCGCTCATAGAGCTTTATCATATTTAGACAACTTTAAAGAAACATTATGATTTTAATATAATGAAAAAGTGATTCAGAAAATTAAAAAAAGTTTTTCTCAATTTAATAGTTATGTTTCGCAGTTCCTTCCATCGATATGCTACAATTTATATCGATGGAGGGGTTTTTATTGGAAGAAATCCAACAAGCTTATTTATATATGCTTAAAGTAGAACGGCATTTTTCAGATCATACATTGAAGTCATATCATGATGATTTAGAACAATTTAATGATTTTTTAAATCAAGAGTATTTAAGCTTAGCTAATTTTGAATATAAAGATGCAAGAAATTACCTGAGCTTTTTATATTCAAAAAACTTGAAAAGAACATCAGTTTCTCGTAAAATTTCTACGCTGAGAAGTTTTTATGAGTATTGGATGGTACAAGATGATAGTGTCATAAATCCATTTATACAATTAGTTCATCCGAAAAAAGAACAGTATTTGCCGCATTTCTTTTATGAAGAAGAAATGGAAGCGTTATTTAAAACAGTAGAGCAAGATTTAAAAAAAGGTTTAAGAGATCGTGTTATTTTGGAACTTTTATATGCAACTGGTATTAGGGTTTCAGAGTTAGTAAATATCAAAGAACAAGATTTGGACATGAATTTACCAGGTGTTAAAGTTTTAGGTAAGGGTGGTAAAGAAAGGTTTATCCCTTTCGGCGAATTTTGTAAACAGAGCATTGAACATTACTTAGAAACATTTAGTCCTAAAAAAAATACCGAACACGATTACTTGTTAGTTAATATGAACGGTGCGCCTATCACTGAGCGTGGCGTTCGTTATGTGTTGAATGATGTAGTGAAACGAACTGCAGGTGTGACAGATATACATCCGCATAAATTAAGACATACGTTTGCTACACATATGTTAAATCAAGGCGCTGACTTAAGAACAGTGCAATCGTTATTAGGACATGTCAATTTATCGACGACAGGACGTTATACACATGTTACGAATGAGCAACTTAAAAAAGTATATTTAAATGCACATCCTCGTGCAAAGAAGGAGAATTAATATATGAGTACATCTATTCATGCGACAACTATTTTCGCAGTACAACATAATGGACATTCAGCAATGGCTGGTGATGGTCAAGTAACACTTGGAGAACAAGTTATTATGAAAAAAACTGCTAGAAAAGTTCGACGCTTATATAATGATAAAGTGTTAGCTGGATTCGCTGGTAGTGTGGCAGATGCATTTACATTGTTTGAAAAGTTCGAGACAAAATTACAACAGTTTAGTGGCAACTTGGAAAGAGCTGCTGTCGAATTAGCACAAGAATGGAGAGGCGATAAACAGTTAAGACAACTGGAAGCAATGCTTATTGTTATGGATAAAGATTCCATCCTTGTTGTGAGTGGTACAGGAGAAGTGATTGCGCCAGATGATGATTTGATTGCAATTGGATCAGGTGGTAATTATGCTCTAAGTGCAGGTAGAGCACTAAAACGTCATGCGACTGATTTAAGCGCACGTGAAATGGCTTATGAAAGTTTGAAAGTTGCATCAGATATTTGCGTATTCACGAATGACCAAATCGTTGTAGAAGAACTTTAAAAATTCATATTTTAAAATAAGTAGAAATAACAAAAACTAAAAATTTATGAAATAAATGTATAATAAATAGCGAGTTTTTGAAGAAAATATAGTAACGGAGGTATTTATCTTATGGAGTCGAATGGTATTAAATTAACGCCAAAAGATATCGTATCAAAACTTAACGAATATATAGTCGGTCAAGATGATGCTAAACGCAAGGTAGCAGTAGCATTAAGAAATAGATATAGACGTAGCTTGCTTTCTGATGAAGAGAAACAAGAAATTGCACCTAAAAATATTTTAATGATTGGACCGACTGGTGTAGGGAAAACGGAAATTGCGAGACGTATGGCTAAAGTAGTTGGCGCACCTTTTATTAAAGTAGAAGCCACGAAATTTACAGAAGTAGGTTATGTTGGTCGTGACGTTGAGAGTATGGTTAGAGACTTAGTTGACATTGCTGTTAGATTAGTTAAAGATCAAAAGAAAGCATTAGTTAAAGACGAAGCGAGAAATAAAGCGAATGAAAAATTAGTTAAACTTTTAGTACCAAGTATGAAGAAGAAAGCGAATAGCAGTAATAATAATAACCCCTTAGAGTCCCTTTTTGGTGGAGCAATACCCAATTTTGGTCAAAATAATGAAGATGCTGAAGAAGATACACCAACAGAAGAGATCAAAACAAAACGTTCTGAAATCAAACAACAATTATTAAATGGTGATCTTGAAGAAGAAAAAGTGAGATTAAAAGTCGAGCAAGACCCAGGTGCCTTAGGTATGTTAGGAACAAATCAAAATCAACAAATGCAAGATATGATGAACCAACTTATGCCTAAGAAAAAAGTGGAAAGAGAAGTACCAGTCAAAACAGCTCGAAATATTTTGACAGATGAATATGCTGATGAACTGATTGATCAAGAAACTGCCAACCAAGAAGCAATTGAGCTTGCTGAACAAATGGGAATTATTTTTATTGATGAAATAGATAAAGTGGCTACGAATAATCAAAATTCAGGTCAAGATGTTTCACGACAAGGTGTTCAAAGAGATATTTTACCTATACTTGAAGGTAGCATGGTTCAAACCAAATATGGTACTGTTAATACTGAACATATGCTATTCATTGGCGCAGGAGCATTTCATGTTTCAAAACCAAGTGATTTAATACCTGAATTACAAGGTCGTTTCCCAATTCGTGTTGAATTAGAAAGCCTATCTGTGGAAGACTTTGTAAGCATTTTAACAGAACCTAAGTTATCATTAATTAAACAGTATGAAGCGCTACTTCAAACAGAACAAGTAACAGTTAATTTCACTGAAGATGCGATTAAACGTCTGGCAGAAATTGCTTTTCAAGTCAATCAAGATACAGATAATATTGGTGCACGTAGATTGCACACAATACTTGAAAAAATGTTAGAAGATCTGTCGTTTGAAGCACCGAGCATGCCGCATGCCGTTGTAGATATCACACCTCAATATGTTGATGATAAGTTGAAATCAATTTCAACAAATAAAGATTTAAGTGCATTTATTTTATAATATAAACAAAAAGGAGAAGTAATATGAGCTTATTATCAAAAACAAGAGAATTAAATACACTTTTGCAAAAGCACAAAGGAATCGCTGTAGACTTTAAAGATGTCGCACAAACAATAAGTAGTGTAACAGTGACAAATGTTTTTATTGTGTCAAGAAAAGGTAAAATTTTAGGATCAAGTTTAAATGAATTGTTAAAAAATGAACGTATTACTCAAATGTTAGAAAATAGACATATACCTGTAGAATATACAGACAAATTAATGGATGTAAAAGAAACGAAATCTAACATTGGTATTGAAAGTGTTCTTTCAGTTTTTCCACCTGAAAATGAAGATGTATTTAAAGATAGTAAGTCAACTATCTTTCCAATACTAGGTGGAGGAGAAAGATTGGGTACGTTAGTGCTCGGACGTGTACAAGACGATTTTTCTGAAAATGATCTCGTTTTAGGTGAGTACGCGGCTACAGTTATTGGTATGGAAATTCTGCGTGAAAAACATAATGAAGTTGAACAAGAAGCAAGAGATAAAGCTGCAATTAATATGGCAATCAATTCGTTATCATACTCAGAAAGCGAAGCCATTGAACATATTTTTGAAGAGCTAGGTGGTAAAGAAGGCTTGCTAATTGCTTCTAAAGTAGCTGACAGAGTTGGTATTACACGTTCTGTGATTGTTAATGCATTACGTAAGTTAGAAAGTGCAGGAGTTATTGAATCACGTTCATTAGGCATGAAAGGTACGTTTATTAAAGTTAAAAAAGAAAAATTCTTAGATGAATTAGATAGAATAAAATAAAACGTATAATAACTAATTTATGCATTTGGTATTTACACTATTCACATCATTTTGTATATCCATGCGATATGCGTTGATTAGATAAATATGTAAAAAATAAATACAATGTCATTTTTAAACTTAAGCATCTCATATTAAGCATCTCATACTGTAGTAGAATCGTGTTATCTGAATTTGTAAAAATACAAATTCAGACCATGCCATTATGAATGAGAAATTATAAGCTGAACTATTGCTTTATATGTATGAATATGATATATTTATTCACGGCTATTAAGCCAATACGCACATAAAGAGCGGAAGTATAAAGGGTGCGATAATTTATTATCGTGTTTATATGAGCTTTTTATGGAGGTAAAAAACCAATAGGAGGATTTTATTTATGGCAGTAATTTCAATGAAACAATTACTAGAAGCAGGTGTTCACTTCGGTCACCAAACACGCCGTTGGAACCCAAAAATGAAAAGATACATCTTCACTGAAAGAAACGGTATCTACATTATCGATTTACAAAAAACAGTGAAGAAAGTAGAAGAAGCTTACAACTTTATTAAACAAATTTCAGAAGATGGCGGAAAAGTTTTATTCGTTGGTACGAAAAAACAAGCACAAGAATCAGTAAAAGCTGAAGCAGAACGTGCTGGTCAATTCTATGTTAACCAAAGATGGTTAGGTGGAATTTTAACTAACTATAAAACAATTTCAAAACGTATCAAACGTATTTCTGAAATTGAAAAAATGGAAGAAGATGGCTTATTCGAAGTATTACCTAAAAAAGAAGTAGTAGAACTTAGAAAAGAATATGACCGTTTAATTAAATTCTTAGGCGGAATTCGTGATATGAAATCTATGCCTCAAGCATTATTTGTAGTTGACCCTCGTAAAGAGCGCAACGCAATTGCTGAAGCACGTAAATTACACATCCCAATCGTTGGTATTGTGGATACTAACTGTGATCCAGATGAGATCGATTATGTTATCCCTGCAAACGATGATGCTATCCGTGCCGTTAAATTATTAACTGGTAAAATGGCAGATGCAATCTTAGAAGGTCAACAAGGTGTATCAAATGAAGAAGTAGCAGCTGAACAAAACATTGATTTAAATGAATCAAAAGAAGAAGCTACTGAAGCAGAAACAACTGAAGAAAACACTTCTGTTGAATCAAACTAAGAATAATGTAAAATGGGTGATAAGATATATAAGCTTATCACCTTTTTTTAAAATAAATATATTAAAATTCATTAAATAATGGAGGAATATGAAATGGCAATTTCAGCTAAACTTGTAAAAGAATTACGTGAAAAAACTGGCGCTGGTATGATGGATTGTAAAAAAGCGTTGACAGAAACTGATGGTGATATTGATAAAGCTATTGATTACCTACGTGAAAAAGGTATTGCAAAAGCAGCTAAAAAAGCTGACCGTATCGCTGCAGAAGGACTAGTACATGTAGAAGAAAGAGGAAATGAGGCAGCAATCGTAGAAATTAATTCAGAAACTGACTTCGTAGCACGTAACGAAGGTTTCCAAGAATTAGTAAAAGAAATTGCTATCCAAGTGTTAGATAGTAAAGTAGATACTGTTGAAGCTTTATTAGAATCTGAATTAGCTGACGGTAAAACTGTAGATCAACGCATGAAAGAAGCAATCTCTACAATCGGTGAAAAATTAAGTATCCGTCGTTTTGCAGTTAGAACAAAATCAGATAGTGATGCATTTGGTTCATATTTACACATGGGTGGACGTATCGGTGTATTAACAGTTGTTGAAGGTACTACTGATAGTGATGCTGCTAAAGATGTAGCTATGCATATTGCTGCGATTAACCCTAAATATGTTTCATCTGAACAAGTAAGTGAAGATGAAATTGCTCATGAAAAAGAAGTATTGAAACAACAAGCTTTAAACGAAGGAAAACCAGAAAAAATCGTTGAGAAAATGGTTGAAGGTCGTTTACGTAAATATTTACAAGAAATTTGTGCAGTTGACCAAAACTTTGTTAAAGATCCTGATCAAACAGTTGAAGCTTTCTTAAAATCAAAAGGTGGAAAACTAGTTGACTTCGTACGTTATGAAGTAGGCGAAGGTATGGAAAAACGTGAAGAAAACTTTGCTGACGAAGTAAAAGGACAAATGAAATAATTTTTCATAGTTTGAACAAGAAAGAAGACACCTTTTTGTGCTCCGTATGAAAGACTTACTTTTATATTGGAAGTTCTACTGTGTCTTCTTTACTTGTATCAAATACATATTTTCACAATAGAGAGGATAAGACAATGGCTCAAACTTCTAAATATAAACGTGTCGTTTTAAAATTAAGTGGCGAAGCACTAGCAGGTGAAGATGGATTCGGGATAAATCCCATAATTATTAAAAGTGTTGCTCAACAAGTAGCTGAGGTAGCAAAAATGGATTGTGAAATTGCAGTGATTGTTGGCGGAGGTAATATCTGGAGAGGTAAAACTGGTAGTGATCTAGGTATGGATCGTGGTACAGCAGATTATATGGGTATGCTAGCTACTGTTATGAATGCTTTAGCACTACAAGATAGTTTAGAACAATTAGAGTGTGATACACGTGTATTAACTTCTATAGAGATGAAACAAGTTGCAGAACCTTATATTCGTCGTCGCGCAATTAGACACTTAGAGAAAAAACGCGTTGTGATATTTGCAGCTGGCATAGGTAATCCATACTTCTCAACTGACACAACTGCAGCTTTACGTGCTGCTGAAGTTGAAGCAGATGTTATCTTAATGGGCAAAAATAATGTTGATGGTGTCTATTCTGCAGATCCTAAAAAAGATGAAAATGCAGTTAAATATGAACATTTAACGCATATTCAAATGTTACAAGAGGGCTTACAAGTCATGGACTCGACAGCATCTTCTTTCTGTATGGATAACAATATCCCATTGAATGTATTCTCTATCACAGAAGAAGGAAATATTAAACGTGCTGTTATGGGTGAAAAAATAGGAACATTAATTACAAAATAATTTAGAGGTGTATAATATGAGTGACATAATTAATGACACGAAAACAAAGATGAGAAAATCAATTGATAGTCTTTCAAGAGAATTAGCCAACATTAGTGCTGGTAGAGCAAATTCAAACCTTTTAAACGGTGTTACGGTTGATTATTATGGGGCACCAACACCTATACAACAACTTGCTAGTATCAGTGTGCCAGAAGCACGTCTTTTAGTCATTTCACCATACGATAAATCATCAGTGGCTAATGTTGAAAAAGCAATTAATGCAGCAAACTTAGGTGTGAATCCATCTAGTGATGGTGAAGTAATCCGTATCAGCGTACCTGCATTAACAGAAGAACGTCGTAAAGAACTTGTAAAAGAAGTTAAAAAAATTGGCGAAGATTCTAAAGTTGCAGTTAGAAATGTGCGTCGTGATTCGAATGACGAGCTTAAAAAGCAAGAGAAAAATGGTGACATCACTGAAGATGACCTAAGAACTCAAACAAATGAAGTTCAAAAAATAACTGACGATTCTATCAATGACATTGATAAATTATTAGAAGAAAAAGAACAAGATATTATGTCAGTATAAACATGGTAATTATGATATGACTTTTCGTGAGTAAATATCTATCTTTTAGTTGTTTGATATTGAAAATAAAGCATATTATGAATTTATCTGAACTGTATCAAATCAGACTTTGGTACAGTTTTTTTATTTGTTTATTCATTGCGCTTATCTAGTATGATAAAATGATAGATAATTGCATTTAGAAGCTAATATAAAAAGCAGAGATGATAACGCTCGGAGGAAATACCATGTTTAAAAAGCTAAACAAGAAAAAAAACCAGCCTAACGCATCCAACATTGACCTGGATTTACATAATGTACCTAATCATATAGCAATTATTATGGATGGCAATGGACGCTGGGCTAAACAAAGAAAGCTGCCTAGAATAAAAGGACATTACCAAGGTATGCAAACGATCAAAAAAATAACTAAAGAAGCTAGTGATTTAGGTATTAAATATTTAACGTTGTATGCATTTTCAACTGAAAATTGGACTAGACCCAAAAATGAAGTTAATTATATTATGAACCTACCAGTTAATTTCTTAAAAACCTTTTTACCAGAATTAATAGAAAATAATGTTAAAGTAGAAACTATTGGATTTTTAAAGGATTTACCAACAGCAACACTTGAAGCCATCAGTAAAGCGAAGGACCAGACCAAAGATAATACTGGTTTAAAACTGATTTTTGCAATTAACTATGGCGGACGTGCTGAAATTGTCCAAAGTGTAAAGTCAATTTATGAAAAATTATCTTCAGAAGGCTTATCCAGTGAACATATTACAGAACAACTGATTAATGAACATTTAATGACCCGCCATTATCCTGATCCAGACCTTTTAATTAGAACCTCAGGTGAACAACGAATTAGTAACTTTCTTATCTGGCAAGTATCTTACAGTGAATTTATATTCAATGAAAAATTTTGGCCAGATTTTGACAAAGAAGAATTAATAAACTGTATTAAAATTTATCAATCTCGTCAAAGACGTTTTGGGGGATTATAGATAGTTAGGAGAATAGTATGAAAGTTAGAACTTTAACAGCAATAATAGCACTTATTGTTTTTCTACCTGTATTGTTAAAGGGTGGCCTTGTACTAATGCTTTTTTCATATTTATTAGCGTTTATAGGTCTCAAAGAATTGTTAAATATGAATATGATAAAGTTCTTGTCCATCCCAGGAATTATAAGTGCATTAGGAATTTTAATTATTATGATACCGCAAGAGGCAGGTACATGGGTAAATGATTTACAATTAAAATCTTTGATAGCAATGAGTTTTATTTTATTAAGTTATACTGTGCTATCTAAAAATAGATTTAGTTTTATGGATGCTGCTTTTTGTTTAATGTCTATAGCTTATGTAGGCATAGGTTTTATGTATCTTTATGAAACAAGATCAGAGGGATTACATTACATATTGTTAGCTTTCTTAATTGTGTGGTCTACTGATACTGGTGCATACATTTTTGGTAGATTAATGGGCAAACATAAATTATGGCCTGTAATCAGTCCTAATAAAACAATTGAAGGATTTATAGGTGGTATTATTTGTAGTTTGATCGTCCCACTTATAATGATGATGTTTATAGACTTTAACATTGCAATATGGTTATTGCTATTATGTACAGTTATTTTGAGTATGTTTGGGCAGCTAGGAGATTTAGTGGAATCAGGTTTTAAACGCCATTTTGGTGTGAAGGATTCTGGACGCATTTTACCTGGACATGGTGGTATATTAGACCGATTCGATAGTTTTATGTTTGTTTTACCATTATTAAATATATTCCTAATTTAAGTGATTTTGAAAGAAATGATATGCTTTTAAAATTGTATAATTGAAAAATAAAAGGAGTTATTAATTTAAATGCTGATGATTGATCATATGAGACATTTAAATTTTTAACTCCTTTTCATAAGTTTATAAAATGAATCGTATATATTTTAAGAGGTAAGTCGTGAAAATTTATTATACTGTATAAAGTTACGTGTATCAGTCGGTAGTGTTATGTTATAATTTTATAATCAAAAGCATTAAATTTCTTGTATATTATAATAATATAAAATAATGGAACAATCTTACGGAAAATATGAGGTGTATCAATTTGAGTTTTCTAGTGACAATTATTTCTTTTATAATCGTATTTGGTGTTCTTGTAACAGTTCATGAATACGGTCATATGTTTTTTGCAAAAAGAGCTGGCATTATGTGTCCAGAATTTGCAATTGGAATGGGGCCAAAAATTTTCAGTTTCAGAAAAAATGAAACTTTATATACCATTCGTTTATTGCCAGTTGGAGGGTATGTAAGAATGGCAGGTGACGGGTTGGAAGAACCCCCCGTTCAACCAGGTATGCATGTAAAGATAAAATTAAATGATAAAGATGAAATTACACATATCATTTTAGATGATCAACACAAATTCCAACAAATTGAAGCAATGGAAGTTAAGCAATGTGATTTTAAAGAAGATTTATATATAGAAGGTGTAACTGCATATGATCAGCAAAGACATCATTATCAGATTGCTAACAAAGCCTATTTTGTTGAAAATGGTAGTTTAATTCAAATTGCTCCTAAAAACCGACAATTCACACACAAAAAACCTTATCAAAAATTCTTAACACTGTTTGCGGGTCCGTTATTTAACTTCTTACTTACATTAGTATTATTTATTGGCTTGGCTTATTATCAAGGTACACCAACAAATACAGTTGATAAAGTTGCGCAAGATAGTCCAGCAGCACACGCTGGCTTAAAAACAGGTGACACTATCGTGAAAATTGATGACCAATCTATCGATAGTAAATCTGATATAGATCAAGCGATGTCGCAAGTTAAAGACAAAAAGACGCAAATTAAAGTAGAACGGGATGGCAAAACAGAAAACTTACAAGTAAAACCTAAAAAATATGAACAAAAAGTAACTAAAACACATTCAGAAACAAAATATTTATTAGGTTATACTGCTTCTACTGAACATACTTTATTTAAACCAATTGTATCTGGTGTAGAACGTTCATTAGTAGCTGGGAAACTGATTTTTACTGCGATTTTAAGTATGATTGCGAGCATTTTTACAGGTCAATTTTCATTTGATATGTTAAACGGTCCTGTTGGTATTTACCATACGGTTGATTCTGTTGTTAAAACAGGCATTATCAATTTAATTTCATGGACAGCATTACTCAGTGTCAATTTAGGTTTGATGAATTTATTACCAGTTCCAGCACTTGATGGCGGACGTATCTTATTCGTTATATATGAAGCGATTTTCAGAAAGCCATTAAACAAAAAAGCAGAAACTACCATTATAGCGATTGGTGCAGTATTTGTCTTAATTGTTATGGTCTTAGTGACATGGAATGACATTCAACGTTATTTCTTATAAAAGGAGAGAGCATGTAAATGAAACAATCTAAAGTATTTATACCAACGATGAAAGAAGTACCGGCTGCAGCCGAAGCTTTAAGTCATAGACTTTTGCTAAAAGCAGGATTAATTAAACAAAGTACGAGTGGCATATATAGCTATTTACCGTTAGCTGCAAAAGTTTTGAATAACATTGAAACAATTGTAAGACAAGAAATGGAACGTATCGAGGCTGTGGAAATTTTAATGCCAGCGTTACAAAAAGCAGAACTATGGGAAGAATCAGGTCGTTGGAATGCATATGGTCCAGAACTAATGCGTTTAAAAGATAGACATGGCCGTGAGTTTGCACTTGGGCCAACACATGAAGAGCTTATAACGTCTGTGATAAGAGATGAGCTTAAATCATATAAACAATTACCACTTACTTTATTCCAAATACAATCTAAGTTTAGAGATGAAAAACGTCCGCGTTTTGGACTGTTACGTGGTCGTGAATTTATTATGAAAGACGCATATTCGTTTCATGCAGATGAAGCTTTTTTAGATGAAACATACCAAGATATGTATCACGCATATGATCGCATATTTAAACGTGTCGGAATTAATGCACGACCAGTAGTTGCAGATTCAGGTGCTATTGGTGGAAGCCATACACACGAATTTATGGCTTTAAGTGAAATTGGTGAAGACACAATTGTTTATAGTGAAAATAGTGATTATGCTGCCAATATTGAAAAAGCTGAGGTTGTATATCATCCTAATGAAAAACATGATGATGTAGCGCCATTAACAAAAATAGAAACACCTCAAGTACATACAGCACAAGCATTAGCAACATTTTTAGAAAAGCCATTGGATGAAATTACAAAATCTATGGTATTTAATGTCGATGGTGAATTTATTATGGTACTTGTACGTGGTCACCATGAAATTAATGATGTGAAATTAAAAGCATTCTTTGGTACTGATCACATCGAATTAGCAACAGAAGATGAAATTAAAAATTTATTAGGTGCATCTCCTGGTTCACTTGGACCAATTTTTGATAAAAACATCAAAGTATATGCTGATAATTTTATAAAAGATTTAAATAACATTGTTGTAGGTGCTAACGAAGATGGTTACCATTTATTGAATGCAAATGTAGGACGTGACTTTGAAATAGAAGCGTATGGTGACTTTAGATTTATTTTAGAAGGTGAAGCTTTAGCTGATGGATCAGGTGTCGCTAAATTTGCTGAAGGAATTGAAGTCGGGCAAGTATTTAAACTTGGTACAAAATATTCAGAAGCAATGAACGCAACATTCTTAGATAATCAAGGCAAGGCCAAACCTTTATTAATGGGATGTTATGGTATAGGTATTTCTAGAACTTTAAGTGCGATTGTTGAACAAAATAACGATGAAAATGGTATTATATGGCCTAAATCAGTAACGCCATTTGATTTACACTTAATTACAATCAACCCTAAAAAAGAAGAACAACGCGAATTGGCCGATCAACTATATACACAATTAAAAGAAACATACGATGTACTATATGATGACCGTAAGGAACGTGCAGGTGTTAAATTTAATGATGCTGATTTAATTGGGTTACCAATTAGAGTAGTGGTTGGTAAAAATGCTGCAGAAGGTATCGTAGAAGTTAAACGACGTGATACAGGTGAAAGTGAAGATGTTCAAATTGATAACTTAAATCGTTATATTAATGACTTATACCTAAGTATATAAGTCAGCAATTTACTTTAAAAAAGTAATTGCTATGACATATGATGTTAAAAATGATATGTATGTTAAACAATTAAAAGCAAAGATAATTTATAACAATAAATATGTTTGTATACAGGTATTGTTGAATTTTTAAAATTAACCTGTAATTTGGTAAATAATCGCCTTATATAGGGGAGCGGGAAAGCGAAATCGAATGAGTCATATTTGATTTCATTTCCGCTCTTATTTATTATTAGTAACCATATTGTAAAAGTAGTAGAGTTTAAGTATTAGAAATTAATGCTTTTCCGTTATAAGATAGATAATGTAAAAAATACATACGCGACAGTTAAAAAAGTGATTTGAAATAGTAACGTAGTGTAATTAATAGTAAGGTGGTTATCGTCATGTCAATGACAAATCAAGAAAAATTTAAGGTCTTAGCTGATCAAATTAAAATTGCAGATCATTTGGATCCAGAAATTTTAGCACAAAGTGAATTAACGCGTGTAGATGTTAAAACAACTGATCGTATTTGGGTATTTCAGATAACATTTCCATATTTTTTACCTATTGAAGATTATCTGTTATTTATGAATGCAATTACTGAAGAATTTAAAACAATTGCCAAAGTTGATTGCAATTTTACAATTACGAATAAAGTGAATCAAGATGAATATGCCTTGAAATACTTTAGTTATTGTATTGATCAAACGCAATTATCGCCAAAAGTAAAAGGTCAGCTTAAGCAAAAGCGCTTAATTATGTCAGGGGATGTTCTCAAAGTTATGTGTCAGAATGATATAGAACGTGATCATTTTGATAAAGCTTGCAATGGGAGTTTGATTAAAGCATTTCAACAATGTGGATTTGCAATCAGTAGTATCATTTTTGAAACTGATCATACTTCAAATGGGGACGATTTAGCCTCATTAGAGGCACATATTCAACAAGAAGATGAAAAAAGTGCTCGTGAAGCCACTGAAAAATTAGAAAAGATGCGCGCTGAAAAAGCCAAGCAACAAGATAATAACGAAAGTGCTGTAGCAAAATGTCAAATCGGTAAACCGATTCAAATAGAAAATGTAAAACCTATAGAATCGATTATCGAAGAAGAATTTAAAGTTGCGGTAGAAGGTGTTATCTTTGATATTAATTTAAAAGAATTGAAAAGTGGACGCCATATTGTTGAATTAAAAGTTACAGATTATACTGATTCATTAGTGTTGAAAATGTTCACTAGAAAAAATAAAGATGATTTAGCTCATTTTAAAGCGCTCAGTGTTGGTAAATGGGTACGAGCACAAGGTCGAATAGAAGAAGACACATTCGTACGTGACTTAGTAATGATGATGTCTGATATTGAAGAAATAAAAAAAACAGTTAAACAAGACAAAGCAGATGAGAAACGCGTAGAATTTCACTTGCATTCATCCATGAGTCAGATGGATGGCATTCCGAATATAAGTGCATATGTAGATCAAGCAGCTAAATGGGGCCATAAAGCGATTGCAATTACTGATCATAATGTGGTTCAAGCATTTCCAGATGCGCATGCTGCAGCTGAAAAAAATAATATTAAAATGATATATGGTATGGAAGGCATGTTGGTTGATGATGGTGTGCCCATAGCTTATAAGCCACAAGATATTGATTTGAAAACTGCAACATACGTTGTTTTTGACGTTGAAACAACAGGTTTATCTAATCAATATGATAAAATTATCGAACTCGCAGCTGTAAAAGTAAAAGAAGGAGAAATCATTGATAAATTTGAACGTTTTAGTAATCCACATGAGCGTTTATCTGAAACAATCAAGAATTTAACGCATATCACAGACGATATGCTCGTCAATGCGCCTGAAATTGAAACAGTATTAACAGAGTTTAAAGCGTGGGTCGGTGATGCGATATTTGTAGCACATAATGCATCATTTGATATGGGATTCATAGATACTGGTTATGAAAAAATTGGTCTAGGTGCATCAACGAATGGTGTGATAGATACACTTGAACTTTCCAGAACTATCAACACAGAATATGGTAAGCATGGTCTGAATTTTTTAGCTAAAAAATATGGTGTAGATTTAACACAGCATCACAGAGCGATTTATGATACTGAAGCAACAGCTTATATTTTTATAAAAATGTTAAAACAATTAGAAGAAGCGGAAGTTTATAATCATCAAGATATTAATAAATCGTTATCTAATGAAGATGCGTATAAACGTGCACGTCCAAACCACGTAACGCTTATTGTGCAAAATCAACAAGGCTTGAAAAATTTATTTAAAATAGTAAGTGCATCTTTAGTTAAATATTATTATAGAACACCTAGAATTCCACGATCACTATTAGATGAATATCGAGAAGGTATTCTTGTTGGTTCTGCATGTGATGAAGGTGAAGTATTTACTGCAGTAATGCAAAAAGATCAATCGCAAGTGGAAAGAATAGCAAAATACTATGATTTCATTGAAGTACAACCACCTGCATTATATCAAGATTTAATAGATAGAGAACTTGTGAGAGATAATGAGACATTGCATGAAATTTATCAACGTCTTATTCAAGCTGGAGATGTAAATGATATTCCTGTTATTGCGACAGGAAACGCGCATTATCTAAACGAACATGATGGTATTGCACGTAAAATTTTAATTGCATCACAGCCAGGTAACCCGTTAAATCGTAGTACTTTACCTGAGGCACATTTTAGAACAACAGATGAAATGTTAGACGAATTACATTTCTTAGGTGAAGCAAAAGCACATGAACTAGTTGTTAAAAACACGAATGAATTAGCAGACCGTATCGAACGTGTAGTTCCGATAAAAGATGAATTGTATACGCCGCGTATGGAAGGTGCTAATGATGAAATACGAGATATGAGCTATGCCAATGCTAGAGCATTGTATGGCGAAGATTTACCACAAATTGTAATCGACCGATTAGAGAAAGAACTTGAAAGTATTATTGGGAATGGATTCTCCGTTATATATTTAATTTCGCAAAGACTTGTTAAAAAATCACTGGATGACGGTTACCTAGTAGGTTCACGTGGCTCTGTAGGTTCAAGTTTTGTAGCGACAATGACTGAAATTACAGAAGTTAATCCATTACCACCGCATTATATTTGTCCGCAATGTAAAGAAAGTGAGTTCTTTAACGATGGATCTATCGGTTCTGGTTTTGATTTACCAGATAAAAAATGTGGCACATGTGGTTGTGAATTGATTAAAGAAGGACAAGATATTCCATTTGAAACTTTCTTAGGCTTCAAAGGTGATAAGGTGCCTGATATCGACTTGAACTTTAGTGGTGAGTATCAACCTCAAGCACATAATTACACAAAAGAATTGTTTGGTGAAGACAAAGTCTTTCGTGCCGGTACAATTGGTACGGTGGCAGAAAAAACAGCTTTCGGTTTTGTGAAAGGATTTTTAAACGATCAAGGCATTCACAAAAGAGGTGCTGAAGTTGATAGACTCGTAAAAGGTTGTACGGGCGTAAAACGTACAACTGGACAACATCCAGGTGGCATCATTGTTGTACCAGATTATATGGATATCTACGATTTTACACCTGTTCAATTTCCGGCAGATGATCAATCATCAGCTTGGATGACAACTCATTTCGATTTCCACTCAATACATGATAACGTATTGAAACTGGATATATTAGGACACGATGACCCGACGATGATACGTATGTTACAGGATTTATCTGGGATTGATCCTAAAACAATACCTGTTGATGACAAGGAAACCATGGGTATTTTTAGTTCACCAGAACCATTAGGTGTAACATCAGAGCAAATTTTATGTAAAACTGGAACATTTGGTGTGCCTGAATTTGGTACAGGATTTGTCCGTCAAATGTTAGAAGATACCAAGCCAACTACATTTTCAGAATTAGTTAGAATATCTGGATTATCACATGGTACAGATGTTTGGCTAGGTAACGCACAAGATTTAATACGTTCAGGAACTTGTGATTTATCAAGTGTCATTTGTTGTCGTGATGATATTATGGTTTATTTAATGTATAACGGATTAGAACCATCACTAGCCTTTAAGACAATGGAATTTGTGCGTAAAGGTAAAGGACTTACGGATGATATGGTTGAAGCAATGGTAGACAATGAAGTGCCCGATTGGTATTTGGACTCATGTAGAAAAATTAAATATATGTTCCCTAAAGCGCATGCTGCAGCATATGTGTTGATGGCGGTACGTATTGCATATTTCAAAGTCCATTATCCACTTTACTACTATGCAAGTTACTTTACGGTGCGTGCGTCTGATTTTGATTTGATCTCAATGATTAAGGATAAAGAAGGTATTCGAAATACAGTAAACGATATGTATTCACGCTACATGGATTTAGCCAAAAAAGAAAAAGATACATTAACTGTATTAGAAATCATGAATGAAATGGCGCAACGCGGTTATCGTATGCAACCGATTAGTTTAGAGAAAAGTAAAGCATTTGATTTTATCATTGAAGATGATAGTTTGATTCCACCATTTATTTCTGTTCCTGGATTAGGAGAAAACGTTGCACAACGTATAGTTGAGGCACGTGAAGAAGGACCGTTTTTATCTAAAGAAGATTTAAATAAAAAAGCAGGTTTGTCACAAAAAGTCATTGAATATTTAGACGAACTTGGTTCATTACCTAACTTGCCAGATAAAGCACAATTATCAATATTTGATATGTAATCGCTCAATATATTGATTAAAATTGAATGTCAAAATGTTAAATGTATAAAAATTTGATATTAGTTATTGTCATACTATATGAAAGATATAGTTGTTTGTATAGGAAATAAACATATGGTATAATAATATTGCTTAAAAAATTAGACTCAGGCAGGAAGAGTGGGCGTTATACCCGCTCTTTTCTATTTGCCAAAAAAGGAGGTCAGTATGAGTAAAGTAACTGAGCAAGTTGAATCAATTATTCAACCCGTCCTTGCCGACTTAAATTTCGAATTAGTTGAAGTCGAATACACAAAAGAAGGAAAAGATTACTTCTTAAGAGTATCCATTGATAAAGAAGGTGGCGTCGATTTAAACGATTGTGCCCTAGCTTCTGAAAAGATTAGTGAAGTTATGGATGAAGAAGATCCTATTCAAGAAATGTATTATTTAGATGTAGCTTCTCCAGGTGCTGAAAGACCTATAAAAAAAGAAAAAGATTTCCAAAATGCTGTTTCAAAACCGATATACGTTTCTTTATATGCTCCTATTGAAGGTGGAAAAGAATGGTTAGGTATCTTAAAAGAAGTAACAAGTGAAACGATTATTATGGAAGTAAAAGAAAAATCTAAGAAGAAGCAAGTTGAAATTCCAAGAAATAAAATCGCTAAAGCACGTCATGCTGTAATGCTTTAATGTGATGAGGAGGATGATAAATCGTGTCAAGTAATGAATTATTATTAGCAACTGAATATTTAGAAAAAGAAAAAAAGATTCCAAGAGAAGTTTTAATTGATGCAATTGAAGCAGCGCTAATTACTGCATATAAAAAGAACTATGATAGTGCAAGAAGTGTACGCGTTGAGTTAAATATGGATGAAGGTACATTTCATGTAATCGCTCGTAAACAAGTCGTAGAAGAAGTAATGGATAATAGAGAAGAGATCGACTTAAGTACAGCACTAGTTAAAAATCCAGCATATGAAGTTGGTGATATCTACGAAGAAGACGTAACGCCAAGTGATTTTGGACGTGTAGGTGCACAAGCTGCGAAACAAGCTGTAATGCAACGTTTACGCGATGCTGAGCGTGAAATATTATATGATGAATTTATCGATAAAGAAGATGATATTGTTAATGGTCTCATTGATAGAGTCGATCATCGTTATGTTTATGTTAATTTAGGACGCACAGAAGCTGTATTATCTGAAGCTGAAAGAAGCCCTAATGATAGCTACATTCCTAATGAGAGAATTAGAGTGTATGTCAATAAAGTAGAGCAAACTACAAAAGGGCCTCAAATTTACGTTTCACGTAGTCATCCTGGATTATTAAAACGCTTATTTGAACAAGAAGTACCAGAAATTTTTGACGGTACAGTAATTGTGAAATCAGTTGCTCGTGAAGCTGGAGATCGCTCTAAAATCAGCGTTCATTCAGATAATCCAGATATCGATGCCGTAGGTGCATGTGTAGGTGCTAAAGGTTCCCGTGTTGAAGCGGTTGTAGAAGAATTAGGCGGCGAAAAAATTGATATCGTTCAATGGAATGAAGATCCGAAAGTATTTGTTAAAAATGCTTTAAGCCCTTCTCAAGTACTACAAGTCATTGTTGATGAGGAAAACCAATCAACGGTTGTTGTTGTACCTGACTATCAATTATCTTTAGCAATCGGTAAACGTGGACAAAACGCACGTTTAGCTGCCAAATTAACTGGTTGGAAAATTGATATAAAATCAGAAAGTGATGCTAGAGCTGAAGGCGTTTATCCTACAGATGAGGCGATTGACACTGAGGATGTTGAAAATATTGAGCAAAACACAGACATTGATTTAGAAGACGTTAATACAGAAATTAATGACTTCAAAAAAGATGACGAAACAGATAGCTTAGATGAAGAAGACGCTGAAAAATAAATTGGAGTGAGCTTTATGAAAAAGAAAAAAATTCCAATGCGTAAATGTATACTTTCTAACGACATGCATCCTAAAAAAGATATGATTCGAGTTGTTATTAATAAAGAAGGCGAAATTTTTGCTGATGCAACTGGAAAACAGCAAGGTCGTGGTGCATATGTATCAAAAGATGTTAAATTAGTAGAAGATGCACAAAAAAAAGGTGTATTAGAAAAATACTTTAAAGTTGATGCAGAAACTCTAAATCCTGTATATAAGGAAATTATACGTCTTATTTATCGTGAAGAGATACCTAAATGACTATAGAGAAAATCGTGAATTTTTTAGGGTTAGCAATGCGTGCTGGAAAAGTTAAAACAGGTGAATCAGTCATTTTAAATGACATTAAGAAAAATAGATTGAAGCTCGTAATTATTGCAACTGATGCTTCTGAAAACACAATGACAATGTTTCAGAACAAGTGTGAAAGTTACCATATATCATTTCGCATATTTGGAACGAGAGCTGAATTAGGACAAGCTTTAGGTAAAGCAGAACGAGTTAACATTGGAATCACTGATCAAGGCTTTGCTAAAAAGTTAGTGTCAATGATAGATGAATATCGTAAGGAGTGACTATATGAGTAAAATAAGAATTTACGAATACGCCAAAGATTTAAAATTAAAAAGTAAAGATATTATAGACGAGTTAAAGAAGATGGACGTTGAGGTAACGAGTCATATGCAAACGTTAGAAGACGACCAAATAAAAGCATTAGATAAAGTTTATAAACCGGAGAAATCCAATCAATCAGAACAAAAACAACAAGGTCAAAATCAACAAAAATCATCAAATAACAAGCCTAATGCTAATAAAAAAGATAATAGTAATCAAAATCACAAACAAAATAATAAAAATAATAACAAAAATAAGAAGAACAATAAGAACAACAAAAATAACAATAAAAACAAACAAACTAAACAGGAAGAACCAAAAGAAATACCTTCACACATCACTTATCAAGAAGGTATAACTGTTGGAGAACTTGCTGAGAAAATTAATGTTGATTCTTCAGAAATTATTAAAAAGTTATTCTTATTAGGAATAATGGCTAACATTAATCAAGCATTAGATGATGAAACATTAGAATTGATTGCTGATGATTATGGTGTAGAAGTGGAAAAGGAAGTTGTTATTGATGAAGAGGATTTATCAATTTATTTTGATGATGAATCTGAAGATGAAGATGCAGTAGAAAGACCAGCAGTTGTTACTATTATGGGACATGTTGACCATGGTAAAACAACATTGTTGGATTCTATCCGTCACACACAAGTAACAGCAGGTGAAGCTGGTGGTATCACACAACATATTGGTGCTTATCAAATTGAAAATGATGGTAAAAAAATCACTTTCCTTGATACACCAGGACATGCTGCATTCACAACAATGCGTGCACGCGGTGCACAAGTAACTGATATTACAATTTTGGTAGTAGCAGCAGATGATGGCGTAATGCCTCAAACGATAGAAGCTATTAATCACGCCAAAGAGGCGAATGTACCAACAATTGTAGCTGTCAATAAAGTTGATAAACCAACTGCTAACCCAGACCGAGTAATGCAAGAATTGACTGAATATGGTTTGATTCCTGAAGCTTGGGGCGGCGATACAATTTTCGTACCACTTTCTGCTTTAAGCGGTGATGGTATTGAAGATTTAATAGAAATGATTGTCCTTACATCTGAAATACAAGAACTAAAAGCTAATCCTGAGAAAAAAGCAGTAGGTACAGTGATAGAAGCAGAATTAGATAAATCACGTGGTCCGTCTGCATCACTTCTAGTGCAAAATGGTACGCTACATGTCGGAGATGCATTGGTTGTTGGTAATACGTACGGTAGAATTCGTGCGATGGTCAATGATTTAGGACAAAGAATTAAATCTGCAGAGCCGTCTACTCCTGTTGAAATTACAGGTATTCATGATGTACCACAAGCTGGGGACCGTTTTGTTGTGTTTAAAGATGAGAAACAAGCAAGACGTATTGGAGAAGCACGTCATGAAGCCAATGTTTTACAACAACGTCAAGAAAGTAAGAGCGTTTCACTAGATAATTTATTTGAACAAATGAAACAAGGTGAAATGAAAGATTTAAATGTCATCATTAAAGGTGATGTCCAAGGTTCTGTAGAGGCACTTGCAGCTTCATTAATGAAAATTGAAGTAGAAGGTGTTAATGTTCGTATTATTCACACTGCAGTAGGTGCGATAAACGAATCCGATGTGACCTTAGCGAATGCGTCAAATGGTATTATCATTGGTTTCAATGTAAGACCAGATACAGGTGCCAAACGTGCAGCTGAAACAGAAGGTGTGGACATGAGATTACACCGTGTCATTTATAGCGTTATTGAAGAAATAGAGGCAGCAATGAAAGGCTTGCTAGACCCAGAATACGAAGAGCAAGTAATTGGCCAAGCAGAAGTACGTCAAACATTTAAAGTTTCAAAAGTAGGTACAATTGCTGGTAGTTATGTAACAGATGGTAAGATTACGAGAAATGCCGGTGTCCGGGTTATCAGAGATGGTATTGTACAATTTGAAGGTGAATTGGACACGTTAAAACGTTATAAAGACGATGCTAAAGAAGTAGCCCAAGGCTATGAATGTGGTATCACAATTGAAAAATATAACGATTTAAAAGAAGGCGACATTATAGAAGCTTTCGAAATGGTTGAAATTAAAAGATAAAGGCAGTTATTTTTAATAAATAAAAAAATAAACCGTAGGCTAATTTATAGTGTTAGCTTACGGTTTTTTTCTTTTAAATATGTTATCTTTTGGGTAAGAGCATGTGTAACTTTGAATTATTTAAAATAATTGTTTATTTTTATAATTTATTTTAATGTTTAGCTTTAAGTGCATATTTATTTGAAAATTTAGCCATTTATTAAGCGTTGTGAACGAGTTAAAAAATTTTAAGTAAAATTGCTTGTTACCTTAATCTGGACACTAACTGTCTATGTACTTAATTAAACTTAGCATAAATAGGAGGTTATAAGTGATGAGTGAATATTTAAAAGAAATAAATGAATTTTGGCAAGCATACTTGGATCAATATAACTCTATTTATGACTTAGATACTTTAAATGAAATAATAAAAAGACATGACACAACTGCTTTTTTACACCCACAAGATTTAGCATACTTCAAAAAAAATTTTGGTGAAGATTTTAGCAATATCCCAAGATTTAAAAAATTGATTGATTTTGCAAATGGGAAGGTAAAAATTAATAAGCATAGACAACGAATTGTACAAAATGATGCAGTATTAAGTCCAGCCATAGCAAGACCATATTTTGGAAATCCTGAAATAGCAGATATAGTAATTTTGAAAAAAAAGGCTGAAAATGATTTTATAATTAATGATCCTTCATTACCAGAAGAAATGGTAGTACATTATCGTAATAGAATATTGCAAGATATCCAAGGTAAGTTGAATTTAAACGGACAAAAAGTATTTCTTCCTTATATAGATCATCATTGTTGGTTTAAGAAATATATCTATAGCAATGGGTCTATATTAAAGCAATTTAATATTAATCCAAATAGAGTGATGGTTATGAATTTCTTTCCATATCAAACTGGCCACACAGCAGGTATACCAAAAGATTTTTTAACATTTAATCATTATCTGCCATCACAAGTCATGAATTTTGAACTATTATTAAAAGTTATTAATGATGATAAGCGACGGATTTATATTGTAAGTGAAGAAGAACTCTTTATTTCAATCTTCAAAAATTTTACTAATAGTGCATTACATCAATACCTTGTTGACAATTTGTTTGTGCTTTCATCTAAACAAAATAGACACATCACTGCATGTAATGTATTGAGTTATAAAGAGCATGTTAAGCGCTTAAAAAAGAAAGAATCATTAAATAAAATAGATTATTATAAATGGAATCAACAACAAAAAAAGAGCGAGAGTTAGGAAATTCGGATTTTATAAGAAAACTTAAAGCTATCCAATATAAAGAAGCGTTACCACGCTAGTAAAATTGAAATAACTAAAAAGGTTCGGGACATAAATGTCTCTGACTAAACAGAAAACGATAATTTCTATTGAAATAATGTAGGAATTGTCGTTTTCTTTTTTATCAAATAATGTACCACGTTGAGCTACTATTTTCCTTACATTTAATGCCATTAGGACAAATCATAATTCTCTTTCGACTTTGTCTACCCCTCGAATTGACATTCGAGTGAAACACAAAATAGCCTTCATGAATCCAAAAACTGATTCTACATCAATTTTTCTTTGACTGTAGATTTTTTAGTTTCTGTTTCTGAAAACTGCTGATTAATTTGAGGTTTAAAATACTCCCAATTAAAATGCTTCATCTTCTTCTTATTCGTTTTTGCATTGTTTTTCATCCATAAATTTTTAAGTGGAGATTTGAAACGATCATCACATGCGTATCATTTGAGTCATGTTATTAAATTTATAAAATAAGAACTTCATCAATAGATTAGAGGTAATGAATTGTTTCAAATGAGCCTTTGCTTTTGTATCTTGACAAATATTCCAAACGATTTTGCATCGTGCTGACGCCCGGGGAAATGATATGAGTGAGAGACTACAGGCTCGAGCCATATCCCTAGGCAAGCATGCGCGATCAAAATTGTAAGTTTTTTATATAAAATGGACTTCATGTGTTTTCATATTAAGTTATATATTTTGGTTGATTAAAAATATGACTTGCTATTAGCTTTATAAGTTAAATAATACGAAGCTTTTTTCTATTGTATTAAAATACATCACTTATAGAGATTTTGCATCGTGCTGACGCCCGGGGAAATGATATGGACGAGAGACTACAGGCTCGAGCCATATCCCCAGGCAAGCATGCGCGATCAAAATTGTAAGTTTTTTATATAAAATGGACTTCATGTGTTTTCATATTAAGTTATATATTTTGGTTGATTAAAAATATGACTTTCTATTTGGTGTATCAGTTAAATAATACGAAGCTTTTTTCTATTGTATTAAAATACATCACTTATAGAGATTTTGCATCGTGCTGACGCCCGGGGAAATGATATGAGCGAGAGACTACAGGCTCGAGCCATATCCCCAGGCAAGCATGCACGATCAAAATCGTAATATTTTAATATAAAATGGAGTTCAGCAATACACATATTAAGTGAAATATTATGAAATAAAAAAA
>NZ_JAESMX010000018.1:5653-5919 GCF_017893405.1 Staphylococcus sp. GDH8C109P | reverse complement strand
CCTTTAAAATTCAAAATAAAGGCATTTAAAATTTAAATAGTTCTTGTGATAAAGTTTGCTAAAAAGGAGTTTGTATATTTTATGTGGTTACGTTTTTCAGTGCAATTACTTTTGTCTATTTTGATGCTAGTTTTTATATATCAACAAATAAATCAAAGTCATTTAGATTTTTGGTTTATTATTTATTACTTATTTTTTATGGCTGTGGTTTTATTTTGGAAACCTTCAGAAAACAAAAAATAGATCGCGCATTTATGCCGAGAAAA
>NZ_JAESMX010000018.1:0-5558 GCF_017893405.1 Staphylococcus sp. GDH8C109P | reverse complement strand
CAATTGGAATAAAGCAATTATTTTTTATTCGATAATTGTTATATATAAATTATCGAGTTAGTTCTTTGATTATTGATTACTATAGGATTGAAAGGTGATGGATATGATATTAAAAAATTTAAATGATTCTATAGATTATATAGATCAGAATTTAACAAACAATTTAAATTTATATGATATAGCGAATTTTGTTGGTTTACCTGAGCAGCATTATAGAAATTTGTTTATATTTCTTACTGGTATCGGTTTATCTGAGTATATAAAAAAAAGAAAATTGTATTTTGCTAATAAAGATTTATTAAATAAAGAATCAGTAACGAGTGTAGCTATAAAATATGGATATTCAATTGATGGTTTTACAAAGTCTTTTAGAGATTGGAGTGGGTATTTACCATCTCAAATATATGAAAAACAAGTTTTAATTTCATATCCGAAACTTTCATTTGCTATTAATGTTAAAGGAGGAATAGGCATGAAAACTAGAATTGTAGATTTGCCAAAAATTAATATAGTAGGCGTAAAAAAACGTGTTCGTATGCAATACGAGGGTGTTAACAATGAAATTGAAGAACTAGCAAATAGTATTACTAATATACAAAAAGAAGAAATGAATAATTTACAAAACATTGAACCTAAAGAAATTGTAAATGTTTCATATGATGCTGATGAGAATTTTATTAAAGAAGAGGGTTATTTAACTCATATGATTGGTGTTATAACAACAGAAAACAATATAAGCGATCAACTTGATGTTATAAATATTGATGAAAGTAAATGGATAGTCTTTGAAAATGAAGGTAAATTTCCAAAAGTTTTACAAGACACATATGCTAAAATTTATTCTGAATGGTTGCCAGAAACAGAATATAAATTAGCTAATGTACCAATGTTTTCTTTTACTAAATTTAATGATTCAGATAGAGATAATGCTTATAGTGAAATTTGGGTCGCAGTTAATAATTGATTTTAGATATTTAAGGTTTTAGAAACGAGTTGAAAACGAGTTTCTTCTTGTCTTGATACTATATAGAAATAACTCGATTTTTAAATTATAGCCATAATCCTTGATACGTAAAGGATTATGGCTCCTTTTATAGTATCTTTTTAGTTTTTGTCCTTCTTAGCACGTTGTTTTTACTTTGGAGTTATAGTATCTCTTAAAACAACAAGTATAAAAAATAAACTACAATAAATAATTGACCCTATAGTTCCAACATCAATAACAAATATTAAAACTATATACCAAATAAGATTGATTACTATAATGAAATTAAAAATGGATCTTGACTTAGGTTTTATCATTTTTATCTTCACCATCTTTTATTTATTTTCTGGATTCATAAATATTGTAATGTGGCTTTTAAATATAAAGATAAATTAAACCAAAACTAAAATGATCAATATTAAACCTAAAATACCAAGTATCCAACCACTCTTTTTCTTTTTCAAAATTTCTGGGATAGATGCGATTGTAAATGCTATAAGAGAGAATAACATAGGTAAATAGCTATTATCCGAAAGTATAACCATATAAAAAATGGCGATAATTAATAATATAGCAACTAAGATATTAATCGCTTTAGTTAAAAAACTATATTTTTCTTCTTGTTTCAAAAAATCACCTTCGATGTTTAATATTCTTCAAAATTTTCTAAGATATATAAGCAGCTAATTGCTTATATATAACTATATTCCAAGTAAAGATAGAACATATAAAATAAAGAAAAGACCATAAAAGATTGTTAATATAACACGTTTCTCTAAAGTATATGCTAAGGAGCCCATACCAAAAGCTATAGCTATTAAAATATCATTAGTTTTTTCAAGAGGGCTTCCACCATAAAAATAATCAATTATTAGACGAAATATAAACAATAATATAGCTAATGTTACAAATACCCCACCTAAAATTTTTAAATTACTCGTTAGTTTCGTTTCGTTATTAGTTTTGTTCATTTTATAACCTCTTTTAAAACTATCAATTTTGAAAACTAAATCCATGTTGCTAAAATTACTATCTAAATTAACTTATTAATTGTTAGTCAATATGACTCAAAAATATTTAAATTTATTTCATATGGTAAGCAATTAATGAGATTTTTTCAAAGTAATCGTAATAAATTCTTTGGTTAAAATCATATTTAGGAAATGAAACCCTATCTTGTTTATTAATTAAATTTAAATGAAGTATAAGTGTATAAAATTGATGAATGAATGTTCTATTTTCATTAAGTAAATGACAAAATTTATGATTTTATTTTGGAAGCAGCTAGTGAAATCTTAATTTTATTTGAACCACTTTTTATATAGAAAATCTTGAATCGTTAAATTAAGAAAGCTACAAATTTGATCTATAACATCAAATTTTAAATAGGACTCATTGAAAGCAATGAGTCCTATTTTTCTTTCGGCATAATAGGTCGTTTTAAAAATTTATTAAGTGATTTTGCCAATTTTTTCGAGATAATTCTTCGTTAAGCCGTTTCATTTTTAGTTTATAAATTAGTTTTATTTTGAACACTCCTTTTGCTATAGATACATCTTAAATATAGTATAAAAATGAGTTTTTTAAATGTTCGATTCGGTATGTTTTTCATATCATGTAACTAAAAAAACTATATGGATTTTAGGAGCGTTTTAGAAAAAACGTAAAAATCGGTAAATATTTGGTAAGAGCATAAGGGAAATATGCTATCATTTGAAATGATAGGTCTGGCGAAGCCAGACATTTCAAGGGTTTAAATGGTTTGTGTTATGATATCAAAAAAATAGAAATGTCTCACTTTTGTGACACAACATATTGTGTTTGTCTCACCTTTGTGACACGATATATAGAAAATGTCACAAAGGTGAGACACCTTTTTTTGAAGGCATAATACTTTAATATCATTCTGGATTTCGTTTGAATTTCAAAATAATCTTAGTAAGTATATGTACGTAAAACATAAAAAAATAAGTAAAAAATTTTAAAAAAAGGAGTTCAAAATAATGAAGAAAGATTTACTAATTAGAGATGTAGATAGTGAGTTGTTAGATCGATTAAGTAGATTGGCTAAAGATAAAAATATATCAAGAAACAAATTAATTTTAGAGACTTTAGAGTTATTAGATCCACTTGAAAGTTATCAAAAATTATATGCAGAACAGTCACATCAGCAAGCGCAAAATACAAAAATTTTAAAAGAAGTTGCGAGTAAACAAGACAAAATTTTAGCATTACTTGAGTCAGTAGATTATTAAATATGAGAACAAAAGTTGGAAAAGTGTGAGCTATTTTATATTTAAAATGTATTGGAATTCAAAGCGTTCATGCAAAGAATAATTAACAAAAATATATCCTTTTTAACGCCAAAAGGAAACTTGATTGAAGATATAAATAAAGGTATAACAGAGAAGAATTAAAAGATTATTTATATCATAATGAGGTGCGAAAAGTGAGTGTAAAAGATATAGAATTTTGGATGAGTTTATACAATAATCTTAAAGATGTGTAGTTTACATTTGTGTATCGAACATGTATAAGAATTCTAAAGTACTACTTAGATAGTGATAGTAAAAAAATAGCAATCTAACATATACTTTGGTGAGTAAATAGAGTTTATTTAAACCTATTAGTATAATACAAATTACTGTTTTTTAGTGGACATACTAAAGCAACATGTTGCTTTTTATATTCTTATAAGTATGTAAAAAGCAAACAATATTATGATATTACTTTAAAGCATATATTATGTTTGCATAACTAATATATGCATAATGTATGCGTGCATACTGTATGCAAACAATTAGAAGAATTAAGTGTAAGTTACACAAATGTAATTCACACAAGTGTAACTTACACTTGTGTATAAAGCATATATAAGTTATTAAAGAGATTATGATGAGCTATATAAATTTATATTTAGAGGGATTAAAGGAACCGTAGTAAAAATCAAAAAGGTTTATCAACAAGAGGTACCTAAAAAATATTAAATAAATTACAAAAATAAACGGATCAATTCCACCAACGATAATAGTAGTTTGGTGGGATTGAGATGTTTTAATTAAGTATTTTTCAGTTTCTTTATTACTGTCTAGCTCTCTTACTTCATAAATACCTAATTTATTTTTTGTAAAGACTTCCTACTAAACTAGGAATAAATTGAACAGGTGATTTTATAATTAAGATGGTGATATCATCTGCTTTTTTAAATGTATAACTATAAAGAAGTGGAGAGAATGGTTTTCATAATTTAACTTATCCGAAGTGGATATGCTTAACAATTCACAGATGATATAATAATGAAGTCGCCTATCTCTCAGGCGTCAATTGACGTAGAGAGGAGGTGCATACGCGATGTCTGAAATCTTTGTAAACATCATGACCACAGCATCAAGTGGTTGTCTCGTTGCGCTATTTGCGCATTGGCTACGCAAGCGTAATGACGAATAGGCGACTAGTCACACCAAAAAATCCCCTTACTATGGCCGTAGTAAGGGGATTTGGTGCATACATGCCTGATAATCTTTGTTAATTGCATTATAACACCATAGTGGGTAGGAATGCAAAGTTCATAAAGTTTGAGCGTAAATATTATAATTACGGAGTTATTTTATTTATATCTGTAGTATATATAAATAGGAATAGGGTTAATGATATTTATAAAACATGCATTTTTAATTGATGTTTTAATAACTATACTGATATATGTTATATGTTATAAGAATCATTTTATAATAATGTGAGTCAGTAACATTTTTATATGGCTTAGAGAGGAAGTTTTAGAATGAAGAAGATGTTACGTATATCGATTTTCATAATAGTGGTCTCCATATTTATTGTTTTTAAATACTCTTATCAAATTGAGGGAATTCTAGAAGAATATCCAAATATTTTAAAAGCATTTGTAGCATTATTCACTCTCCTTACAACTGTTATCAGTCTTGTTATCGCATATAAATCATATGATAATAGCGTTAAGCAACAAGAAAAAGATAAAGAAGAAAAAAACAAACAGTTCGAAGAAAACAGCGATAGGATTATTAATAGTTTGAAATCTGATTTAGCAAAATATACTAGGAAAATAAATGTTTTTAGATTAGGATATACGAATTCAGATGTTGAATTCTCTGAACTTGCAAAAGAACTTTCTATAAAAAGTAATTTAGAGGAAATAGAAAAACTTACATCACAAGTGAGAAGTAGCAAAAGTACTGAACTTACTAAAATGGATGAAGTTAATATAGTCAATTTACATACTGCAAGTGATTCAGCTCTATTTTTATTTGATATTTATGAAAATACATCAAGGGAAAATGATGAGACTTTTGAAAAAGAAATTATAAAAGAACTTAACAAAATATGTAATATTGTTTTTTATACATCCTGATTATCGATAATATAGAATTTTGTAAATAATATATAGGCTAAGGAAGGTTCTGTTGCAAAGTTGAATTTATAGTATAATTTTAACAAAAAGGAGTCTTCTGTATGAACTATTTCAGATATAAACAATTTAACAAGGATGTTATCACTGTAGCCGTTGGCTACTATCTAAGATATGCATTGAGTTATCGTG
>NZ_JAESMX010000017.1:0-6107 GCF_017893405.1 Staphylococcus sp. GDH8C109P | reverse complement strand
TAGATAGTAGCCAACGGCTACAGTGATAACATCCTTGTTAAATTGTTTATATCTGAAATAGTTCATACAGAAGACTCCTTTTTGTTAAAATTATACTATAAATTCAACTTTGCAACAGAACCTTTAATAGTATATCAATTTAATGATTTTGCATTCCTAACCACTATGATGTTATAATGCAATTAACAAAGATGTCGTGCATGTATGCACCAAATCCCCTAACTATGCCAGTAGTTAGGGGATTTTTTGGTGTGACTAGTCGCCTATTTATCATTGCGTTTGCGTAGCCAGTTCGCAAATAAAGCAACGATGCAACCACTTGCTGCTGTGGTCATGATGTTTACAAAGATGTCGGTCATTGCGTATGCACCTCCTCTCTACGTCAAATTGACGCCAGAGATAGGCGACTCCACTATTATACCATCTGTTAATCTACAAGCATATGCACTTCCGATAAGTTGAATTATGAAAACCACTTATAACAGAATATGAAAAATTAAATAGTTCCCTAATTGATTTCTAGAATATATAACAAAAGATATTAGGAAGTTAATCCTCACAAATATTAAGTTACCACTATCGTTTTAATAATCTGTATTTCTTATATATTTTTTATACACAAATGTAAGTTACACATGTGTTAATTACATTTGTGTAACTTACACATCACTTTTCTAATTATTTGCATACAATATGCGTGCATACGTTATACATGCATACTGTATGCAATATATACCTAAACAGCCTGTTGAAATAAACAATTAAATAAGTATACAAGTTTACTTATTTAACTAATGCCCAATCATTTTTTATCAGAGCAATGAAGTACATTTGTGTAATATACACAAATGTACATTACACAAATATATTTTACTTTTTCCTATCTTCTTAAGAAAAAAACATTGGTTTAACTGCAATCATTATCAATTTTCTAAATGTCATAACATCTTCATAAGACCATTTAATATCAGGATTTTGAATAGCTAAATCATATAATCTTTTTATCTCTTTACCCATTTCTTTTTCAGTATGTAAATCACGCTTTTCAGATAAGGGACGCTCTTTATTCTCAATCATTTTTTTGTCCCATTCTACCCTGCGACTGTAAGCCCAATATAATGTAGTTACAGTATCTAACCAACCATTTTCCAAATAATAATTAATTGTATAACTTTTACTATGTATAATTTTAAACTCATCAACTGTATCCTTTTTTGGTCCACCAGCCCCTCCCAAACTAGTAGGTTCATTTAAAATTTCAGAACCATATTTTTCAACTGAAATACTAGAAATTGAATCATAAGTTGCTTTAATTTTTTCCGATACATCTACTTCAATAGAGTAATCTCCTATTGAAAATGATTTGATATTTTGAAATAAATTATGGATATCTTTTTTAAAAAGTAATATAAATATCAATATAACTATAGGGAAAGAAAAGTGTGTATACAATAATTTAAACAGCTCATATACAAAAGAAAAAAAGTTCATTATATCTCTCACCTTTTTAATTAGACTTATCATAGAATTAAATACTCTATAAAATTTTCAAAGTTTTTATAGAATGTATCTCTCTATTTTTCAAACAAAAATATCATGAATACTAATAATCTACTGACTCAAGTAATGATAAAATTTTATCTTGTTTACTCGCAACTTCTTTTAAAACTTTTGTATTTTGTGCTTGTTGATGAGATTGTTCTGCATATAATTTTTGATAACTTTCAAGTGGATCTAATAACTCTAAAGTCTCTAAAATTAATTTGTTTCTTGATATATTTTTATCTTTAGCCAATCTACTTAATCGATCTAACAACTCACTATCTACATCTCTAATTAGTAAATCTTTCTTCATTATTTTGAACTCCTTTTTTAAAATTTTTTACTTATTTTTTTATGTTTTACGTACATATACTTGCTAATATTATTTTGAAATTCAAACTAAATCCAGAATGATATTAAAGTATTATGCCTTCAAAAAAGGGTGTCTCACCTTTGTGACATTTTCTATATATTGTGTCACAAAGGTGAGACAGGTACAATATGATGTGTCACAAAAGTGAGACATTTCTATTTTTTTGATATCATAATAAAAACGACTTAAAGTCTTGGAATGTCTGGCTTCGCCAGACCTATCATTTCAAATGATAGCATATTCTCCTTATGCTCTTACCAAATTTTTTCAGATTTTTACATTTTTTCTAAAATACTCATAAAATCCATATATTTTATTACTTACATGGTATGAAAAACATACCAAATCAAATGTTCAAAACACTCATTTTTGTATTATATTTACAATATAGATATGCTAAAAGGAGTGTCCAAAATAAAACTAAGTTATAAACTAAAAATGGAACGTCTTAACAAAGATTTATCTCGAAAGAAATTAGCAAAATCACTTAATAAATATTTTAAAACGAAATATTATACAGAAAGAAAAATAGGTATCATTGAAAGTGATGAGACTTATTTAAAATTTGATGTTGTTGATGAAATGTGTTGCTTTTTTAATTTAACAATTCAAGATTTACTATATAAAAAATGGCCAGAATATAATCAGGATTTCACTGACTACTTCCAAAATGAAACTACGAAATATTGTCATTTGCCTGATGAAAATAGAACACGAGTTCATCAATTTTCTCAGCTTATATCTCATTTTAATTTAGTTAATAAACAGGATTGGATTTCATTCCCCAAGTATGATTTTATCCAAAGAGTTTATTACGATTACTTTGAAAAAAATGTTATTGATTACTCAACATGTGAAATAGCTTTAAATACTTTTAAGTTCCATTATCCAAATTATTTATACAAAAATAATAGTGGTTTAGTCATTAAACATGATTCAGCAGGTATATTATCTGTTACCGATCATCGTGATCCTATATCGAATGATGCATTGAAAATTGGCGTTGAAAGAATAGAGCATGCCATTGGCTTATTATTAGAAGTCAATACCCATAAATATGATCAAGGACTATTCACATCCCATAATATTGAAAAGTTACTTGAATACTTTAGGTGTCATAATATTAGCTTAAATAACTTAAGTTCTAATACATTAATCCCTTTATCAACATTGAAAAATTTATATAAAAATCCTAAAAAGTTATACTTTAAAGATATTCAGACACTATGTAACTATTTAGATTTTCCAATCAATGAGATTTCAAATTATACTAGCGACATTCAAGATAATATTGACGCTAAAAATATAGGTGAACATCTAGCAAAGTTAACTAACACTGGTGAAATTGAATCATTTAATCAACAATATTATCTAACGCCACAAGAAACTCAATTACTCATTCCTAGCTATTGTTATGAATCATTTATACGACAAATGAAAAAAGACTTAAATAGAGGCAGTGATGAGACAATGCTTTTCATGGAATTTAAGCATTTTATTTTTCAATGGCACTTTTTTAATAAACTTAAAATTTTACTGTCTCAAAAGTTGAACGGAAAAATTGGTAGAGATCTCTTTTATATGTTTACTAAAACGGAAATAGAATCTGCATTAGGTAATAATCTTTATCCAAGTAATCCAGTTAATCTATTAGGCACTTTAGCACTAAACAGAATTTCAAAGTTTGATAATACAAGTAATAAAGAGCTTCAAGAAATCATAGAAGAACAATTCAAATAACTATCAACACACTTATCACTATAATGATGTGTATACGTATCAACATAAACATAACTACATTCATACACATACCTATATACACCAAATTTTATAGTACTTTATTTACGTATAAAATTTAGTGTTGTTCTATAGTATCAAGACAAGAAGAAACTCGTTTCAAAAACCCTCCTGATTTTTAGAGAAAAACTCTCTTATTTCATCGTCTTTAATAAAATAATATGCCATCTTTCCATCTTTATAAAAATCAAGTACCTCATTTTTATATAAAAGCCTTAAATGATGTGAAGTTGAAGCAACACTCATTTTCAATATCAAAGAAATATCACAAACACACAACTCATCTTCTTTAATCAAAGATAATATGATTTTCAATTTCTTCTCATCACAAATTTTTTCTAAAATGTTAAGTAATTTCTTAGATTTATCATCTTCTAAAAAACTTAAAGCATTGTTAACTTTATCCTCATGTACACAGATCACATCACAAGCATTTTCATAACTCATATAAAATCACACCCTAAATTAAAATATAAATCCTAAAATTGTTTGAATAGTGTCATTTTCAATAATAATAAATAAACCTAAAGCTATATAAATAACAGCCATAATCCAACGACTAAATTTCTCAACAATTTCTCCAACTCCTGGAATATTAGCTAATTTTTGTGCAGTAAATACCAAGAAGAAAATTAAAATTAAAAAGACAAACAGAGTAATTAATAAATTAGTAACACTTAATGTCACAAAATACGGAACAAATAAACCAATATTATCAGCACCGCAACTTGCTATCGTAACAATTGCAACCGTACCAACTAATTTAGACAATCCTTTTTCATTCAATTCTTTTTTAGCTCTCTTTTCTCCTTCACAATCATCATAAATAGCCACTTTAATTCCAAGATAAATTGGTATTAAACCCAATAAACCTAATATCCACTTCTCTGGAACATAATTTAATACAAAAGCTAAAAACAAACTAACTAATATTAAAATAATAGACCCTAAATATTGACCAACATAAATATCTCTATATTCTTTTCTAGTCTTTGCTCTAGCAAAAAATACTAATAAAATTACTAATAAATCAACTGCTGTAGCAATATAAAGAACAGCAGCAGTAACAACCGTTTGAATCATAATACACCTCATTCAAAAATATTTTTGAATGTATTGTAACTTATATTTTTAAATAATCATAGATGCTTTATTCCAATTGCTTTATTGACGTTGAGCCTCGGAACCCTTAACATCAATAAATTTTCTCGGCATAAATACGTGGTCTACTTTTTATTCTTACTCACTTTGATAGCAAAAAATGCCATTCCAATACAAAACCACATACCTATAATCGATAACCACATAGCAGCCATAAAATCACTCCTTTTTAGCAAACTTTATCACAATAGTTATCGCTTTACAGGTCTATTTTTCATCGTTATAATCTAGTTAATTCCCGTAAGGGCGCACTTATGTGTTCTAAAAAAACGCGTGTAAAAACCATAATCGACCTTCGTCGATTTTTTTAATCTTAGTTTTAAGTAATCGGTGTTGCAGCACAGATATAAAAATTAATACTGCATTATTAGTAATCGGCGTTGTGGCGCAGATACAAAAATTAATACTGCACGAATTTGAATCGACGTTGTAGCGTAGATATAAAAATTAATACTACATCAAAATTTAACTAAGATTTAAGCTACTAGTTTTTTGCTAGTAGCTTTTTTATTTTTTAAAATTTTAAATACTTTTATTTTGAATTTTAAGGGGGTATTTTAAAGATTTAGGGGTAAATCATATAGTTTTATGCCTAAAAACCTACAGAAGCTTTTAAAAAGCAAATATGAGCCAAATAAATATATGCTATTTTCAAAAACAAAAATTTGAGCAAAACCAGTGAATAATTTTTTAGACACTGCCCATTTACATGCAAATTTAAAAATTGGCATAAAAAATGGGCAACCATGCTGGTTAAACGCTATAGTTCCCGCAGGGGCAAAAAAGCATAAAAAAACGCTAGCTTTTAAGCTAACGTTTCAAATCTTTTAAGTAATAATTTTGTTTTTCAAAATGCCAAATTGCTGTAATTGAATGTGCTTTTTCTTCTTCGTCTGTTGTTTTATCTTCGTCACTTGTATTAATCAAATTGCCATCTTCGGCATCATCTAAATTTAAAATCTTATGTTTTTGTTTAAGCAATCCACCATAACTCAACATACGTTTTCGGTATAAACCTTTTTCCAAGTCATTCACGATTTCTTGATTTCTTTCATCATCATCAGTTAAAAAATCAGATGACTTAACCGAATATTTAGAGGTTTCTTTGATTGCTATAGATTATTTGAATTACTGATTAAAGATATTATGTTGTTTCATGTTTTGACGTCGCATATAAAGTGCATGTGTTTCTTCGAATTCAGCTTTAATGTATTGCATTATATAACATTTCATC
>NZ_JAESMX010000016.1:0-2593 GCF_017893405.1 Staphylococcus sp. GDH8C109P | reverse complement strand
TCAACAAAACAAAAAAGCCACCATTTAAAATTTTGGCGACTTACAAAATGCATTAGCAATTCTCAATATAGTTGACCAACTATTTGATTTCTTAAATTAATTATAACAAGAACACGCATTTATGCCGAGAAAATTTATTGATGTTGAGAAGAACCCTTAACTAAACTTGCAGACGAATGTCGGCATAGCGTGAGCTATTAAGCCGACCATTCGACAAGTTTTGGGATTGTTAAGGGTTCCGAGGCTCAACGTCAATAAAGCAATTGGAATAAAGCAATTATGTTATTGATTTTAAATTTTTTATATCAAAATGGTCTGTTTCTGTTAAATCATAACCAGAATGAAAAAGAAGTTGAGCTTCTTTTGAAATACATGGTATTTTTCGATCTTTGTAATTAGTTTCTGAAAACCAGTCATTTTGGAAAACATAATTACCACCTTCTGGGTTTGCTTGGGTAATTGATCCATCATCATTTAGATTTATAGGATGAATATCTAAATACCCATATTCTTCATGCTTAAGTTCCATACGTGAAGGCATCCAATCAACTTCTATTTTGTATCCTATATCTTCTAATTTTTGTATAACTTTTTGAGTGTGTTGAGCGTCAAAATCTATATCTATATCTCTGCGTTCTCTTTGTTGTTTTCCAGTTAATACATCTACCCCCCAGCCACCATCTAACCAATAAGTTACTTTCATGTGTTCAAATAAATCTAAAATATAAAATAATTCTTTTTCTGTTACATTATTATTTTTCATTTTATCCCTCCTAACTTGGGAATTTGAAACGAGTTGAAAACGAGTTTCTTCTTGTCTTGATACTATATAGAAATAACTCAAAGATATAAAAAGTCATTTGAATGTTGATATAACAGTATTTTTGGTTGTTTTTGTTGTTGAAAGAAAATTTGACATGAAAAAACCCCAGTTATATGATTAAGGTGTCGAATCAAAATCAAAACTGGAGGCTTTTTATATGCAATATAATACTACTAGATATGTAGACGAAAATCAAGATAATGAAACATTAAAAGATATGACGAAAAGTGGGAAACAACGCCCATGGAGAGAGAAGAAAATTGATAATGTAAGTTATGCAGATATACTAGAAATTTTAAAAATAAAAAAGGCTTTTAACGTAAAACAATGTGGTAACGTCTTAGAGTTCAAGCCAACTGATGAAGGTTATTTGAAATTACATAAAACATGGTTTTGTAAATCAAAATTATGCCCAGTTTGTAATTGGAGGCGTGCTATGAAAAATAGTTATCAAGCTCAAAAAGTGATTGAAGAAGTGGTTAAAGAAAAGCCAAAAGCACGTTGGTTATTTCTTACGCTATCAGCACGAAATGCAATAGACGGTGAACATTTAGAACAAAGTTTAAAGCATATGTCTAAGGCTTTTAATAAATTAAAAATGTATACAAAAGTTAAAAAGAATTTAATCGGATTTTTACGTTCAACCGAAGTAACGGTTAATAAAAATGACGGTAGTTATAATCAACATATGCACGTTTTATTGTGTGTTGAAAATAGCTATTTTAAGAATAAAGCTAATTATATAACTCAAGAAGAATGGGTTACTTTATGGCAAAAAGCATTACAAGTAAATTATCGACCAGTAGCAAATATTAAAGCGATCAAACCAAATCAAAAAGGCGATAAAGATATTCGAGCAGCTATCAAAGAAACCTCGAAATATTCGGTTAAGTCATCTGATTTTTTAACTGATGATGATGAAAAAAATCAAGAAATTGTAAATGATTTAGAAAAAGGTTTATATCGAAAACGTATGTTGAGTTATGGTGGTTTGCTTAAACAAAAACATAAAATTTTAAATTTAGATGATGCCGAAGATGGCAATTTAATTAATACAAGTGACGAAGATAAAACAACAGACGAAGAAGAAAAAGCACATTCAATTACTGCAATTTGGAATTTTGAAAAACAAAATTATTACTTAAAAGATTTGAAACGTTAGCTAAAAAGCTAGCGTTTTTTTATGTTTTTTGCCCCTGCGGGAACTATAGGATTAACCAGCATGGTTACCCAGTTTTTACGCGAAAAATAATTTTGTGCGTAAATGGGCAGTGTCTGAATTTTTTTGCCAGTACATGCCAAATTTTTAATTTGCATGTAACTGGGCAGTGTCTAAAAAATAGTCACTGGTTTTGCTCAAATTTTTGTTTGTGGAATTAGAATATATTTATTTGGCTCATATTTGCGTTTTAAAAGCTTGTGTAGGTTTTTAGGTATAAAACTATATGATTTACCCTTAAATCTTTAAAATGCCCCCTTAGAATTCAAAATAAAGGTATTTAAAATTTGGTATCTTTGAAAATTTAAAAATAAAAAATGCTATTACAAATTAGTGCTGGTGACACTGAATGTTGTAATAGCATTTATGCAAATAGTCGATAAGCTATTTAATCTATTTTTCTAAGATATATTATAGCAAGAACACGCATTTATGCCGAGAAAATTTATTGATGTTGAGAAGAACCCTTAACTAAACTTGCAGACGAATGTCGGCATAGCGTGAGCTATTAAGCCGACCATTCGACAAGTTTTGGGATTGTTAAGGGTTCC
>NZ_JAESMX010000015.1:45480-194291 GCF_017893405.1 Staphylococcus sp. GDH8C109P | reverse complement strand
AGAAGTTAAGCTCCTTAGCGCTGATGGTAGTCGGACTTACGTTCCGCAAGAGTAGGACGTTGCCAGGCAATTATAAATGGAGGATTAGCTCAGCTGGGAGAGCATCTGCCTTACAAGCAGAGGGTCGGCGGTTCGAACCCGTCATCCTCCACCATTTTAATTTGCCGGCCTAGCTCAACTGGTAGAGCAACTGACTTGTAATCAGTAGGTTGGGGGTTCAAGTCCTCTGGCCGGCACCATGTTTAGAGCCATTAGCTCAGTTGGTAGAGCATCTGACTTTTAATCAGAGGGTCAGAGGTTCGAATCCTCTATGGCTCACCATTAATCAAATATCGCGGGTGTGGCGGAATTGGCAGACGCACTAGACTTAGGATCTAGCGCCTTACGGCGTGGGGGTTCGACTCCCTTCACCCGCATTTGCAGAAGTAGTTCAGCGGTAGAATACGACCTTGCCAAGGTCGGGGTCGCGGGTTCGAATCCCGTCTTCTGCTCCATTATTTTGCCGGGGTGGCGGAACTGGCAGACGCACAGGACTTAAAATCCTGCGATGAGAGATCATCGTACCGGTTCGATTCCGGTCCTCGGCACCATCTTTGAATTAAGCGCCCGTAGCTCAACTGGATAGAGTGCTTGACTACGGATCAAGAGGTTATGGGTTCGACTCCTATCGGGCGCGTAATTAATGCTTCATCCTATGAAAAACGGGAAGTAGCTCAGCTTGGTAGAGCACTTGGTTTGGGACCAAGGGGTCGTAGGTTCGAATCCTGTCTTCCCGATATCTGCTAAAATATTTTTAAAATGGGGGCTTAGCTCAGCTGGGAGAGCGCCTGCTTTGCACGCAGGAGGTCAGCGGTTCGATCCCGCTAGTCTCCACCATATATTATTGATTCAAACTAAATACAACGGCGGTGTAGCTCAGCTGGCTAGAGCGTACGGTTCATACCCGTGAGGTCGTGGGTTCGATTCCCTCCACCGCCACTATTATTAGTTGTAAATTATACTCTGGACCTTTAGCTCAGTTGGTCAGAGCTAACGGCTCATAACCGTTCGGTCGCAGGTTCGAATCCTGCAAGGTCCATATAATTTTGGAGGAATACCCAAGTCCGGCTGAAGGGATCGGTCTTGAAAACCGACAGGGGCTTAACGGCCCGCGGGGGTTCGAATCCCTCTTCCTCCGCCATTTTATTACAATTTAATAATTTTAATTATCATATATTTATGGAGGAATACCCAAGTTCGGCTGAAGGGATCGGTCTTGAAAACCGACAGGAGCTTAACGGCTCGCGGGGGTTCGAATCCCTCTTCCTCCGCCATTAATATCATTATCGCGGGATGGAGCAGTTCGGTAGCTCGTCGGGCTCATAACCCGAAGGTCGGTGGTTCGAATCCGCCTCCCGCAATTACATAATTTGGTCTCGTAGTGTAGCGGTTAACACGCCTGCCTGTCACGCAGGAGATCGCGGGTTCGATTCCCGTCGAGACCGCCATTATTTTTAATATTATGGTTCAATAGCTCAGTTGGTAGAGCAATGGATTGAAGCTCCATGTGTCGGCAGTTCGACTCTGTCTTGAACCATTTTATACAAGCCGGCCTAGCTCAACTGGTAGAGCAACTGACTTGTAATCAGTAGGTTGGGGGTTCAAGTCCTCTGGCCGGCACCATTTTCATGGAGGGGTAGCGAAGTGGCTAAACGCGGCGGACTGTAAATCCGCTCCTTCGGGTTCGGCAGTTCGAATCTGCCCCCCTCCACCATTTAATTTAATAGGGGCATAGTTCAAAGGTAGAATAAAGGTCTCCAAAACCTTCGATGTGGGTTCGATTCCTACTGCCCCTGCCATGGCGGTTGTGGCGAAGTGGTTAACGCATCGGATTGTGGTTCCGACACTCGTGGGTTCGATTCCCATCAGCCGCCCTTATTTTATTAATGGGCTATAGCCAAGCGGTAAGGCAACGGACTTTGACTCCGTCACGCGCTGGTTCGAATCCAGCTAGCCCAGTTTTATTGGCGGCATAGCCAAGTGGTAAGGCAGAGGTCTGCAAAACCTTTATCACCGGTTCAAATCCGGTTGCCGCCTCCATGAATTATGCGGGAGTAGTTCAATTTCTAGAACACATTCCTTCCCGGAATGAGATATAGGTGCAAGCCCTATCTTCCGCTCCATTTAATTTAATATCATGCGGGAGTAGTTTAACTCTTAGAACACATTCCTTCCCGGAATGAGATATAGGTGCAAGTCCTATCTTCCGCTCCATTTAATTTTTATATTATGCGGGAGTAGTTTAACTTTTAGAACACATTCCTTCCCGGAATGAGATATAGGTGTAAGTCCTATCTTCCGCTCCATTATCACTTCCTGATTGGAAGTTTTTTGTTTATAACATTGAGCCAGCGTGGCGGAATTGGCAGACGCGCGGGACTCAAAATCCCGTTCCTTTTTGGAGTGTCGGTTCGATCCCGACCGCTGGTATAAATAGCAAATTAGTATTTTTCTGAAACCTCATTAGTATGGGGTTTCTTTTTTTATGGATTTCATTAAATACTATTAGCTCTAAATACTTTGAACATTGAATTGCTTCAAAATTTTGTGAAAGCAATTGTACTGCAAAGGTTTAGCTATTTTAACTTTGCTTGTTATTGTAATTATCAGTTCAACAATGCAAACTTGCTCTACTGGTATTGTAAGTAATAGAAAATTTGTCGAACATTTATTACGTGATAGTTTTTAGTTATTTAAACGCTTTGTAACAAAATTTTAAGTTGTTCGTTTGTTAGAAGTGAACAGACAAGTAAATATTATAACTTATTCAAATGATGATTTATTATATATTATAAGATGCTGTTCAATATTTAAATCTTAGTTTTTAATATAAACTTCATATTGTAGTTTAGTCAAAAATATAATATTATAAGTCTAATGTTATATTTGGAGGATACAAGAATGGTAAAATCTAGCACAGCCAAGATTACAGGGAAAACGTTTTTTAGCAATATTTTGCAAGCTGTTGGAGCAGGTGTAGTCATAGCATTAATACCTAATGCATTATTAGGTGAATTATTAAAGTTTTTTAAAGAAGGCAACGAATTACTAGAAACTATTTATCAGTTAGTCGTTTTGATTCAGTCATTTATGGCGTTTATAATTGGTGTTTTAGCAGCACATCAATTTAAATTTAGCGGTGCTGGTGCCACGATGATAGGCGTTTCCGCTATGATCGGTAGTGGTGCTGTTAAGATGACACCGGAAGGATTTTTACTTAATGGCATTGGCGATATCATCAATACTATTTTAGTTGTAATGATATCTTGTTCTTTATATTTGTTATTACAAAATAAATTAGGGTCACTGGAAATGATTCTGTTACCTGTTATTATTCCAGTAATAAGTGGTTTTATAGGTTTGTTTACATTAGGTTATGTATCAAATGTCACTAAAGGAATTGGTCATGTAGTCAATGCATTTACAGAATTAAATCCATTGATGATGTCTATATTGATATGTGTTACATATGCTTTGTTGATGGTTACGCCAATATCTGTAGTTGCTATCGCAACGGCAATTAGCTTATCTGGTTTAGGTAGTGGTGCAGCAAATATGGGTATTGTAGCAGCTTGTGTGACTTTTTTATTTGGTTCAATTAGAGTTAACGGTGCTGGTGTCAATTTAGTATTGATAATTGGGGCCGCTAAGATGATGATTCCTGTGTATTTTAAGCATTTAATCATTGCAATACCATTAATCATTAATGGTGTGATTGGTGGCTTAATAGCATATTTTATTGGAATTAAAGGTACACCAATGTCTGCTGGTTTTGGTTATACTGGTTTGGTTGGACCTATTAATGCGTTTAATCGAATGGATGGAGATCCGACCATGAATATTATTTTATTAGTATTTGGATATTTTCTAATACCATTTGTATCAGCATTCTTTGTGCATGAAATTTGTAAAAAAATGATGCGTAAATATACAGATGATATTTATAAATTTGAAATCCCTAAACAGTAACAAAGCTTTACAATCACCTAGATAATAACTAGTTTAGTGTTTCATTTATCTTTCAATAGTATAATGCATGTTTATAACAGTCATTATACATATTAATTGATATAAATTTTGATATTAAAACGTTGTGTTAAAAAACACCTTCATATTAAATGAAGGTGTTTTTTTAATATTTAGGGAATATAGCTGTCATTTGATAGCATCAAATATACTATTTTATGTAATCATACTAAGATGATCTTTTAAAATTAAGAAAAAGATACAAAACTCTTATTGAATATTTTTGCGTATTTATGTATAATAATAAATATTATAGAAAGGGGATTAATAGATGAAACAAATATTGAAAGTGATTACTGTTTTTTCATTCCTTATAAGTACTTTGATTATTTACATAAATCCAGAAGTAAATGCTAGTGAAAAAGATCAATGGCACAAAATTAAAGAGCGTGGTGAATTGCGTGTTGGTTTATCAGCTGATTATGCACCTTATGAGTTTGAACATAATGTTAATGGTAAATCAAAGTATGCAGGCATTGATATTGATATCGCAAAAAAGATTGCGAAAGATAATCATTTAAAATTAAAAATTGTAAATATGCAGTTTGATAGTTTATTAGGAGCGATACAAACCGGTAAAATTGATATCATTATTTCTGGAATGACACCTACACCAGAACGATTGAAAGAGGTGGATTTTTCAAAACCTTATATGACGGTCGATCAAAAGATGATTATTAAAAAGTCTGAGGCAGATCGTTTTAAAACAATAGAAGATTTTGCGAATAAAAAAATCGGTGTACAAAAGCAAACACAACAAGAAAAAATTGCGCAAACTGAAATCGATAATGCACAAATTCAATCTTTAACCCGTGTACCTGAAGTTATAATGTCATTGAAAAGCGGAAAAGTTAATGGAATGGTAATAGAGGGGCCGGTTGCAGAAGCGTATTTAAAACAAAATAAAGATTTAACTTTTGCTGATGATGTTAAGTTTAATGAAGGTAGAAAAGAAACGGCAATTGCCTTACCTAAAAATTCTCCCATGCTTATGGATAAATTAAATACCTCTATCAAAGATGTTAAAAATAAAAATTTGCTGAAAGATTATAAAGCGTCAGCTGCTGATGCAATGCAAAAAGATGACGGTAATTTCTTTACGAAATATGGCAGCTTTTTCTTAAAAGGAATTAAAAACACGATTTTAATTTCTATAGTTGGAGTTGTTTTAGGTGCTGTATTTGGTGCATTTATTGCATTATTAAAATTAAGTAAAGTTAAAATATTGAGATGGATTTCTTCAGCTTATATTGAATTTTTAAGAGGCACTCCATTATTAGTACAAGTATTTCTAGTTTATTTTGGTACCACAGCGGTTTTAGGTCTAGATATCTCAGCATTGATATGTGGTATGATAGCACTTGTTATAAACTGTTCAGCATACATTGCAGAAATAATAAGAGCTGGTATTAATGCAGTTGATAAAGGGCAAACTGAAGCTGCTAGAAGTCTAGGGCTTACATATGGTCAAACAATGAAATCAGTTATTTTGCCACAAGCTGTAAAAAACATATTACCGGCTTTAGGTAATGAGTTTGTTACTGTTATAAAAGAATCATCTATTGTATCCGTTATAGGTGTAAGTGAAATAATGTTTAATGCACAAGTTGTACAAGGAGCATCATTTGATCCATTCACACCGCTCATTGTAGCTGCAATATTATACTTTATACTTACATTTACTTTATCAAGAGTGATGTATTTCTTCGAAGGGAGATTGAAAGTTAGTGATTAATATTAAAAATTTATATAAATCTTTTGGAAAAAATGAAGTTTTAAAAGGGATAAATCTAACGGTGGATAAAGGTGATGTTGTTGCTATAATAGGTCCTTCAGGTAGTGGTAAAAGTACACTTTTACGTTGTATAAACCTTCTTGAAACCCCTTCAAGTGGTGAAGTGATATTTAAAGGTCACAGTTTAACAAATGAAAAAACTAAATTAGAAACACTAAGACAACAGATGGGCATGGTTTTTCAAAATTTTAATTTATTTCCACATAAGAAGGTTATAGACAATATCATATTGGCACCTAGTTTATTAAAAAAAGGTAACCAAAGAGATTTGAAAAAGGAAGCAATGGATTTGTTAAAAAAAGTTGGATTAGAAGATAAGGCTAATGCATATCCTGCTCAATTATCGGGTGGGCAAAAGCAAAGGGTAGCTATTGCTAGAGCTTTAGCAATGAATCCAGAAGTACTTCTGTTTGATGAGCCTACCTCAGCACTAGATCCTGAAGTGGTTGGTGATGTTTTAGAAGTAATGAAAGATTTAGCCAAAGAAGGTATGACTATGGCAGTTGTAACACACGAAATGAATTTTGCAAAAGACGTGAGTGATAAAGTTGTGTTTATGGCTGATGGTGTCATTGTGGAATCAGGTACACCACAAAATATTTTTGAGCAACCACAACATGATAGAACTAGAAACTTTTTAGCGCGTGTTTTATAAATATAAAATCAACCAAGGTGTTTGGCAATGGATTATTGTAATTCATTTATAGCACCTTGGTTTTTTTAATAAATATTGAAAATTGTATTATCGAATACTCTTATTAATAATGAATATGTTAAACTATAGAATGTATGTTTTTAAGGCGGGGTGTGAAAGATGAATGTAGATCAATTGAAACAAGATGTCATAGACTATGCTCACTCAATTGGTATTGATAGTATTGGTTTTACCACGGCTGATCCATTTGATGAATTAAAACAAAAATTAGTTGATTATCATGAGAAGGGATATGCTTCTGGATTTGAAGAACCAGATATTGGTTTAAGAACTGAACCTAAGTTAACATTACCTACTGCAAGATCTATTATTGCTATTGCTGTTGGTTACCCTAATAAATTAAAAGGTGCACCTAGAAGTGTACGTGGAGACAGAAGAGGTATGTTTGCTAGAGCATCTTGGGGCCAAGATTATCATTCAATCATGAGAAAACGTTTAGATAAATTAGCTGAGTATCTAGAGGCTAGAGTCCCAGATGTAGAAATTAAATCTATGGTTGATACGGGTGTGCTGTCAGACCGAGCTGTTGCTGAACGCGCAGGATTAGGTTATGTAGGTAGAAATGGATTTGTCATAAATCCAGATCTTGGTACTTGGACTTATTTAGGAGAAATGTTAGTTAGTGTACCTTTTCCTCCTGATGACCCAATCATTGATAGCTGCGGAGATTGTACAATATGTGTTGACCGTTGTCCAACAGGCGCTTTAGTTGGTGATGGACAACTAAATAGTCAAAAATGTATTAGTTTTTTAACACAGACAAAAGGTTACATGCAAGATGAATATCGATATAAAATTGGTAATCGCCTATATGGCTGTGATACATGTCAACAAGTTTGTCCAAGAAATCGTGGCATTAATACACAGCACGATGATATTGTGTTAGAACCAGAAATATTAAAACCAAGGTTAGTACCATTATTACAAATGAGTAATAAAGAATTTAAAAATACTTACGGTCATTTAGCAGGTGCTTGGAGAGGAAAAAAACCAATTCAAAGAAACGCAATTCTAGCGTTAGCACATTTTAAAGAGGAAACTGCGATCCCAGAATTACAAGAAGTTGCATTAAATGACCCAAGGCCGATGATTAGAGCTACAGCTTATTGGGCAATTGGGCAAATTCAAGGAGAGCAAGCAAGACCATTTATTGAAGCACACTACGACAGTGAATTAGAAGAAGTCCAACATGAGATGTTAAAAGGACTAGATATGAGGAGAGAATAAAAAGCATGACGAACCACATTGTATTATTTCAACCACAGATACCTGGAAATACGGGTAGTATCGCTAGAACCTGTGCTGGTACATATACACATTTACATCTAATAAAACCATTGGGATTTAGTACGGATGACAAGATGTTGAAAAGAGCAGGATTAGATTATTGGGATTCTGTAAATATCAGTTATTATGAAAATATAGAATCGTTTTTTGAAAGTACGGAAGGTGAATATTACTTATTAACTAAGTTTGGTGAAAAAACTTATTCGGATTTTGATTTTACTGATGAAGATGAAAATCATTATTTTATTTTTGGTAGAGAAACTACTGGCTTACCTGATTGGGTAAAGGAGAAATATAAAGATACAGCATTAAGAATCCCAATGAATGATAATATAAGATCATTAAATTTATCAAATACTGCATCTTTACTTATTTATGAAGCGTTGAGACAACAAAATTTTCCAAATTTACATTAAATTATATATTAATCAATGAAAAACGACTTTGACATTTGTATAATGTAGATAAAGCTAAAAGTAGTTTTTGAAAATTTAGTTGATTATTAAAATTATATAGTTTATGAAGATAGCTTCAAGGGTATTATTATAAATAATGCTAGAACGCGTCTTAAAAGATTAAGAGGAGTGTAATAACTATGGCAATGAACTTTAAAATTTTAGAAAATGAAAAAAGTGTAGCAGAATATGCTGCAGATATTTTAAGAAAACAGTTTAACAATAATCCAACTACTATAGCAGGCATACATCTTTCTAATGATAATGCACCAGTATTAGATGAATTAAAGAAAAATGTAGATGATCATACAGTAGATTTTAGTCAAATTAATATATTAGATTATGATAGCAACAAGTCTTATTTTGAAGCGTTAGGCGTACCAGAAGGTCAAATATATGGTGTTTCATATGGTCAAGATACAGAATCATTTATAAGTGATAAAATCAAAACTAAAGAAAATAAAGGTAAGTTGATTACACAAATTCTGTCAATAGATACAAATGGTAAACTTAATGTAAGTATCAATCATGGTCTTTTTTCTGCAAGAGAAGTAATTTTAGTGATTACTGGTTCTGAGAAAAAAGAAGTTGTGCATAAATTATATGAAGAAAATGGTAAAACTTCATTTGAGCCATCTGATTTGAAAGCACACCGTATGGTGAATGTTATTTTGGATGAAGCTGCTGCAGAAGGTCTTCCTGAAGACGTACGTCACTATTTCACTGCACGTTTCGCATAAAATTAAAAATGTGAGGTGTAACTAATGACAAATGATAATGCTAATAAAAAGTATTCTAACCATGAAGCAGAACCAAAAAATGAAATGGTCGATGATTTTGAAGATATCGTAGAGTTGGGAAAAGAAATGGAACAAATTTCTGAAGAAAATGATGAAGATAAACTAGATAAATCACATGATTCAAATGTACGTTCTGATTTAGATAATTAAGGTGTTATGTTTATTTAATAAGTGATTAAATAGTATCTTATCTATCAAGGCCTAAACAATATGCTATGAGTACTGCTTACAAACAAAATTATTAATTCGTTTATAAATAATTGGAAGCGAGTAAGAGATGGTCAAATATTAAAAATTTGATGTTCTTCTCGCTTCTTTTTATATTTATTTAATCAATTTGCCAAGTTATTTACATATGATTTTATAAATAATAAAAAAATAATGCCAACATAAATTTGATTATGTTATTATTAAGTCATTATTTGAATTAAGGAGTTATCATTAATATGTTAAGTAACTATTGGAAATACCTCATGATATGTGCTGTGATTGTAAATTTAATTTCTATAAAAGGTTTTCCTATGGCCATTGGAGCAATATATCTGCCAATCTTATTTAAAATTATTCAACTACAAATCAACTTGTCACATGGACTAGTAGATAATGTAAATGCTTCTACGTTCGTAAAAAGTAATCAAACTGGAATCATTATTAGTGTAATATGCTGTATTGTTATAACAGTATTGTTATTTAAGCCGCTTGGAGGATTTTATAATAGTTTAACTGGGTTTTTAGGACTTCTTGTCACAATTAGTCCTGTGACAATGATTATTGGGACGATTCTTTTAGTCTTAACTGCAATAGGTATTATACAAGCAGCAAAGATGAAATTTAATGATGTAACAATTACAAAAGAATAATGAATAGATGTATAAACCAGGAACTAAAAATTAGTTTCTGGTTTTTTAAATGCTAATAACCACGTATTTAAACTTTGTAAATCGATGTTATTAACCAGACAATTTTTATGTAATGAAAACGCTATATTAAGAGATTGCCCAGTTAAATTAATTAATGCTATACTAAAGTTAAATACATATTGAAGGGGAGATTTTTAAATGTCAGTTAGAATTGAACATGATACATTTGGTGAAATTGAAGTACCTGCAGATAAATACTGGGGTGCACAAACAGAAAGAAGTAAACGTAACTTTCCAGTTGGAAAAGAACAAATGCCAATTGAAGTAGTTTATGGTTTCGCTCAATTAAAAAGAGGGGCAGCATTAGCCAATCATGAATTAGGAAAACTAAGTGACGCAAAAAAAGATGCTATTGTTCATGCATGTGATCGTATATTAAACAAAGAATTAGATGAACACTTCCCATTAGTCGTTTGGCAAACAGGAAGCGGTACGCAAAGTAATATGAACGTCAACGAAGTCGTGAGTTACGTTGCAAATATGTACCTCAAAGAACAAGGTAGCGATGAGTCAATACATCCAAATGATGATGTGAATAAATCTCAAAGTTCAAATGATACTTTCCCTACTGCGATGCATGTTGCACTATATAATGAAATAGAAGTAAAACTTGAACCTGCATTAAAATCATTACGTGATACTTTTAAAGAAAAAGAAGCAAAATTTAATGATATTATAAAAATCGGACGTACTCATTTACAGGATGCTACACCTATTCGTTTAGGCCAAGAAATAAGCGGATGGCGTTATATGTTAGATAAATGTGAAACATTACTTAGTGAATCAAAAGCCCATATTTTAAATTTAGCAATCGGTGGTACTGCAGTAGGTACTGGTATCAATGCCCATCCAGAATTTGGTGATAAAGTTGCTAAATTCATTTCAAAAAATACAGGGTATCCATTTGTATCATCTGAAAATAAATTTCATGCATTAACTGCACATGATGAAGTCGTTCAATTACATGGTTCACTCAAAGCTTTAGCTACTGACTTAATGAAAATTGCAAATGATGTGAGATGGTTAGCGTCTGGACCACGTGCTGGACTTGCTGAAATTTCTATACCAGAAAATGAACCTGGTTCATCTATTATGCCTGGCAAAGTCAACCCCACACAATGTGAAATGTTGACGATGGTTGCAGTTCAAGTTATGGGTAATGACACTGTGGTTGGTATAGGTAGTTCGCAGGGGAATTTTGAATTAAATGTCTATAAACCTGTGATTTTGCATAATACATTGCAGTCTATATATTTATTGGCGGATGGCATGCAAACATTTAACAATAATTGTGCTGTAGGCATTGAACCAATTGAAGAAAACATTGATAATTATTTAAATCAGTCACTAATGTTAGTAACAGCATTAAATCCTCATATTGGATATGAAAAAGCTGCTAGCATAGCTAAAAAAGCACATCGAGAAGGTTTAACATTAAAAGAATCTGCCATCCAATCTGGATATTTAACAGAAGAACAGTTTAATGAGTGGATTAAACCGGAAGATATGGTAGAGCCTAAATAAATTTAAAGTCTTAAGGTATATCAATATCTTGATTAACGACGAAACGTCAATTTCTATTTTATTTCAATAGAAATTGACGTTTTTGCATTTGTTTTGACTCATTTTAACTACAATGTTGTTCGCGCGATAAAAGTTATAGAGAGAATTGAAAATTCAACCTATCTCATTTAAATTTCATCATCTAAACTAACTGATATTTTTTCTTGTGTTAATGGATGAATAAATTCAATTTTATAACTATTCAATTGGAGTTGTCTTAAAGTTGAATCACCGTATAGTGGATCTCCGATAACAGGATGTCCAATTTCTGCTAAATGCACACGTATTTGGTGTGTGCGGCCCGTGTCTAATTTCAAATCGACTTCACATATATTTTCTTTGACCATATTCGAAGACAAAATATGTGTAATAGCAGATTGTCCTGTAGTAGATACACGGCGCTTGTTCGAATGAAATTTATCTTTACCAATAGGCGCATTAATGGTTTGTGGTTTAATAGGTAACAAACTATGTACCTTTGCTTTGTAGATACGGTCAATTTTATTTTCTTCTAACATACGATCTAGGATTTTTTTCATTAAAGGGTTTTTAGCAACAATTAATAAGCCTACAGTTTCTTGATCTAAGCGATGTATCGGTTCTGCATAGTCACTATTGATTGTGTATATCACATGATTCATTAATGTATTACTTTCTTTTAAATCATTAGGGTGCGTTTTAACCCCTTTAGGCTTCATAACAATTGCTAAATCATTGTCTTCATAATAAATTTGTGCATATCGATAACTTGGTAAATAATTACTTTTTTCTTCTGGTGTTGGAATGTAAACTTGATCGCCTGTATGTACTTGTGACGTGAGTTTTGCATTTATATCATTGATTTTAATCTCTTTTGACATATTTAAATTGTGTAAATCTTTTTTTGGTAACTGTAATTGCTGGAAAATTTCTCTAAGTGTTAATGCATCATAATTTTCTGGGATTTGAAATTTCATAATATCCTCCTCTTTAACCAATTATTATCATACCATAAACACGCTGTTAAAAATATTAGACCTTGAGATAGATTTAATAATTTTTTACATTGTTTTAATTCAAGTGAAAAGGAATTATTTATCTATTTTTAAATGCTTTACAAACTTGTATAATGTATGTAAATAGGCTTGTTAAAGAATGGACTGGTTAAATGGAAAAACCGACAAGATTAGCATTATTAAAAGAAATTGCTGAATTTTTAAATGAAGAAACAGAAACATATAGTATGCTACAAGGCGCATTAAAATCGTTAATTGATGGTAGTGAATTTACTACGGGCTGGATTTTCTTCATTGATGATGTAGGGCAACATGAACTTGTATCATATAATGGTTTACCAGGAGCATTGGAAAATAATCATTGTGAATATATGCGAAAGGGTACGTGTTGGTGTGTTCAAGCGTATCAAAATAAAAAGTTAACGAAGGCTTCAAATATCATAAATTGTTCAAGGATTAACTTAGCAAATCGTGCTTATCATGAAGAAACAGACGGTATTACGCACCATGCTACTGTACCGTTAAGGTCTGGTGAGGAGCAATTTGGGTTACTCAATGTTGCAACGCCATATACAAGGAGATATAGTGCAGAAAACTTAGAGCTATTAGAATCTGTTGCATTGCAAATCGGATCTGCAATAAAAAGGATTCTCTTAACGGATCAAGAAAAAGAAGCTGCGCGTATTAGTGAACGTAATAGATTAGCTAGAGATTTACATGATTCAGTAAACCAAATGCTTTTTTCTGTTAAATTGACAGCTCACGCAGCATTAGGGATGACACAAGAAAATGTTTCTCGTAAAGCATTCCAAGTGATTGAAGATACAAGCCAGCAAGCAGTAAATGAAATGAGAGCTTTAATTTGGCAATTAAAACCCGTTGGTTTAGAACAAGGATTAGTTAGTGCGCTAAAACAGTATAGTGAGTTATTACAGTTAGAGTTAATTGTTAAAGTAGATGGTTTAATTAAACTTCCAAGTCAAATAGAGGAAAATGTTTATAGGATTGTTCAAGAAGCAATGAATAATACGAAAAAACATAGTGAAACCACTCAAGTTCGATTAGATTTAGTTCAAGCGGACAATTATTTATTGGTAACAATCTCTGATTTTGGCAAAGGTTTTGATAAGCATAAATCAAATCTTTATCACTCGCATGGTTTGAATAATATGAAACAAAGGACTAAACAGATAAGTGGCAAATTGACAATTGAAGGTGAACCAAACAAAGGTACAAAAATTTATATCTCAATACCACTTTAAAGTTTCGAAAGGAAGGTCAAGATGAATCGAATCATTTTGGTAGATGATCACCATATCGTAAGACAAGGTTTAGAATTTCTATTATCAACAGTTGATGATATAGAGGTTGTTAAAGGTTTTTCAGATGGCAAATCATTTTTAAGTTATTTGGAAGCGCATGAATTACCCGATATTGTATTATTAGATTTAGTGATGCCCAATATGAATGGTATAGAAATCACTGAAATTATGAAACAAAAGTATCCAGAAGTAAAAATATTAGTGCTAACCAGTTATGTAGATGATGAACATGTAATTTCTGCAATTGATAAAGGCGCCGATGGTTATGAAATGAAAGATGTTGAACCTGAGAAGTTAATTAAAACAATTAAAAACGTATTGTCAGGTGAAAAAGTTATCCATCCACAAGCCCAAAGTGTTATGGAATCTGTAAGCAGTAAACCGCACTATACAAACAAACTTTCAAAACGTGAATCTGAAGTATTGACAGAAATGGCAAAGGGTAAAACAAATAAAGAAATTGCGGAAACTTTATTTGTCTCAGAAAAAACTGTTAAAACACATGTCAGTCACATATTTGCTAAATTGCAAGTATCCGATCGTACACAAGCGGCGATTTATGCTATGCAGAATAATCTTATATAATATATTAGATGTTATGTAAATATTATTTTACATAGCATTTTTTTATTGGATATATACTTTTGTTTCAAAATGTATAATATTACTATATACTATATCTAATAAACATAAAGGGGATGTTATTATGAAGACTAAAAATCTTTCATTGAAAATTGTTATAGCGTTAATTCTCGGTATAGCAATAGGCTCCATACTTAACATGTTTGCGCAATCAAGTTTTGTAGTCAACGTAGATAAATATGTCTTCAATGTTATTGGGCAAATTTTTCTGAATTTAATTTTCATGTTAGTGGTGCCTGTTGTGTTTGTTTCAATTGTGTTAGGTGTAGTAGGTGTGGGTGATCCTAAATTATTAGGTGGTATTGGTTTGAAAACGATTAGTTTCTTTTTAACCACTACTGCAATAGCTATTATTATTGGGATTACTTTAGCTTTAGTTTTACAACCGGGGGAAGGGAAATCAGATTTATTAAAAAGTGAAGATGTTTCAAGTTATCAAAAAACATTAGATAAAGAAGATAATTCACAAAGTTCTGCTGCAAAGCAATCGTTTGATCAAACACTGATCAATCTTTTTCCTAAAAATCCATTACAAGCCATGAGTGAAGAAAATATGTTGCAAATTATTACATTTGCCATTTTCATAGGGGTTGGTTTGATAATGGTTGGTTCGAAAGCTGAAGCCGTACACCGGTTATTTGAGCAAACCAATGAAGTTTTAATGTATATTGTAACGATGATTATGAGCGTGTTTGCGCCTATTGGTACCTTTGGTCTTGTTGCACATGCATTTACAGGAGCAGGATTTGGAGCTATCCAACAACTTGGTATGTATTTCTTTATAGTGCTTCTAGCGCTATTTATCCATTTCTTTGTTGTATATGGTTCAGCGGTGAAATTTATGGCTAAATCAAGTCCACTAAAGTTCTTTAAAGGATTTCTACCTGCAATTACACTTGGTTTTAGTGCTTCGAGTTCCACTGCAACCTTACCAGTATCACTTAAATGTACAAAAAATATGGGTGTTAGACCTGAAGTAGCATCTTTTGTACAACCTCTCGGTGCTACGATAAACATGGATGGAACAGCAATCATGCAAGGTGTTGCAACAATATTTATTGCACAAATCTCAGGTGTAGAGCTGTCATTTATGCAAATTATAACTGTTGTGGTCATCGCTGTTGTAGCATCTATTGGTACAGCTGGCGTACCTGGGGTTGGACTGATTATGTTAGCAATGGTTTTAAATGCCGTTGGATTAGATCCAGCAGCAATTGGTATTATTTTAGGTATTGATAGATTATTGGATATGACACGAACATCTGTCAATATTACAGGTGATGCTGCTTGTGCACTTATCATTTCAAAAGCTGAAGATAAAAAATTAGCTGCTAGAAATGAAAGTTAATAAAATAATAAACATAAATATAAGGAAATTAAAATCTGAGAGTGGCACTAACATTTATATGTTTTGGCCACTCTTTTTAGTTGATACACATGAGAAGTGTTGCAAAATAGATGTTGATTTATAAAAGTATTTGTCTTACTAAAAAAACTAAACCATCACAATGATAGCTTAGTTTAAGATTAACCTAATGAGTTACTTATTCAGAAAGAAGTACATTGTACAACTCTACAAATTTCTTACCATCTTTTCTTGGAACCTGGTCAAAAAGCCAAGGCTCTCCGTCTGCTTCCATAATAGTTATTCTAAAAGGGGTTAAGGATAGACCGAATTTAACACTTTGAAGTTCATCAAAAGGGAATAAACTTTTGATTTCATGATTTTCAATTACTCCTTTTGCTTTAAACGTAATTTTATCATTATACAATGTCAAAATGCCTGGAATCATTTGAGCATTAATAAATTTCATAGAAGCACTGATAGAAATTAGTTTTGTTGAAGTATGATTATTCAAAGAAACATCCCCTTAAAATATGTTTCTGTTACTATATAATTTTGAAAAATATTATTCAATTTCATGTTCAGTAACAAAAAAAGTAGTGAATGATATCTACATTTCAAATGATATCAATGCACTACTTTTTAGATGTACTACATTTTAATAAGCACGATAAATTTAACGTGTCGTAATAAAGTTAAATAGGGGTGTAACCTTTAAAATTTACATATTGATAAGCTTGTTTTACTTCAGCCTCGGTAGGTGCTGTTATATGCTCTAAAGCATAAGGTAAACCTAGTGATTGCCATTTATGCACACCGAGTTGGTGATATGGCAGTATTTCAAAGCGCTCAACGTTATTGAGTGAATTTATAAATTCACCTAACCGTATTAAATCTTGTTTATCATCTGTAAGACCTGGCACTAGTACATGTCTTATCCAAACAGGCTGTCCTTTACGTGAAAGTGTTTTAGCAAAGTTTAATATATGTGTATTAGGTTGACCAGTTAATTTCTTATGTTTAGCATTATCAATATGCTTAATATCTAATAATATTAAGTCTGTATATTTTAATAAAGCATCTAATTGTTTTTCAAAAGTGGGTGTATTTTTCGCTGTACCAGCTGATGTATCTATACAGGTATGAATATCGTATTTTTTTAACGATTGAAATAGGGCAGTTAAGAATTTAATTTGTAGTAAAGGTTCACCACCACTTATTGTCACACCTCCATTTGATGCATCAAAATATGGTTTAAAAGGTATTATTTCGTTTACCATTTCATCAACTGTAACTGCGCGTGTATAGTCATTTATTTTCCAAGTATCAGGATTATGACAGTATAAACACCTTAGTAAACAACCTTGGGTAAATAAAATATAGCGTAATCCTGGACCATCAACGGTACCCAAACTTTCAACAGAATGTAAATGTCCTTTTAACATATATAGGCCACCTTAAATTCAAATTACATTTTTTCATGGAAAGTACGTGAAATAACATCTAATTGTTGTTCTCGTGTTAATTTAATAAAGTTAACGGCATAGCCAGAAACACGAATCGTTAATTGTGGATATGCTTCTGGGTGTTCCATTGCATCTAATAGTGTTTCTCTATTAAATACATTAATGTTTAAGTGATGTCCATGTTGCATAGCATAGCCATCCAACATACTTGTGAGATTTTTACATTGATCATTACTTTCCTTGCCAAGTGATTTTGGAACGATGCTAAATGTGTTAGAAATACCATCTTTACAACAATCATAAGGTATTTTTGCTACAGTACTTAGTGAAGAAAGTGCGCCTTTTTGGTCGCGTCCATGCATAGGATTTGCACCTGGTGCAAATGGTTCTCCAGCTTTACGTCCATCCGGTGTATTTCCAGTCTTCTTACCATATACAACATTTGATGTTATCGTTAATACACTCATTGTATGTTCTGAATTACGATAAGTTTTATGACTACGTAATTTTGTCATAAAGCGTTCTACAAGGTCTATTGCTAAATCATCGACACGTGCATCATTATTGCCATATTTAGGGAAATCACCTTCAATTTCAAAATCTGTAACAATACCATTTTCATCTCGAATAGGTTTTACTTTTGCATATTTGATTGCAGATAATGAATCTGCAGCGACAGAAAGACCAGCTATACCTGTAGCCATTGTTCTAATGATATTTGTATCGTGCAATGCCATTTCTATACGTTCATAACTATATTTATCATGCATATAATGAATAATATTAAGTGAATTAATATATACTCCAGCTAACCAATCCATCATTTTATCAAATTTTTCAAATACTTCATCATAATCTAGGACTTCTGTTTTTATACTTTCATAGGCAGGCCCTACTTGGTGTCCTGATTTTTCATCTACTCCTCCATTAATCGCATATAATAATGTTTTTGCTAAATTAGCACGAGCACCAAAAAATTGCATTTGTTTACCAATTGTCATAGCAGATACACAACATGCAATACCATAATCATCACCATAAGATTCTCTCATTAAGTCATCATTTTCGTATTGAATTGCACTTGTTTTAATACTCATTTTTGCGCAATATGTTTTAAAATTGTCAGGTAGGCGAACTGACCATAATACTGTGAGGTTTGGTTCGGGTGCTGGACCTAAATTATCTAGTGAATGTAAGAATCGGAATGAGTTTTTAGTTACTAATGCACGTCCATCAATACCTACACCACCGATAGATTCTGTTACCCAAGTAGGATCACCAGAGAATAACTCATTATAGTCAGGTGTTCGCGCGAATTTTACGATACGTAATTTCATAATAAAGTGGTCTATGATTTCTTGCACTTCACGTTCTGTAATCAATCCATTGTTTAAATCTCTTTCAGCATAGATATCTAAAAATGTTGAAGTACGACCTAAGCTCATAGCTGCACCGTTTTGTTCTTTAATCGCTGCTAAATATGCTAAGTACAGCCATTGTACTGCTTCTTTAAAGTTAAAAGCAGGGCGACTTAAGTCAAATCCATAAATATTACCTAATGTTTTTAATTCTTTTAATGCTCGGTATTGTTCAGACAATTCTTCGCGTAATCGAATGACATCTTCTGACATTTCTTTAGACATATTGTTGAAATCTTCCATTTTTTTCTGCATTAGGAAGTCTACACCATATAAAGCGACTCTGCGGTAATCTCCAATAATACGTCCACGACCGTACGCATCTGGAAGTCCAGTAATGATCCCAGCCTTTCTGCAATTTAGCATTTCTTTGGAGTATGCATCGAATACTCCTTGGTTATGCGTTTTACGATAGTCAGTAAATATTTTTTCAGTTTCACTATTTAAATCATAACCATACGCTTCACAAGCTGCTTTGGCCATGCGAATACCACCAAAAGGTTGCATTGAACGTTTGAATGGTTTATCGGTTTGGACACCTACTATGCTTTCTAATTCTTTATTTAGATAACCTGCCTCGTGAGAAGTGATGGTAGAAGGGATTTTTGTGTCCATGTCCCACATACCACCGCGTTCACGTTCTTCTTTAGACAATTGCATGACTTGATCCCAAAGCTTAGTTGTTGCTTCTGTAGGACTTTCTAAAAATTGATCATCACCTTCGTATAATGTGTAATTTAGTTGAATAAATTCTCTTACATCTACATGATGTTGCCAGCGACCTTTTTTAAAATCATTCCATGCTGTGGATTGCATATTATTTTCTTTTAACATATCATTACCTCCAAAAGTATGTTATTTTTTTCACAATAATTATATCATTTGTTTTGTTAAAAAAATCACAAAGTTTTTGAATAATTTTAATCTAAAATGTGAAAGCTTTTGGAATCTGTATTAAAAAGTAATACACTTAAGGTGTGTTATAGGTCTGTTATAACACAGTTTTAAAAGTGTATATTTAGTTAAGATGTAATAGAAAAAGCTAAACATAGCAGTTTAGCAAATGTGTTTAATAAAAAGTAAAAATAACTATGGATTCAAGTGAAGTGGTGTTATGGGCGGAAGAATTATAATTACAATACTGCATAAGTTAAATATAAACTGATATACAAGAAATGTTATGAAAAGTACTATATTATGAGTCTTAAAATTGTAAAAAGTAAGTATAATGTTTTAAAATATCGAATCATATGAGATATGTTAATAGTATAATTTAATTATATTTCATTACGTTTCACAACATAAAAAACCTGAGATAGTTCAATTTACGATCTCAGGTTTTTTATGAAGATTAATTAAAAACTATTGTTTTACTATTTGCAGTCACAATCACCTTATGGAGCACATGATATTCTACAGCTTGAGCTAACACACTTGATTCAACATGCCGACCAATTTTACGTAAATCTTGTACATTGTACCGATGATTAATTCGTATAACGTCTTGATCTATAATAGGGCCCTCATCCAAGTCAGAAGTAACATAATGACTTGTTGCCCCAACTAATTTGACACCGCGTTCCCATGCTTGTTTATAAGGATTTGCACCTATAAATGATGGTAGGAATGAGTGATGAATATTGATGATTTGGTTTGGATAGTGACTGACAAAATGATCGGATAGGATTTGCATATATTTTGCTAACACGATGAGTTCAACTTGATGTTCAGAACAAACATCTAGTATTTTTCTTTCCACGATTTCTTTATCTTCGTTGCTCGGTATGTAATAAAAAGGGATATGAAGCGTTTCTGCGAATTGTCTATTGTTTTCATGATTACTAACGATGCACACAATTTCGGCAGGCAATTCATTTCTGTTAACACGTAATAAAATTTCGTTGAAAACATGATCTTCCTTAGAAACAAAAAGTGCTATTTTTGTATGTTGTTGATTGTCAAAGAGTTTAAAATCTATTTGATGTGTTTGCAACGTTGTTTCTAAATCTTCTTTCAATGATGGTACATTTTCAAATTCTAATCTCAAATATAATTGACCAGTAGCATTTGGTGAATGGTCATATTCTGTAAAATGATCTAAATGTAGAATATTAGAATCATATTGAGCAATTTTATTAGTAATTAATGAAGTAATACCGACTTTATCTGTACAAGTTGCAAGTAATATATATTTCTCTGTCATCTTTTACACCTCAATTATTAAAGTAACCCTGATTATAATGAAAATTCTGAAAAAAGTAAATAAATGATCATTTTCAATTATTTAAGGCAAAGTATATGCCAAAAGGGAAAAATTAAGATATAATAATGAATAGTGTTTTTATATCAAAAGAGTAATAAGTGAAAAATATAATCACATTTCACGCTTGTTATGCGCTTACAATAAAAGTGGTATAAGTGTTTAAGTTAATTATAGGATATAAGATTGATTATTTAGATAATTTCGCAAATAATAAAAAACAATGAAAATATCATTTCGCTCTTTTATTTTATCGCAAATTGTATTAAGATGTAATTTGTGTTTCAAGAAACGTGTATTATTGCAATTTCTTGTGTCCGGATAAAATATTCTTTTATGAAAGGTAGATTAAAGTAATGGATAGACAGAGTTTTACAGATTTAATTCAAACAAAATTTAAAATGGTGCGTATTGAGGCGGGGTACACGCAAGATACAATGGCACAAACGATTGGTCTTTCAAAAAAGACACTAGTACAAATTGAAAAAGAGAGAGTATTGCCTAACTGGACAACATGTGTGTCAATTTGTGCATTGTTTAGAGATTCTGATGTTCTAAATAGTACTTTTGGTTGCGATCCATTAGAAATGGTACAAACAATTTCACGTAACCATTGTGCGTATCCAAATCATTCTACAACTAGTGATATATATTGGAACACAGTTGATACTCGTAACGGCTATATTTTACAAAGCAATAAAGTAAGTGATATCTACCGTGTACTAAATCAGGAAACACAACCTATTTTTGGTACTTCTAAATTAAGAGAAGCTGAAACATATTTTGGTAGAGTTTCAAAAGAAGAATTAATGCACGTATAAATAAATGCATTTTGTGATAGAAGAATCATTATTTATAACATTAACTAATGAAGTTATGGCTTATATATTGAATGGTTTAGTCACTATAGTTTAATTGAAATCGGTCATGAACAAATGAATCGAACTTAATAGGTAAGTTGATTCAGTTTTTGACCCATGATAAAAAGAATACATCATTGTAAGAGCGAACACGGGAAATCAAATGTTGATTGATTTCTAAATCGCTCTTTTTTTATTTCTGTATTTTTACTAATTCAAATTGAATGTACTCATAGTGATTGCTGCCAAGCAATTTTGTTTATGAAAAATAATAAATAGTATACACATTTTCTTGATATATGTTATACAATGTAAAAATGACTGATATGATTGTACCTTCAGTTTATAACAAATTTTATTTGAAGGAGAATTAATTATGCACGCTTTTTTAATAATTATAGCGATGATGATTATTGGAGCAATAATAGGTGGCGTCACAAATGTAATTGCTGTAAGAATGTTATTTCATCCGTTTAAAACTTATTATATTTTTAATAAACGAATTCCTTTTACACCTGGATTAATACCAAAAAGAAGAACAGAAATTGCAGATAAAATTGGACAAGTCATTGAAGAACACTTATTGACTGAAACGTTAATTAAGTCAAAATTAAATGCACCTAAATCAAGAGATGCAATTGAATCACTAATCTTAAAACAGATTCAAAAATTAAAAGCAGATCATATGACGATTCGATCGTTAACGAAAAGTTTCGATGTTGATGTTGTACAGGTTACTAATGATAAAATGTATTCAGTGATTAATAATAAATTAGAACAATATTATGCTGAACATAAAGAAACCCCTATAAAACAATTGCTCCCTTCAGATATTGAAGAGAATATTGATGCAAAGGTAGATGGGGTACCAGAATTATTGTTTGAACGTGCACGCGTCTATCTTAAATCAGAAAAAGGCGCTGTTGATATAACATCAATGTTAGATACTTTCTTTAACGAGAAAGGTAAAATCGTAGGTTTGCTACAGATGTTTATGACTAGAGAAAGCATTGCAGATCGAATACAACAGGAATTGATTAGATTAACTAATCATCCTAAAGCTAAAGCAATTGCAAAGCAGATTGTTGAAAATGAATACGCAACATTTAAATCAAAGACGCTAGCAGAAATCATCAATGAAGATCAATTCGACTCACTCAAGGTAACGGTTACTGATTTAGTTATGAACTATGCAAACATAGATAGTATATCGAATCGACCATTGAAAGAAGTAATGCCAGAATTTATAACATTCTTAGAAACAAAAATTTCAAAACAACTCACAGAATTGATTATTGATAAGGGTTCTAAACATATTTCTCCAATTATGAAAAAAATCAACCTAAGACAAATGGTTGAAGAACAAATAAATTCATTTGATTTAGCATATATTGAACGCTTAATCATAGATATCGCAAATAAAGAGTTGAAATTAATTATGCTTTTAGGCTTTTTATTAGGCGGGATCATAGGCTTATTACAAGGTGTGATTGCAATTTTTGTATAACATATTAAATTATGTTATTGTAATATCGATGTGGTTATAACACATATACAAATAAAGGAGTGAAGCACAGTGGCAGTAAATTTATACGATCATGCAAATCAATTAGAACAAGCTTTAAGAGAAAGTGATGAATATCAAGCAATTCAAAAAGCTTATGCTAAAGTAAAAGAAAATGATGAATCAAAAGCACTTTTTGATGAATTCCGTGAAACACAATTAAACTTCCAACAAAAACAAATGCAAGGTGAAGAAATTGGTGAAGAGGAATTACAAAAAGCTCAAGAACAAGCACAAAAAATCGAAAATGATTCTAACATTTCAGAATTAATGGCTGCTGAGCAAAATATGAGCCAAGTATTCCAAGAAATTAATCAAATCATTGTTAAACCTTTAGATGAAATTTACGCTGATTAATTAATCAGAATGTTTAATTTTAAAAGTAATCTAAAGTTTTTATAAAAATTTAAAATATTTAATGTGTTGCTATGTAAAAATTGATTTTCGAAATCAATGCATGGCCACAACCATAATTGAAAGAGATATATGAACTTTTATTCAAGCATAGGTATGATAAACTCAATATATTGAGAAGTGATATACAAAAGAATTGATACCAATAAATGAGTTCTTTAATTGCTGGATAATCGTTCATTTTTTATTCAATGAACTATGGTTAATATTGAATTTAAAGCTGAGACATATATTTATGTTTCAGCTTTTTTGTTTTATCGACTGTATAATAGTCGATGTGGTAAAATAAAGAGATACAAGGTATTAGTATGTACATAGGTATGAGTCGGATTTTTGAATTTCAAATTGAATGCCTAATTTTCATGCTTTTTATAAAAACCTTTAAATAAAGGAGAACTATAAGTATATGGTTAAATTTATTCATTGTGCAGATTTACATTTAGATAGTCCATTTAAGTCTAGAAGCTACTTAAGTCAATCGATATTTGAAGATATGCAAAAAAGCGCATATGAAAGTTTCAAAAAAATTGTGGATTTAGCGTTAAATGAAGAAGTAGATTTTATGATTATAGCAGGTGATTTATTTGATAGTCATAATAGAACACTCCGTGCTGAAGTGTTCTTAAAAGAGCAATTTGAACGACTATCAAAAGAACAAATATTTGTTTATCTTTGTCATGGTAATCATGATCCGCTTTCTTCATCTATAGGTACTGAATGGCCAGAGAACGTTTCTGTTTTTTCTGAAAATGTAGAAACATATCAAACAATTACCAAAAATGGCGAAGAAATATATTTACATGGTTTCAGCTATCAAAATGAAGCGAGTTACGAAAATAAGCTTGATGCTTACCCATCAAGCCAAGGCCAAAAAGGCATCCATATAGGTATATTACATGGTACATATAGCAAAACGAACACAAAAGACCGTTATACAGAATTTAGATTAGAAGATTTAAACAATAAACTTTATCATTATTGGGCACTTGGTCATATACACGAGCGTCAACAACTAAGTGATATGCCTCAAATTCATTATCCTGGTAATATTCAAGGTCGTCATTTCAAAGAAACTGGAGAAAAAGGCTGCCTATTAATAGAGGGAGATGATTTACATCTAAATGCTAAATTTGTGCCAACCCAGTTTATTCGATTTGAGAAAGCTGAAATAGATACAGACATGACTTCAAAACAAGGCTTATTTGACGCAATACAAAGCTTTAAGTCACAAGTTAGAGCTGACGGTAAAGCAATTTATCAATTAGTAGTACATGTCAATTCAGACGAAATTATTTCTGATCAAGATTTAATGCAAGTACATGAAATGATCAGCGAATATGAAGAAAACGAGCATAATTTTGTGTTTATAGAAGATTTAAAAATAAAGAATAAAGATGATGATAAAACGACTCTTGTTAAAGAATTTTCGCCAGATTTGATTGAAGATAATTCAGTTTATGAGCAAGCTATGAATGATTTATATCTTAATCCAAAAGCTTCCAAATACCTAGAAAATTATGATGATTTTGATCGTCGTGAATTAATTAAACGAGCTGAATTATTATTAAAATCAGATATGAGGGGGGAATAAAATGAAGATTAAATCATTAGATATATATGGTTATGGTAGATTTATTCAGAGAACTATTCAATTTGATGAACATTTCACAGAAATATATGGAGAAAATGAGTCAGGAAAGTCTACGATACAGGCATTTATACATTCTATCCTATTCGGTTTTCCAACTAAGAAAGAAAATGAACCACGATTAGAACCACGTTTAGGTAATCAATATGGTGGAAAACTTACATTGATTCAAGATGATGGTTCTTTGATAGAAATTGAGCGTATCAAAGGTGCGGCAACTGGAGACGTTAAAGTTTATCTACCAAATGGCGCCATTAAAGATGAAAGCTGGTTAAAAAAAGAACTTAATTTTATCTCAAAACGTACATACCAAGGTATATTTTCATTTGATGTATTAGGTCTACAAAATATTCATAAAAACATGGATGAAACGCAATTACAAAACTATTTACTTCAAGCTGGTGCATTAGGATCAACAGAATTTACTAGCATGCGTGAAATTTTGAATGATAAAAAAGAAATGTTATATAAGAAAAATGGTAGAAATCCAATGATTAATCAGCAGCTTGAAGAATTGAAGTCATTAGAGCGTCAAATTCGCGAAGAAGAAGAAAAGCTATCCTCTTATAAACGTTTAGTAGATGATAAAGATAAAGCTGATCGACGTTTAGAAAATTTGAAACAAAATTTAAATCAACTGTCTAAAATGCATGGTCGTAAACAAAAAGAATTAGCTTTACATGAACAAACACAAGAATGGAAAACACTAGAAACACAATTAAATATTGAACCTGTCACATTTCCTGAACAAGGTATCGATCGCTATGAATCTGCAAAAATTCAAACGCAAAATTTAAAAAGAGATATTGGTTTAAGAGAAGAGCGTTTAGCACACTTAAAAAGTGAAAACGAAAAAATCAATGTCCCTAAGCAATCTGATATAGATGCTTTTAACCATATACAACAACAAGAAAATGAAATTAAACAAAAAGAATACGAATTAAAATCAGTTGAAAAAGAAATTCAAGATAAAGAACGTGAAAAATCCGGCTTAAAGTCTAATATTGGCTGGCAAGATGTGTACCATGAAGTAGACAGTTCAGAGGCAATGAAAAGTCACGTAAGTAATCAAATTAAAAATAAACAAGAACAGACTGCTTTTATTCAACAATTAGAACGCAATATTGAAGAAAATAAAATTGATAAAGAAACAAATCAAACTGAGATGGATGCATTAGAAAAAGATATTGTGTCTGATGAAAATTATGAAAAGAAAAAGCAATACAACAATCGTGTGTTTGAACTTCAAGAGAAGAATAACTTATATCAAAAAATGAAAGAAGCATTTGATAAAGAACAACAAGAAAATGAACGCAAGCAGAATATCTTCCGATTTGCCTTAATTATATTAGCGGTTGTGGGTATTGGATTAACAATCTTTTCATTTATTTCTGCTAATTTGGTCTTTGGTATTGTATTTGCAATACTATCTCTTATATTTATCGTAGGCATCTTCTTAGTTAAATCGAAAGAGATTGGACATAGTGAAACATTTTCTAATGAAATTGAAGATTTGCAACATCAAATAAATGATTTAGAAGCTAATTATAATTTGGATTTTGATTTAGATGATCAAAATAGGATTCGCGAACAATTTCATAATGCTATTAAAACGAAAGAAGCTTTAGATAAAAAAGCAAATTATTTATCTTCTAATTTAGAAGCGGCTCAGCATCAATATTCAAAATCAGATAATGAGATTAACCAAATTAAAGATGAATTACATTTATCTGATAAAATTTCAGACGAACTCATTATCGATAGTATTGCGACGATGAATAAAATTAAGGATTATGACAATCATATGGTTGAATTGAACGATCAAAAAATTGAGTTACAGCAAGCATTAGATACATTTTATGAACATGCAAAAGCAGTAACTCAAAATCAATTTACGGCTTTTAACACGTTATCTTTATTTCATGATGTAAATCAATGGTTAAAAGAAGAAACAACGAATTTGGATAAATGGAATAGGAATCAAGAACAAATCGCTTTAATAGAAAGTGAATTATCACAGCTTAAACATCGTTTAAATGAGAATAGTAATGTGATTTCACAGTTGTTTAACTTTGTAAATGCAAATGATGAAGAATCATATTATTATCAACATGCACAATACCAAGCTTATCATCAACAATTAAATCGTTTTAATGATTTAACAAAATATCTGGAAAACCAAAATTATAATTACGAAGCTAGTTCTATGTTAAGTCAAAAAACATATGCACAATTATCTGAGGAAGATGAAGTGTTGGAAAGACAAGTAGATAATTATAATGACCAATATTTAGAAATGCAATCAGAAGTCAGTGATTTAAACGCTAAAATCACGGATATGGAAACAGATAAAACACTAGCGGATTTACGTCATAAGTTCCATATTTTAAAAAATAGAGTGAACGATGAAGCGAAAGATTGGGCAAGTCTCAGTTACTTACAATCTTTAGTGGAAGGACATATTAAACAAATTAAAGACAAGCGTTTACCACAAGTGATAAATGAAGCAACAGAAATCTTTGCACATTTGACAAATGGAAATTATGTACAAGTTACTTATGCGAATGAAGATTTAATGGTAAAACAAGTGAATGGTCAAATGTACGAACCAATTGAATTAAGCCAGTCTACTAAAGAAATACTATATATCGCATTGCGTTTAAGTTTAATTAAAACATTAAAACCTTACTATCCATTTCCTGTAATTATTGATGATGCATTTGTACATTTTGATAAACATAGAAAAGAAACGATGATGAATTATCTAAGACAAATGCCTAATGATTATCAAATTTTATACTTTACATGTGTCAAAGATACAAGTGTGCCTTCAAAACAAATTATTACTTTGAATAAACCTGAGGAAGGCGGTAAATAATGAGAAATGTAGAAAAATTAAATCCTGGAGATTCAGTTGATCACTATTTCTTGATTCATAAAGCGACTCAAGGTGTGACTGCTCAAGGGAAAGACTATATGACGATATATCTTCAAGATAAAAGTGGAGACATCGAAGCCAAATTATGGACTGCTACTAAGGAAGATATGCGCGTGCTAGAACCAGAAAAAATTGTACACGTCATTGGTGATGTTATAAATTATCGTGGGCGTAAACAGATGAAAATTAATAAAATTAAGTTGGCTTCAGATGAAGCCGATTTAAGCATACATGATTTCGTAGATGGCGCGCCGCTGACACCAGAAGAAATCAAAGAAGAAGTCTCTCATTATATGTTAGAAATTGAGAATGCCAATTTACAACGTATTACAAGACATTTATTGCGCAAATATCAAACGGAATTCTTTACATTCCCTGCAGCAAGTACACATCATCATAATTTTTCAAGTGGGCTAAGTTATCACGTATTAACTATGTTACGTGTCGCAAAATCTATTTGTGATATATATCCACTGTTAAACCGTAGCTTGTTGTATAGTTCTATCATTTTACATGATCTTGGTAAAGTTAAAGAATTGAGTGGTCCTGTTGCAACAACATATACAGTTGAAGGCAATTTGTTAGGCCACATTTCTATAGCAAGTGATGAAGTAGCAGATGCTGCTCGTGAATTAAAAATAGAAGGTGAAGAGGTATTATTACTACGTCATATGATATTGGCGCATCATGGTAAAATGGAATTTGGCTCTCCAAAATTACCACATATGAAAGAAGCGGAAATTTTATTTTTCATCGACAATATTGATGCGAAAATGAATATGTTTGAAAAAGCATATAAAAAAACACCGAAAGGTCAATTTACTGAACGTATATTTGGACTTGAGGGTAGACAATTTTACAATCCAACTTCATTGGATTAAACAAAAAAATATACGTTTAAAAAATAAATTCTTAAAAAGGACTAATCCAATTTTGCATGGACTAGTCCTTTTTACATGTAAACTCATTCGGTTCTAACCGTGAAAAATTACATGTAATATATTGTAGTAGGGATGCGTCAACAGTTTTTAATTCATGGGATAAATTGACATAGTGTGAGTAGTTTAAACATGTATTTATCATATGTTGTATATAAATACAAAAAAATACTATCGCATTAATCAATTATACGCCTAATAAAAAAATATAAGTTCGTTTCATTGATAAAAAAATAAGGCAAATGCAATTATAGATAGCATTTGCCTTATTTATGTTTTGAGATATGATTTTATTGTCCAGAGGTCATACCAGCTCCACCTTGTTGCATTGCCTGCTGTTGTTGTTGCTGCTGTTGTTGTTGTTTGATTTTATCTGGATCTAGAATGGAATCTTCGATAGCTTTTTTAATATCTCGGTCTTTATAATCTACTTTGTATTCATCTAACAATTCTTTATAAGCGTCTGTTAATAATTTAGGACTTTTTTGTACTTTTTGTTGGATTAATTGTGATTTTAGCTTACCTTTTTCTTTATCAAAGTCATTTTCTTTATCTGCTTTAATAATATGATAACCATAATCCGTTTTAACTACTTTTGAAACGTCGCCTTCTTTAAGTTTGAATAGTGCTTTTTCAAAATCTTTTTCCATTTGCCCTTTGATAACATAGCCTAAGCTACCATCTTTTTTAGCTGAAGATTTATCCATGGATTCTTTTTTGGCAATTTTTCCAAACTTATCTGGATTTTCTGATACTTGTTTTTGGATTTTTTCTGCTTTTGCCTTCGCATCTTTATCTGATAAACCCTTTTTGTCATCTTTATTCTCTTTAACTTTAATTAAGATATGTGAACCTTTTTTCGTAGATTCTTTGATTTCTTTGTCAGAAATATCCACTTTATCATTTAGAAGTGCTTTTTGATAGGATTGTAATTTTTTCTGCTCTTTATAGTCACTGAGTGACATTTTTTGTTGTTTCAACATACTTTCAAATTGATCTTTACCACCATATTGCTTCTGTTCTTTCTCTACTTCTTTATCAATATCTTTAGTATCTATTTTATCTTTATACTTATCCGCTAACAATTTGTTTAATAAAATAGAAAAAGATGTATTTGCAACTTGCTCATCGCCCATTTTATTCATTACATCTTCAACTTTAACATCGCCAGCTTTTGATGAAATGATTGTATCTTCTTTAGAATCTGTAGCACTATTACCACAAGCACCTAATAGTAATGCACTGGCAGTAACAGGAATTATAACTTTTTTAAATGTTTTCATGTTTGGGAACTCCTTTTGTAAGAATAACAACGTAAATATAACATATAAAGTCGTTTTCACCAATTAGAAACCTAATATATACGACTATAGTTGTAAGCATTTTAAGTGGAAAAGAGTGAATTAAATAAAAAAAGCAAACATTGCTGTGGCACTGTTTAATTTTTAAATGTTTTCAGTTTATTATTGGCAGTGATTTATGCTTATTCCTGCGAGGATAGCACTAGACGAAGACTACAGGCTAAGTTCGTGCCCGCGGAAAGCGTGCATAAAAAACTGCCAACAAAGTCAGAGGCTTTGTCGACAGTCAGAAAAGCAAGCATTGCTGTTTGCTTAATCAAGTTCATTATTCAGATGTGGGGGTACTTTATTTAAAATATTAATACCTGTTTGATGTTCTTCAACATATGCCCCTTCATTTGAAAATAATATAATTTTTAAATAAAGAAAATCCATGACCGAATAGCCCAAATTTAAAGCAATTAAAAACATTAAATAATGACCGTATTGCGGAATTAAAGTACTTACATAAGCACAGATAATTGTAATAAATAAAGCAGGCGTGATTAAATCAAAACAAAAGTAATATTTATTAACTGGTGTATTTACATACACATTATAAAATGGTATAGGTTTACGTTTTACTAATTTATATTTTTTAAATGATTTACGATAGGGATAGAAAAATAATAAATGGATTAATTTATGCAATGGGTATAAAAGTACCACTAAAATTAAAAATATCAAAAAGTGATCATCTGTTAACTTGGTATTTGAAAAGAAGTATAATAGTTCGTATGCAATTAAAAATGTAATAATTGTAGTAGCAAAACTAAGGAAAGCAATTCTAGGTATGCCAAAACGAGCGTTAATATCTATTTGACGTGTACATAAATACATTACGCAATCATACTCCTTTTAAAATATATTGAATATACTTTCGTATTATCTAACGTATTACTACAATCGTCAAGTTTAACTTTATAGTAATTTTAGAGTTTGAATGATGATTTAGAAAAACATACTGGTTGAACGTTATCGTTCTTGAGCAAAGAAATTTATAAGACTATAAATTAGTTCTGAATTAGTATTATTTCAAATGCTTAAAAAATCTATTGTAAAAAAATAAAAGAGTTATAACTCTTTTAAAAACTAAGTCATAACTCTTACATATCCAAACTTATTATTTATCTTTTTCAAAGGCTTTTGAAATTTCTTCGCCACGATTTTGTAAATTCTCAATATGCGATTGCAAATTTTCAATATTAGGATCGATATCAGATTTGAAATCGCCAATCATCGTTTTTACTTCGTCGCCGATAGTGCTTCCAATTTCAGTACTTTCGGATTTGATTTGAGCAATGTAATTTACTATATCATTGACGTTTTGTTTTATTGTATTGATTTCTCTATCAAATTCAGATTCAGCACCTGTAGGTTTACGCGCTTCTGTCACGTATTGGCTTGAATTTTTCTTATCACGATTCATTAATGCTACACCAATTCCAGTTGCAACACCAGCACCAAGACCTAGTAATAATTGAGCTGTTTTCATAAAAATTCTCCTCATTTCTAAAATTTCTGAGTCATTAATAATTTTAATATACCCTATATCATATCAGCTATGCATAATTAATTAAATTGAGCTGCAATTTCTTGTGCAATTTTTTTCTTCTGATCATCGCCTATACTTTCTTCATGTGTTTCCCATTTATACCCAAATCCATCTACTTCATTGTCATATCTTGGTAATAAGTGAAAATGTAAATGGAAGACAGATTGATCGGCAAATTCACCATTATTTTGTATAATATTTAGACCATCAGGGTTAAATGCGTCTTTAATTGCGTTTGCTACTTTAGGTAAAGCAACACCTATATGTTTCATTGTTTCACTATCTGTTTCAAAGATATTTGCAGAGATTTTTTTAGGAACTAATAAAGTATGACCTTTAGTCACTTGAGAGATGTCTAAAAATGCATAAACATATTCATCTTCATATACTTTATAACTAGGAATCTCACCATTTATTATTTTACTAAAGATTGTTTCAGCCATAAATCTTCACTCCTTGTCAGATATTTAATAACCATTATAGCATTACTGATTAATTTCCGTCATTTTTTGCAGTAACTTTATGAACAATGTTTGATTTTTGATACAATACTATTTGTGGAGGTGCCTTATGACAGTAAAAGTAGAGCATTTAACAGGTGGATATGGCAAAAGACCTGTGATTAAAGATATAAATTTTGAATTGAGAAAAGGAGAAATTGTTGGCTTGATAGGTTTAAATGGTGCTGGGAAGAGTACTACCATTAAACATATGTTGGGTTTATTAACACCCATGGAAGGGCAATTAACAATTTCAAATATTAATATCAAAAAAGATGTAGAAACTTATAGACGAAAATTATCATATATTCCAGAAGCACCAGTGATATACGATGAATTAACGTTGCAAGAACATATTAACATGACTGCAATGGCGTATAATATTGATAAAGAAGAAGCAATGAAAAGAGCAAATCCATTATTAAAAACATTTAGGTTAGAAGATGAGTTAGATATATTTCCGAGTCATTTTTCTAAAGGTATGAAACAAAAAGTAATGATTATTTGTGCATTTATTGTAGAGCCAGAATTATATATTATTGATGAACCATTTTTAGGTTTAGATCCTTTAGGTATTCAATCTATGCTTGATTTAATGGTTGAAAAAAAAGAAGAAAATAGAACTGTATTGATGAGTACACATATTTTGGCAACTGCTGAAAAATATTGTGACAGATTTTTAATAATGGGCAAAGGTCAAATCGTGGCATTCGGTAATATAGATGAATTAAGGGAACAAACTGGATTAAGTGGTAAAACCTTAGATGAAATATATATACATGTTACTCAAGGTGGCCAGAACTCATGAGACAGGAAGCTAAACAATTATTTGATGTAAGAAAAAAAGAAATCACAAAGGAGAAAAGTTATTATAATAAATTTATATTTAATGGTCATTTTTCTGTATTTCTTGTGATTTTATTAGGTGCATTTATTTTGGGTTATGGAGATTGGTTGAAATCAATACCTAAATATATTAATTATGCCTTAATTGCTAGTATAATCACTGCCATTACTTCTATGTTTCCAATTCGGACTTTATTGAAAGATGCAGATAAATTATTTCTATTGCCATTTGAAAATCATATGTTTGAATATATGAAAAAAAGTTTGATGTATAGTTATATTACTAGATTACCTATACAAATATTATTAATTATTATATTATTTCCATTATTTTATGTGCTTAATAACAAAACATTTGGATTTTATATTATCTTTGCTGGACTAGCAATTATATTCCCACTCTTAGGTTTGTTATTAAAATGGCAGTGGTATAAATATCGACTTGAACGTTGGTCATTATTTAGCATTTTGTTTGTAATATTTACATCTGGTTATTATGTAGCATTAGATCCTAAAAATATCTCAAGTATTTTTTCAGTTATTATACTTGTTGGACTTATTCTGTTGATAAAATATTTAAACAAAGACTATTTGTTCCCTTGGGAGCATATGATAAGTACAGAACAACAACATCATATGAATTATTATAAATTTGTAAATATGTTTACAGATGTGAAACAATTAGAAGAGAAAGCAGTAAGGAGAAGCTATTTAGATCCGTTATTGTGGAAGCCGAAACCAAAAAAATTTAATGACAACTATATGTATCTTTACTTATTTATCAGAAGTTTTGCTAGAGGTAAAGACGCATTTAATATTATATTACGCTTGATTATTATAGCTTTAGTTATGATGGTATGGTTACATCAAGTCATCGTAATTTTATTAATTGGTAGCCTGTTTATGTATATTATTTTGTTACAAATGGCTCAATTTTATACACAACAAGCATATGGTTTATGGCCTCAAGTTTGGCCGGTATCTGATAGTAAAGTGATAAAAGGGTATGAACAATTTTTAAATAGATTAATGTGTTTTATAGGCGTGATATTTATTGTTACTTTTGCTATTATTCTTCCGCAATATAGTTTCTTTGGATTGATATTCTTCCTTGTAGGATGGTTGACGATTAGAAATATAACTAAAAAACTAAAATATCAAGAAAGTTTGCTAACAGATTAAAAAACCGCTACTCAAGTTTTAGCCTAGTGCTAATTTTGAGTAGCGATTTTTATTTAATAATCATCAATTGGGAATAAATATCTTTCAAAGTAACTAGAATGTTGACCACTAGAACCAAAGAATTGACTTAGTGCTAGTTTATCAAAGTTATCTTGGAAAACAGCAGAGGCTTTGAAATCCTCATAGTCTGTACGACTATTAAAACCAAAATAAATTTTGTATGTTAAACCTTGATTTGGTTTTAAAAAACGATAACTTCTGTAACCTGCAAATTGTTTATAATCAGTTGTTACATTTTCTAATTTCTTTTCTAATTGATAAGCATGGTCTTCTGATGTTGGTATGAAAATAACAGAATAGAAGTAATTTTCATCTAAATTCCCTTCAGATTTAATGATGTCATAAGCTAACGGATGTTTTAAAACAGTTTCACCTTCTGTTTCTTCTATAATGACTGAAGAGTCAGAAGCTGAAAATTGTAATAGATTATGTGTCGGATTATTCAGTTTAATTTGATTCAAATAACCAAATGTACCGTAAGATGCGTATATTTTCATAAATTTTCCCCCTTGAATTGTTTAAGAAACATTGGATAACTATTATAATTTACTATATATACTTCTAATATTTCAAATAAATGTAAAATAGACTTTAACAGTATTATAATTGATTTCTGTTAGAAAACAATAGTCAAATAATTAAGTTGATAAAGTGACACACTTTGTCATTTTTATGACATTTCTATACATTGAATACGGTAAATTAATGGATGTGGTAATATTAATAAGAATGATTATAATGTAGGAGGATTACAAGGTGCATAATAAAAATAATACAATCCTAGATATGATTAAGGGCAAAGAAGTTAAACACACACCTGTGTGGTTTATGCGTCAAGCTGGTAGATCACAGCCTGAATATAGAAAATTGAAAGAGCAATACTCTTTATTTGAAATTACACATCAACCAGAATTATGTGCATATGTGACACATTTACCAGTAGATAACTATAATACGGACGCCGCGGTTTTATACAAAGACATCATGACACCATTGCAACCAATAGGTGTCGACGTAGAAATTAAATCTGGGATAGGTCCAGTAATTCATAATCCGATTAAAACTATTCAAGATGTTGAAAAATTAGGAGAAATTAATCCGAAACGAGACGTACCATATGTATTAGATACAATAAAGTTATTAACAGAAGAAAAATTAAACGTGCCATTGATAGGTTTTACAGGTGCTCCATTTACATTAGCAAGCTATATGATTGAAGGTGGTCCTTCTAAGAATTATAATTTTACAAAGGCGATGATGTATAGAGACGAAGCAACGTGGTTTGCACTTATGGATCATTTAGTTGATATGTCTATCACGTATACGACTGCCCAAATAGAAGCTGGTGCAGAAATCATCCAAGTATTTGATTCTTGGGTTGGTGCATTAAACGTTCATGATTATAAATATTATATAAAACCAGCAATGAAAAAATTGATTAATGGAATTAAAGCAAAACATGATGTGCCAGTTATTTTATTTGGTGTTGGTGCAAGTCATTTAGTACATGAATGGAATGATTTACCAATAGATGTATTAGGTTTAGATTGGAGACTATCTATTAAGGAAGCTAATGAATTAAATATTGCTAAAACTTTACAAGGAAATTTAGATCCTTCTTTACTGTTAGCCCCTTGGGAAGTTATAGAAGCAAGATTAAAACCTATTTTAGATCAAGGATTAGCCCATGGTAAACATATATTCAACTTAGGTCATGGTGTTTTTCCACAAGTTAAACCTGAAACTTTAAAAAGAATTACTACATTTGTTCACGAATATACGCAAAGATAGTTAGACATAAACATAGTGAGCAAGATTTACAATTAATTATGTCATCTACATCTAAAAAATTTAAATAAAAGGATGATTTTAAAATGGCAAAAACAGTAGGCTTATTAGTAATGGCTTATGGTACACCTTATAAAGAAAGTGATATAGAAGCTTATTACACAGATATTAGACATGGAAAAAAACCTACAGAAGCAGAATTGCAAGATTTAAAAGATAGATATAAATTTATTGGTGGTTTATCACCACTCGCAGGTACTACGAATCGACAAGCTGAAGCTTTATGTTCAGAGCTGAATAACCAGTATACAGATGTTAATTTCAAGTTATATATTGGGTTGAAACACATACATCCATTTATCGAAGATGCTGTAAAAGCTATGAGCAAAGAAGGCATAGAAGAAGCGGTTACTGTAGTCCTTGCACCACATTATTCTAGTTTTTCAGTGGGGTCTTATAATAAACGTGCACAAGCAGAAGCAGATAAATATGGTATTACTTTAAAACATGTTGAACATTATTACCAACAACCTAAATTTATCCAATATTGGACTGAAAAGGTAAATGAAACTTTAGAGCAAATACCAAAAGAAGAATATGATGAAACAGTTTTAGTTGTATCAGCACATAGTTTACCCAAAGGTCTTATAGAAAAAAATAACGACCCATATCCAAACGAATTGCATGATACTGCTGAATTATTAAAAGCTAAATCAAACATCACTCATGTAGCTGAAGGATGGCAATCGGAAGGTAATACAGGTACACCTTGGCTAGGACCTGATGTTCAAGATTTAACAAGAAATTTATACGAAAAATATAATTATAAAAACTTTATTTATACACCAGTAGGTTTTGTATGTGAACATTTGGAAGTACTATATGATAATGATTATGAATGTAAAATAATTTGTGATGAATTAGGAGTCAATTACTTCCGTCCAGCAATGCCTAATACAGATCCACTATTTATTGGTGCAATCGTTGATGAAATAAAAAATGTTTATTAAAGGAAGCGTGAATTACATTGACTAAGCGTATCGCAATTATTGGGGCAGGCATCACTGGTTTATCTAGTGCTTATTTTATAAAATCTAAACGACCTGATATCGATGTCACAATTTATGAATCTTCTAATAGAGTAGGCGGGAAAATTCAAACATACCGAAATGAAGGTTATACCATTGAATTAGGTCCAGAATCCTATTTAGGGCGCAAACAAATTATGACAGATATAGCCAAAGACATAGGGCTTGAAGATCAACTCATTACTAATAAAACTGGGCAATCGTATATATATGCTAAAAACAAGCTCTATCCGATTCCTGGGGGGTCCATATTAGGAATACCGACAGACATCAAACCATTTCTAAAAACCAAATTAATTTCTCCGTTGGGGAAATTAAGAGCTGGAATGGATTTGTTTAAAAAAACAGTAGACATGAATAGCGATATGTCGGTAGGTGAATTTTTTAGAACACGATTAGGTGACGAAGTGTTAGAAAATCTAATAGAACCATTAATGGGTGGTATTTATGGTACAAATATCGATGAGCTTAGTTTAATGAGTACTTTTCCTGAATTTAAAGAGAGAGAAGAACAATTTGGAAGCCTTATTAAAGGAATGCGATATGAGAAAGCCCAAAGAATCAAACAACGTGAACTTTATCCTGGTGCACCTAAGGGACAATTTAAACAGTTTAGACATGGATTGAGTTCATTTATAGAACATTTAAAAGATGATTTGGTAGCAAAAGGTGTTAATATTAAGTATCAAACTGCAGTTCGCGATATTACTGCTTCACAGAAAAAATATGTAATAAAAACAGATAATGAAAAGCATATTTATGACAGTGTTCTAGTTACAACGCCACATCAAAAATTCTTACAATGGTTTGGTAATGATCCTGCTTTCGATTATTTTAAAAACATGGATTCTACTACAGTAGCAACAGTTGTACTTGCATTTGACGAAGCAAATATCATCAATAACTATGATGGCACAGGATTCGTTATTGCTCGTACAAGTGATACCAATATTACAGCTTGTACATGGACAAGTAAGAAATGGCCATTTACAACACCTGAAGGTAAAGCGTTAATTAGAGCTTATGTTGGTAAACCAGGTGACACTGTAGTTGACGATCACACAGACGAAGAAATCGTGAAAATTGTGAAAAAAGATTTAAGTAAAATGATGACCTTTAAAGGCGCACCTGATTTTAGTATTGTAAATCGATTACCAAAAAGTATGCCGCAATATCAAGTAGGCCATATTGAACAAATTAAAACGATACAATCACATATTAGAAATAATTATCCTAAATTACGTATTACAGGTGCATCATTTGAAGCTGTAGGGTTACCTGATTGTATAAAACAAGGTAAAGATGCAGTGGAAGAGATTTTAAATGAAATTTAAATAAATAATAAAAAGTCATTTTCTACTTGATAGTTTTTAATTATTGTAGAATTGACTTTTTTTATTAAGATGAGAATTACAATACATGTGAAATTTATGAGATACTTAATAGTAATATTTGTAAAGTGGGGGATTGATTTATGACAGATATAGTAATAGTGCATTCGAAGTTAGGTGATTCAACGAATCACTGGTATGAATGGTTAGCAAATAATCTTACCTTGGAAGGTTATGTAGTTACACTTTTTAATATTCCGGAAGAACAAAATAGTGATATACGTAAATGGATCAATGTTATGAATGAACAAATTCATATCCGTAAACAAGATACTTATTTTGTAACTCATGGTTTTGGTACAATTGCATCACTTGAATTTATTCAAAGTAAAGACTTAAGCAATATTGAAGGCTTATTTAGTATTTCAGGATTTAAAGAGGATGCACAAGAGATTGATGAGTCGTTAAAATTAGATGATAAAATCATCGACTATGATAAAGTTAAAGAAAAAGTGAATGAATTTTATGGTTTATGCGCAAAGGATGATAAACATGTTTCTTACAAAGAAACAAAGCGTTTAATGGACGCGTTAGATGGTAAGTGTAAAGTCACTGATTTTGGTGGACACTTCATGGAAGATGATGGTTTCACAACATTTACAAACTTGCAAAGTAAAATGATGGGTATTATGAGTAAGTAGATTGGTTATTTATAAACATCGCGCATAAAGTAAGACAATAATTTCTATAATTTTAATTATAAAGTGAATAGTTTTTTATAGCTTGCCAACATTTTAAGTGAATAAACTTCGGCAAGCTATAAAAACAAATAAATTTGTGTCATTTATCAACTAAAATTATAATATTATAGTTATATTCCTTTTTTACACAAAATACTTTAATGAAAGCATTGACGAAAGTAATAAAAGTTTATATACTAAATAAGTATTCAGAAATGAGATGGGCTTAACCACTCATTATGACATTTAATTTTTAATTATAAATTAATTATTTGTAAATTAATTTTAAAATAATGTTGATTTTGTAATGACATTATGGTATATTTAATAGGTAGGCGTCATTAATAATATTAACGCGGGATGGAGCAGTTCGGTAGCTCGTCGGGCTCATAACCCGAAGGTCGGTGGTTCGAATCCGCCTCCCGCAATTACATAATTTGGTCTCGTAGTGTAGCGGTTAACACGCCTGCCTGTCACGCAGGAGATCGCGGGTTCGATTCCCGTCGAGACCGCCATTATTGATTTACCATTAAGGTTCAGTAGCTCAGTTGGTAGAGCAATGGATTGAAGCTCCATGTGTCGGCAGTTCGACTCTGTCCTGAACCATTTTATTTTTGGCGGTTGTGGCGAAGTGGTTAACGCATCGGATTGTGGTTCCGACATTCGTGGGTTCGATTCCCATCAACCGCCCCATAATCGTTATCAAGCGGGTGTAGTTTAATGGCAAAACCTCAGCCTTCCAAGCTGATGTTGTGGGTTCGATTCCCATCACCCGCTCCATTCAAATTAATCCACAGTAGCTCAGTGGTAGAGCTATCGGCTGTTAACCGATCGGTCGTAGGTTCGAGTCCTACCTGTGGAGCCATGGCCCCGTGGTCAAGCGGTTAAGACACCGCCCTTTCACGGCGGTAACACGGGTTCGAGTCCCGTCGGGGTCATACAAACAGAAGTGAAATATCGCTTCTGTTTTTTTAATTCTATATTGGAGAGTTGTCCGAGTTGGCCGAAGGAGCACGCCTGGAAAGTGTGTAGGCGCCACAAGCGTCTCGAGGGTTCGAATCCCTCACTCTCCGTTAATTACATAATTTGAGTTTTTCTGAAACACCGTAACCTTTGATATATTTGGGTTTCGGTGTTTTTATTTTGCATAGGCTTTTAATATTTTGTCATTTCATGGTCAAAATGGCCAAAAAATATAATCCTACACCATTGACCAAAGCGTTGACCAATTAACTCAGTATTATCTGTGGCGCAAGGCTTTCTTGTATTATTATTTTGTTATTGATAGTTTAAGAATCATCATATAACCATCTTTTTAAATAATATGGGATGCCGTCTCTTTATTTGATGATTAATTTTACTAAGTGTTATGGTTTATCAATTTTAATTGCAATGTCTTCTAATCTATCTTTTACTTCTTTTAGTGTATGGCTCTCTGAAAAAGTGAAATGAAACGGGGTATTTTTGTTTGTTTTTGCATATATTGTTATTAAGTCATAATATAAGCCTTGCTCAATTTCGTATTTAATAAATTTCATTTTATTTTAACTCCTTCATCATATATATAATTAAAAACGCTTACTTTTCCTTTTCATTTAACAAGATTTAAGTAAACGGAGAGTGAGGGATTTGAACCCACAATGGATGCTTGCAATAAAATATTGGAAGTTGTTTTCGTAGAGAAAGTGATGTTTATGCGTTTGTTATTATCTGAAAATGAATTCGTTTTCATTATCATATCATCATATTTTGTGGTATACAATATAAATTATGACTATTTTATGCATGATCTGACATCAAATCGTGTGAATATGACTTTTGTATTATCAATAGGTTACAAAACACGAATTTTTGGCTTCTCATAGTCATGCAATTATTCAATTTTTAAGATTTTGCTTTTTTGTATATAACTCAATTTTATGCTTTGTATTGTTATTTTTTATGTTTACACTATAAAATAAGTTCCGTTTTCGTTAACTTATGTTTATGCTTTAAACGCATTATTAGGTATTTATAAATTATAATAATTTTTAATTCGTTCATTGCAATTTAAGTTAAAACATATAATAGGATGCATCAACACTGTTAAATCAAAGTAAAAACGTTATAATGGTCAATGAGATGGAGGAATGACAGATTGGAATTTTGGTTGAAAACGCAAGCAAAACAAAATGGAGATAAAGTATTTATTGATGATGGTAGCAATAAAATTACCTTTGCTTCAATGTATTACGAAGCAAGTCGATTAGCTTATCAAATAAAACAATTGAATAAAAAGCGTATAGGTATATATATAGAAAATCAAATTGAATCTATTACTTTGATTAATGCGTTGTGGCTAACAGGTGTAGAAATAGTGATGCTAAACACGCGTTTAACCAAAGAAGAAATGCAAAATCAGTTATACTCTATTGAAACCGATACAGTTATTACTACTAGCAATTTAATGATACAAGATATAGCCATAATTGACTTTAATGAATTAAAAAAAGAAGTTTCTGACAACACGTATGAAGCTATATTCAATATGGATCGAATTGCTTCAATTATGTTTACATCTGGAACAACTGGACCACAAAAAGCAGTTCCTCAAACTTTTAGCAATCATTATGCAAGTGCAGTTGGCTGTAAAGAAAGTTTAGGATTTGATCAAGACACAAAATGGTTATCAGTGTTACCTATTTATCATATATCTGGTTTAAGTGTCATATTAAGAGCGCTTATGGAAGGTTTTACAGTACGTATTGCAGCGAAGTTCAATTCACAAGTAATTCTTGAAATAATCCAAAAAGAATTACCAACACATGTATCATTGGTTCCGCAAACTTTAAAATGGTTAATGGATGAAGGTTTGGATCAACCATTTAATATACAAAAGATATTGTTGGGTGGGGCAAAACTTTCTAATACATTAATTGAAAATGCTTTGGAATCAGAATTGCCGATTTATAATTCATTCGGAATGACTGAAACATGCTCTCAATTTTTAACAGCATCACCCAATATGTTATCTGAGCGATATGACACTGTCGGAAAGCCAAGTGAAAATGTTTTTGTTAAAATAAAAGACCCTAATGATCAAGGGCATGGAGAACTGCTTATCAAAGGTGATAATGTTATGAATGGGTATCTATACCCTGAAAATTTAATGAATACATTTGAAAATGGTTATTTTAAAACAGGAGATATTGCAGAAATTGATGAAGATGGTTATGTAATGATTTATGACAGACGAAAAGATTTAATCATTAGTGGTGGCGAAAATATATATCCATATCAAATAGAATCTGTGGCAAAACTTCATGCATCCATTATTGATGCAATGTGTATTGGTGAACATGACAGTACATGGGGTGAAGTACCTTATTTATATTATGTTTCAAAAATTGAATTATCAAATGAAGAATTATTAGCACATTTTAAAACGCATATAGCGAAGTACAAAATCCCAAAATATTTCAAACATGTAACAGAATTACCTTATACATCTACTGGTAAATTGCAACGAAAACATTTAAAAAAATAGGCGTGAGCAATAATGAAATTGAGCGAAATGAAACTTTATATTTGTAATAATCATTTTAAGCATGCAATCGTTACTCCTAAAGTAAAAATGAACAAGCGTAAAGCACTTTTTGTTGAGTTTATAACTGATAAACATATACATTATTTTGGAGAGTGTAACGCTTTTGAAACAGATTGGTATGCAGATGAAACGATAGAAGTAGTTTATGACCAAGCAATAAAGTGGTTTGAAACATTTAAAAACCATGAGTTTGAACGCTTTTCGGATGTACAAAATGCACTTCAATGTTTGGAGATATATCCTGCTACACGAAGTATGATTGTGATGGCCTGTTATCAGGCTTTTTACGAATTAGAAACGTTTAATGTACCCTATGGTGCAACAGTTAGTGGTCTAACATATAAGCATATTTTCAACTTAAAAGTCACACAACCACATCGCATAAAAATAAAATGGTCTGAAAACATTTTAGAAGATGTAAAACAATTGAAGAGATTGCCATTTAAACCTCAGATCGTCATTGACGCTAATGAATCGGTTAAAAATAGTGATGTTGAGAAAGTTATACTCCTTTCAAGCAGTGATATACTTTATTTAGAAGAGCCTTTTAAAGATATACAAAAAGTAAATGATTTTAAAGATTCTGAATTACCTCCCATAGCTATTGATGAGAAAGCAGTATCATTGAAAGCAATTCTATATTATGTTGAAAATTATAAAATTGATGTTGTGGTATTAAAACCATTCAGACTGGGTGGCATTGATAAAGTCTTGGAAATAATTGAAATATTAGAGCAAAAACATGTGAAATTTGTCATTGGTGGTATGTATGAATATGGTTTAAGTCGATATTTTACGGCTTTATTAGCACGATATGCCGCTTATCCAAGTGATATTACACCACACGGATTTTATTTTGAAAATGATATTGTACCGCATTCGGGCGTATTAAAAAGAGGCTCAATTTATTTTGAACCTCCTTTTGTAAACAAGTTTTATTTAACTCAGATTAATTAATGTTTATGCTTTTTATCTTTTTTTAGAGGTACTGGATCAAATCCACCTTTATGGAGTGGGTGACATTTTGAAATACGTTTAACACCTAACCAAATACCTTTGATGGGTCCGAAAACTTCTATGGCTTCTCTAGTATATTCAGAACAAGTGGGGTAAAAACGACAAGTAGCCGGGGTTATCGGAGAAATGAAATGTTGATATATATAGATAAGACCTAGAAAGATTTTTTTCATAAAATTTTGCCTCCAACAATTTACATAGCAATGATAGTTTAACATATATAAAGGGAGTTTGATGTTTGTGAAGTTTAAAGATAAAGAAAATGATGATGTCTATTTATCATTTAAGGATGAAAACGACATCCCAGATGGTGATCATGTCTTGGTTATTCCTATATACCAAGGACAATTGCTTTTCACCAAACATAAATTAAGAGGTATAGAATTTCCAGGAGGCAAAAGAGAAGAAGGAGAATCGAGTGAACAAGCGTGTGATAGGGAATTGTTTGAAGAAACAGGAGCGCTTATAAATATTAAAGACAAACATTATATTGCTCAATATAGTGTTAAGCGTCAAAATGGTATACCGTTTACAAAAGATGTTTTTATGGTTAAAGTAAATCGATTACAAACCAAAAATGATTATTTAGAAACTGAAGGCCCATTAATTTTTAATAGTATTTCAGACATTGCAGAAGAACGAAAAAGTTATTTATTGAAAGATGCTGCAATCTTACAATGTTTAGAGAGAGTGATCGAGCTTGGATTTTATGCATAAAAAAAGAATGCCTATAGAAGTACCTGACCATATTTTTGAAGAAGTCACTTATAAAGTAGATGGCATTAATGTTAGAGGTTTATTAATGCAACCCCATAAAAGTGTAAAGCGGATTGTTGTATATTTGCGAGGTGGTAAAGGGCAAGTCGGTAAAGTAAGAGCAGGGCGACTAATGCAATTTTCAGATGCGCAGACACTTGTATTTGGGCCGTATTATAGAGGTAATAATGGTAGTGAAGGTAAAGATGAATTTCATGGTAGGGATTTAAATGATGTTACGGTTGCGATTCGAATATTAAATACATTATATCCAGAAGCTTATATTCATATGATAGGCTTTTCTAGAGGTGGATTACAAGGGTTACTTACATTTCAGGATTTGCCTATAACTAGTTATATTATTTGGGGTGGTGTGTCCGATATTCGTCTCATGTACGAGGAAAGAATAGATTTAAGAGGTATGTTAAGAAGGATGGTTGGACATCCAAAGAAAAAAGAAAATGCATATAAGCAAAGAGATGCGATAACTAAAATACATGCCGATAGTCCGCCGATTCTTATAGTACACGGAGGAAAAGATAAACAAGTAGGGATTCATCAAGCTTATTATTTAGAAACACAATTAAAACATATTGGTACAACTTATCAAACATTTTATCAAATGGATGAAGGTCATGTACCAAGGCCATTTGCGATGAAAAAAGCGTTAACTACAGTTAAAAAATGGATGGCACAAGTAGAAAAAAATAAAACAATCACTAGTAAAGCACATGGACCACAACTGTAATATGGTCCATGTGCTTTATTTAGTATTTTATTTAAAATCCACCGTTTTGTGCTAAATCTGAAACTTCATCGCCAAACTTTTCGAAATTATGTTTAAATCTGTCTATTAAATCTTGTGCTTGTTCTCTATATGCCTCTGGCTTACTCCAAGCATTTATAGGATTTAGTAATGTTTGAGGTACATCATCAACTTCCACTGGTATATTTAATCCAAACATATCATCTTGAATATACTCTGTATCTCTTAACTGACCAGTAATTGCCTGATTAACCATTTGTCTCGTATAATTTAAGCTAATACGGCGTCCTGTACCATATTTACCTCCAGTCCAACCGGTGTTTACTAAGTATACATCTACATCGTGTTTATCTATTAAGTTACCTAGCAAGTCTGCATAAACTTTAGCGTGTAATGGTAAGAAAGGTGAACCGAAACATGTTGAGAAAGATGGTTCAGGTTCAGTTATACCTCTTTCTGTTCCTGCAAGCTTAGCTGTGAATCCGCTTAAAAAGTGATACATTGCTTGATCTTTGCTGAGTTTTGAGATAGGTGGTAAAACACCAAAAGCGTCAGCAGTTAAGAAAATAATCGTATTTGGATGTGCTGCTTTGGAAGGTGTAACGATATTATCTATATGATTAATTGGATAAGCGGCTCTCGTATTTTCAGTATAATAGTTATCATCAAAGTTGACATCGCCTTCTTCATCTACAACAACATTTTCTAAAATCGTACCGTATTTAATTGCTTCATAAATTTGAGGTTCTTTTTTGTAAGAAAGGTTGATTGCTTTTGCGTAACAGCCACCTTCGATATTAAAAATACCATTTTCATTCCATCCATGTTCGTCATCACCAATTAACTTTCGGGTTGAATCTGCTGAAAGCGTGGTTTTACCTGTTCCAGAAAGCCCAAAGAATAAAGCTACGTCACCTTTTTCACCAACGTTTGCGGAGCAGTGCATACTCATAATATTATCTTTAGGTAGTAAGTAGTTCATTACGGAGAAGATACCTTTTTTCATTTCACCAGCGTATTCTGTTCCACCGATTAAAATGACCTTGTGTTTAAAGGAAGTAATAATAAATGTTTCTGAATTTGTACCATCTTTACTTGGATCAGCTTTAAAATAGGGTGCCGATACAATAGTAAAATCAGATTTGATTTCTTCTGCTTCTTCTTTTGTTTCAGGACGAATAAACATATTTTGTGCGAATAGATTATGCCAAGCCAATTCATTAACCACTGTTAGTTTAAGTTGTGAATCCTGATCACTACCTGCATATCCTTTAAATACATATAATTCATCTTTTTCATTTAGATAATTTAATACTTTATCATATAACTTTAAAAATGTGTCCTCTTCAATAGGTTGATTGATATTTCCCCAATCAATGTCATCTCTGTATGATGGTTCATTAACAATAAACTTATCCTTCGGTGAACGGCCAGTGTATTTACCTGTTTTAGCGTTAATTGCACCTAGTTCGGTTAATTCTCCTTCATTGTTATTAAGAATTTTCTTATACAACTGTGTTGTGGATTGTTGAAATAATGAAGACTTCTTGTCCAAAATATTTTGAACTTTTTTTGTGTAAGTGTATGTATCTACCGCCATACTAAATCCCTCCAACGCTATTAAATTAATGTAAGCCTTTACAATTACAGAGTATAACACATATGATTGATTAGTCCACACCATATTTAAAGGAAATTAAATAAATATCAAATTGACATTACTACTTAGTTTCGGTACTATAGTGATTAACGGATTCTCTTATCCTGAGTGGCGGAGGGACATGGACCCAATGAAGCCCAGCAACCTCTTCTTACAATGAAGAAAGGTGCCAAACCGTTTGCGGACAAATAGCGTCTGAACGATAAGAGCGAATGGACGTATAAGGGCCTTCTCTCTATTCATATAGTGAAGAAGGCCTTTTTTTAATGAGCTCAATCAAAGAGAATTTTCGTAATCAAAGACAAAGGAGCAAGTTAATTTATGACTTATAATAGAAGATTATTTACTTCAGAATCGGTTACAGAAGGGCACCCAGATAAAATCGCTGACCAAGTGTCTGATGCAATTTTAGATGAAATTTTGAAAGACGATCCTAATGCGCGAGTTGCTTGCGAAACAACGGTAACTACAGGTATGGCATTAATTTCCGGAGAGATATCTACAGCTACTTATGTAGATATACCTAAAGTTGTGAGAGAAACAATTAAAAATATCGGATACACACGTGCGAAATATGGTTATGATAGCCAAACGATGGCTATATTAACCGCAATTGATGAGCAATCTCCTGATATTGCACAAGGTGTCGATAATGCTTTAGAATATCGTGACAATTTATCAGAAGAAGAAATTGAAGCAACTGGTGCAGGAGACCAAGGTTTAATGTTTGGTTATGCGACGAACGAAACGGATACTTATATGCCGTTACCAATATTTTTATCGCATCAATTAGCTAAACGATTATCAGATGTGCGAAAAGATAATATTTTAAAATATTTACGCCCAGATGGAAAAGTTCAAGTAACAGTGGAATATGATGAACAAGATAAACCGCATCGTATAGATACAATTGTCGTTTCAGCTCAGCATGCAGAAGACACTACTTTAGAACAAATTCAAGCTGATATCAAAGAACATGTTATATATCCAACAGTACCTGAAGGATTAATCGATGATAATACAAGATTTTATATTAATCCGACTGGACGATTTGTAATCGGCGGGCCTCAAGGTGATGTTGGTTTAACAGGTCGCAAGATTATCGTAGATACATACGGTGGTTATGCACGTCATGGAGGAGGTTGTTTTAGCGGTAAAGATCCTACAAAAGTAGATCGCTCAGCTACTTATGCTGCGCGTTACGTAGCCAAAAATATTGTTGCTGCTGATTTAGCCGATAAGTGTGAAGTTCAACTCGCTTATGCAATTGGTGTAGCGGAACCAGTTTCGATTGCGATAGACACTTTTGGAACAGGAAAAGTAAGTGAAACAGAACTAGTAGAGGCTGTTAGAAAGCACTTTGATTTAAGACCAGCAGGCATTATTAAAATGTTAGATTTAAAACATCCAATTTATAAACAAACGGCTGCGTATGGCCACTTTGGACGAACAGATATACTGTTACCATGGGAAAAATTAGATAAAGTTAATTTATTAAAAGATAGCGTAGAAATATAAGCGCGAAGTATTTATTTTTCAACTTTACTATCGAATGATGAGCTCATATCTATTATAATTAAGTTACTGAACACATAAAGGAGCGTTGTTGTTATGAATTCATTTGGCCCGATAGAAATTGGTTTAATCGTGGCAATAGTCGTAGCAGTTATTTGTTTAATCCTATTTTTAGTTGCTTTGAAAAGTAAGAAAAAAGCACAGCAAACCATCGAGGAACAATATAAATCAAGAGAACAAAAACTTAGCGATGAACATGATGAAGAGTTAGAAAAAGAAAGAATTGAAAATAAAAAGCAAGTTACTAAACAAAAAGAGGACTACGAAGCTACAGTAAATGCGAAAGATCAAGAAATAGATGCATTGAAACTTTTCTCTAAAAATAAAAGTGAGTACGTAACGGATATGAGATTAATTGGTATTCGTGAGCGTCTAGTTAATGAGAAGCGCATTCGACCAGAAGATATGCATATCATGGCAAATATTTTCTTACCAAAAAATAATTTCAGTGATATACGTCGTATAAGTCATTTAGTACTTACGCGAACAGGACTATATCTCATTGATTCGCAGTTGTTAAAAGGTCATGTGTTTAATGGCATTAATGCTAACCAATTCAAAGAACAACCGATGATGGAACAAGTGTTTGATACATTAAATCTTGATAAACAAACGGCACAAACATTAGTAATGGATCAAAATGATGATAAAGATTCTTTATCATTTGTGAATTATACAAATTATTTAAATGAAATAGAAAAACTAGCTGGTGAATTACAAACAGAATTAAACTTGAAGTTCACACCGACGTCAATCCTATATTTCAATCCTAAAGATGAAGGTGCTGTGACTATTTCAAATTATGCACAAAGTACCAATTCTAAAGTGTTAGTTGGACCAGAACAACTTGATGAATACTTTAATAAGTTTGTTTTTCATGGTCGTATTCAGTACAATGTTGAAGATTTACAACGTGTGATGGATGAAATTGAAACATTTAACTAATAAAATATCAGGGATATAAATATTAATATAAAAGGCTCATAAATAAATTTTTAAAAAAATTATTTATGAGCTTTTTTATACCCAAATTTTATACGTATTAGGCTGTATTTCTTTAGTGCAAGCTTCAATATATTGTTTTTAAGATTATTTGCATATCAGTCCAAAACACTATTTATTAATGTTATCCTAATTATATACAACACCATAGAAACATGAATCTTGGAATAAATGTGCTTAAGCTAAATTTTTAAGGGTGCTTTTGCTTAGAGAAAATGATTAAGAATATTTTAAGCTTTTACGTCTATTTTTTAAAATTATAGTTGAAAATGAATGACATAAATAACTATTTTAAACAAATTATTAAAATTTAGGCATTTTAATTTAATAGTTTGCTAATTTTGATTATTATTATAGTTAGTTTAATAGAAAAGGGGAGCTCAAATTTGGAATTTGTAACTTTTTATAATGGTAATGAAATGCCTATCGTAGGTTTAGGTACTTTCCGAGTTGAAAATAATGATGAATGTAAGAAGGCAGTTAAACATGCAATTGAAAATGGCTATAGACATATAGATACTGCAATGATATACGAAAATGAAGAAATGGTTGGACAAGGTATAGCAGAAGGATTAGCTTCTACAGGTTTAGATAGAAGTGATCTATTTATTACATCTAAATTATGGCTCGATGATTACGGTCGTAATAATGTAGCTGAAGCTTATGAGACTAGTTTAAATAAACTAGGATTAGATTATTTAGATTTATATTTAATGCATTGGCCAGGTCTAGATGAAGCATTAATGATAGATACATGGCAAGGTATGGAAGATTTGTATAAAAATGATAAGGTTAAAAATATTGGGGTTAGTAATTTTAATGCAGAACATTTAGAAGCATTACTAGCTCAAGTTTCGATTAAACCTGTGATTAATCAAGTTGAATTTCATCCTTATCTCACTCAGTCAGAGTTGAGAAGATATTTAGAAGTTCAGAATATACATGCAGAATCTTGGTCACCATTAATGAATGCACAGATTTTAGAAGATGATACAGTTAAATCAATAGCATCAGAAATTAATAAAACACCTGCACAAGTCATAATTAGATGGAATATTGAACATAATGTAGTGGTGATACCTAAATCTGTCACACCAACTAGAATTGAAGAAAATTTAAATGTATTTGACTTTGAGTTATCTAAAGCACACATAGAGCGATTAGACAGTTTAAACGAAGATAAAAGAATAGGCCCAAATCCTTCAGAATATAGTGGTCATTAAAAAAGAAATGAAACATTGAAAAGACCGTAAATATAGTTGTTTATAACTATATTTACGGTCTTTTGTTATTTAAGTTAACCTATTAAATATCCTAATAAACATGCGATGAAGGACACTACATATTGTAAAATTGAATAAACAATAAAGTGAAATACGTGCTTGTTTACTGTTAACATTTGAACTAACTCAGTTGACAAAGTTGAAAAAGTTGTTAGTCCACCTAGAACGCCAACAATTAAAAATGCATTAATCCAAGAAATATTTAAAGCAAGTCCCATGAGCAAACCAATCAAAAAACTACCTAAAATATTTACGACAGGTGTTGCAATAGGTAATGTACTATCAATTTTATTGTTAAAGAAGTTAGTAACAACAGCACGAATAACTGCGCCTATTCCGCCACCTAGCATAACTAAAAATATTTGACTCATGATATACGTGCCCCCATTTTAACTCCGATATAACAAACCCATATACCTATGATGTAACTGAGTAAAGCATAGGTTATGAACAGTACATATGCTTGTTGTTGTAAAATGCCAACAAGCTCGAATTGAAACGTTGAAAAAGTGGTAAGTGCACCAAGAAATCCAGAAGTCATACCTTTTTTAAGTAGTGGATTGTTTCTAAAATACTGTATCGCTAAGGAACCTAACAAGCCCATTAAAAATGCACCTATAATATTTGCAATAAACGTGCCAGATGGAAATCCATCAGTAGTATTTAAAAAAGATAATAGATAGCGAATGAATGTACCAATGGCACCGCCAATAAAAATATATAAATATTGCACGATGATTTCTTCCTTTCAAAAAAATAAACTACAAAAGTAGTATAACTTTTGTAGTAATAATTAGAAAATAATACCAAATGTTGAAAGAGAAGCTATAATATGAATTGCGATTACAATTAATATGATATAAGGTAAAATTTTACTAACTGGTCGAATCCAGTCTGAATCTTCATGTAAATGTTTAATGGATTTATCAGAAAAGATAATAGCAATTATTAAAATAATAGCATTGATAATACTACAAACAAAAATAAGTTTAATCATTGAATTAAAGTGCATATTTAATAGAGGGTTTCTAGTATTAAAATAAAAGCTAATAATAATTAAAATGCATGATAAGTAAAAATAAAGTTTTGAACGTGCCATAATAACCTCCTAATGCAATTCATTATGTAATAATACCATAAATTAACTTAAAGTTAACTAAATTTACAATAAGAAAAAATTTTAATGAATAATAATTTAGATTATAAGGCCTCTCTATCGCAAATTAAGAATGATTAGCAATTATTGTATTTTTAGTAAGCCATCATCTATAAGCAGAAAAATAGAATTTATGAAATAAAGGTGGTATAAATAAACTGTATGGTTTAAATAGTTATAAAAATAATTCTTTATAGAATTATTTATTTTAGTCAGGAGGAATTAGTAATGGCAAATTTAAATGTTGAAGTGTTTGCAGATGGTGCAGATATTGAAGAAATGAAAGCAGCTTATAAAAATAAACAAGTGGATGGTTTTACTACAAATCCAAGTTTAATGGCAAAAGCAGGTGTAACAGATTATAAAGCATTTGCTGAGGAAGCTGTGCGTGAAATTCCTGATGCCTCAATTTCATTTGAAGTATTTGCAGATGATTTAGAAACAATGGAAAAAGAAGCAGAAATTTTAAAACAATATGGAGATAATGTTTTTGTTAAAATTCCAATTGTAAACACTAAAGGTGAATCAACTATTTCTCTAATTAAAAAATTATCAGCAAACAATGTTCGTTTAAACATTACTGCTGTCTATACATTAGATCAAGTTAAAGAAATTACTGACGCTGTAACTGAAGGTGTTCCAACTTATGTTTCTGTATTTGCTGGACGTATTGCAGATACAGGTGTAGACCCAATTCCATTGATGAAAGAAGCGGTTGAGGTTACACACAGTAAAAAAGGTGTGAAATTATTATGGGCAAGTTGCCGTGAAGTTATCAACGTAATCCAAGCTGATGAAATTGGTGCTGATATTATTACATGTCCTGCAGATGTAGTTAAAAAAGTAAATAATAATTTAGGCCGTGACATTAACGAATTATCAGTAGATACAGTCAAAGGCTTTGCGAAAGATATCCAAAGTTCTGGACTTTCTATTTTATAATCGTAAACTTACTCTGTAAGTTTATTTCTAGGTTAATGCTAATCTAAGAGATAAAAAACACTTCCGTAGAATTCAACGGAAGTGTTTTTTTATCAATATTGCTGATACATACTAAAATTTAAGATTTGACTGTTGCATTAATAATTACTACATTTTCAAATACTAAACCAAACTTGGATTTATAAAAAATTATGACGTGATATTTTGTGAGACAATTTGATGGTGAGCGATTTGATGAAATCTATTATTTAATATTGAGGAAGTATTGAAAAGAAATAATGTCGATGAGCACACGGGAAAATTGTATTATAATACATTGATGAGTAGGTTTGTGTTATTTGATTTTTCTGATCATAATGGAATCAAATATTATCAGATAGTACACTTAGACTAAGAAAGTGTAATTTGATAAAAAAATTTTTATAATTTCATTGAAACCATGAGATAAATAACTTATCCTTTATAATGATAGTATAAGTGTTATACATTTAAGGAGAAACTTTAATGAAAGCAAATATTTTTAAACAGAAAGTTAAAAAGCATTTATGGTTTTTAAATAAAAAAGAGAAAAATCAATTAGACCAAGTATTAACAACAGTCTTGGATAAACACCATGAAGAAGAACTCAATCGACCGATTGCGTTTTCCAATCAATTTTTGAAAAATTATATCTTTGAAGAAAAAGTAGTTTCATCAACTTATTTCTTCATGTTATTAATTAGTATTTTATTTACATATATTATTTTATTAGGCCTATTCTTATTTGCTTTATTGACAAGTTTGTCATCAGTCCAATTTTTTATTAAACCAGAAGTTGATTTATCTAGTGTTATAGTTATATTGACACTTATCGGGGCTGTATTATTACTGATAATTAGTCTATATTTAATTAAAGTAGTAACAGGCTATTTTACGAAAAAACTATTAGAATATAAACACAATAGGGCATTATGATGCGTTAAATTAAAAGGTGAGAAAGTGTAATACTTTCTTGCCATTTTTTATATACAAAAGTATAAGGTGCATCAACGATGATAAATGTAGCATTTTCAAAATAAATCGTTGTTTGATTATTATTTGATTTAATGCCAACAATCGCATTTGCATTAATGTAGTATTGCAAGGGTGCGCGTCTCGCTTTAATTGGAAATAAAGTGATTTGTGGAGTGATAAATATGGGGACCATCTTTCTTATTTTTAAAATTTGTTTAGCTTGTTTTGTTTGATTAGAAAGGGATAAACCATAGGTTTCAAGTAGATAGGTAATTGTAGGCATTATTGAAGTAGGATAGTGAAATTGATGTGTGGTATATTGTCCTATTGTTATGATTTCATTTCCGGCAACTGATTTTAAGTATAATAATTTTGTGAATTGTGTCATCTTCCAACTCCTATTTTTGATTTAGTTCGTAATATTTAATGTATTTTACTTGAACCTTTTTTCGATGATTTTTTATTGTAGAAATAGAGCAGTTTAAAATCGAAGCAATCTCAAATTGTTTATAACCCAGCAATTTTAATCTAAGCCAATTTTTTTCGTTAGTTGTTAATAGTTGTAAAAACTGTTCATACATGAGTTGAAAATTCCTATGATCAATCACATTAGTTTGCTGTTCTATTAAATATTGAGAATGTATTGTGATTTCTGTTTGTTTTTGACTGCGAAACAAATCAATCAAATAGAAATTTAAACGAAAGTATAGAAATTGTTGTAACGTTGTAGAATGATGTGGTGAATATTTTTGTGTTAATTCCCACATTTTGATAGTGAGTAATTGAGTATATTCTTCTCGATTATACTCAATGCGGTATTTTTTTAATAACACAAAAATAATATATTTGAATTGAAAATAAGTTTGTTCAAAAGACATACTGTAGCTCCAATGTTATATATATAACTTAGATTTCCGGATGAAATCATTTTATTTTAAATTATAGTAATTTTCATTTGCTAAATAATGATAATAGGTGTTAAATAGAGTTAATAAGATAGATAAAATTTAAGTTTTATAACATCAACGCGTATTCAACTTAAAGATATAACACTTTAGAGTTTTAGTATTATCTTCGGACAACAAATCAGGAGGTTTATATGGATTACGCACATTTAAATTTAGAACATTTTTTTGCAAGACATGATGATTTAGATATGATTAAAGATAAATCAGATTTTGTTATGATAAATAATCTAACAAAAGAAATGATGTACCGTGATGGTGAAATTGAAGGAACAATTGATTTAAATCGTTATTATTATAAAAACAGATCTCAAGCAGTAAGCTTTGTAATGATGGAATATAATAAAAGTCAAGAGTAATGAAATTAAAATTTCATTACTTTTTTTATGAATATGTAACAACAAACATATTAAATTGTACGTTCAACTATTTAGTGTTAGAATTTAAATTTAGATAGTCTCTTATAGTATATTTCTATAAAGAGAGAACTTAATATTCTTATTATTACCTATGAGGTGTGGACATGACGAAGCATAAGAAAGGCTCGATACTATCAATCATTGGCTTATTGGTAGTGTTAGTGATAGCTGTTATCGTTGTATTTACAATGATTTCAGATCAAATCTTTTTTAAAAAAGTTAATCAACAAGAAAAAGTAGAACAGCTCAATATTTCTTTAAATAAAGCATCAAAAAAACAAATCGATAATTATACTAGCCAACAAATTTCAAATAAAAATAATGATTCGTGGAGAGATGCATCTTCAACAGAGATTAAAGCAGCGATGGATAGTAAAGAATTTATCGAAAGCGATACACAAAAGTACCAATTTTTAGAATTAGATAAATATCAAGGTATTGATGAAAATAGAATCAAAAGAATGTTAATCGATAATCCAATATTATTGGAACATTCAGATGATTTCATAAAAGCAGCGAAAGAAAAGCATGTAAACGAAGTATACTTAATATCACATGCATTACTTGAAACAGGCTCAGCTAAAAGTGAGTTATCTAGTGGTGTTGAAATTGATGGTAAGAAATATTATAACTTTTTTGGAGTTGGCGCACTTGATGAAGATCCAGTGAAAACCGGTGCTGAATACGCTAAAAAACACGGTTGGGATACGCCAGAAAAAGCGATTACTGGTGGCGCTAATTTCATACATGAACATTTTTTATCAAATAAAGATCAGAACACACTGTATAGCATGCGCTGGAATCCCAAAAATCCGGGTGAACATCAATATGCTACAGATATTAAATGGGCTGAAAGTAACGCAAGTCTAATGTCAAACTTTTATAAAGATATGAAAACAGAAGGTAAATATTATAAATATTTTGTATATAAAGATGACAATAAACATAAAAAGAATAATTAATGATTAATTTTGTTATTCAAACAAATGAAGGACTAATCCGTTAAAAAATGGATTAGTCCTTTTTGAATGCTTTAATGATTGATTTAGATATTGGATTAATAGCGTAGTTATATTTTATAAATATATAAGTATACTTACGCACCACGTGAATACATTATTCATTGAGGACATAGGCTATTAGAGTGTTTGACTTTAATTTGCTTTGTTTTTCTGCCCAAATAATATAAAAAGTAAGATCGTCGATAATATGACTTTTAAAATGAATTTCATTTAATCACTTCCTTAACTATGTAACTATAGTAACATTAATTGATTAATATCACATATAAAGTAATGTTTAAATTTAGTTTTCATCTTCGAAATAATTATGTTTTTCTAAAAATCTTTTGGCTACAATTGCTGGTTCTTTACCCTCACCATCTGCTGCATAGTTGAGCTTTTGCATTTGTTCAGTACTAATTTTATCATTTAATTTAACAATGGATTTTTTAATTTGTGGATTTTTTTGTAGTAATTCATTTGGTGCAACGGCGCTAGCATCATAGGGTGGGAAAAAGTTTTTATCATCTTTAAGTACAACTAAATCATATGCTGCAATTCTTCCATCTGTTGTGTAACCAAGTGCAACATCAAGTTTGCTATTTTTTAATGCGTCATAAACTAATCCAATTTGCATAGGTTTTAAATCATTGAATCCAAAACCATAATGTTCACGGAATGGTGCATAACCATCGCCACCTCGCTTAATCCATGTAGTATCCGTACCAACTCTAACTTTGTCTTTTACTTTTTTTAAATCTGAAACAGTATGTAAATCATATTTTTTAGCAGTTTCTTTAGTAACCATAAAAGCGAAAGTATTTTCAAATCCATAAGAGTCGAAAAATGTTTGGTTAAATTTTTGGTTGAATAATTTTTGAGTTACAAACATTGCTTTTTTAGTATCTGTAATGGGTTGTTGTTCTAAAGCTCCAACCAAATCTGTGCCAGTATAACGCGTGCTTGATATATCAGCATCTCCACGGAGCAATGCATTATGCTGAATTGTAGCTGAACCTAAATTGTTAATAATAGATCCAGTGGTTTTCCCTTTTGTATCATGTTCAATTAAATCTTTGAGCATATAAGCCATGATTTGAGATTCACTCGTCGCTAAAGCAGAAATTTTAACTGAGTTTTTAGATTGACCGCCACCTAAACCAGGTAAATCACAACTTGCTAATAAAAGTGAACTTGCAATCAATAGATAAATTATTCTTTTGAAAAATTTCATATTTTAACCCCTTATATGTTTTAGAAATATTTTTTGATACAACATTTTTATATTAACATATTTATTAATTTTGTATAATGGTGGCATAATCCATTAATATGTAATATTAATTCGATACTTGATATACTATGTATAAATTAATTAAAGTAAGGATGAGTGAAATGCGTTTAGCTATCATTGGTATGGGCACAGCAGGTGTTAGTTTGTTGAAAGAATTGGTAAAATATAAGGAATTCAAGCAAATGGAAGTAGACGTTTACGATAATCCTAAAAATATGGGACAAGGCGTGCCGTTTCAAAATGACAGCGACCAATTATTAATCAATTTACCCGCAAGTCAAATGTCCTTAAATTTGAATAATGAACGGGAATTTTATGAATGGTATCAAGAACAATCCATATTTAAATTTTCTAATCCTGAGTATTTACCTAGATTTATATTTGGACATTATATGAAGGACTATTTGGAAACGTATCATAATCACTATAGTAATATTCATATGATCAAAGAAGAAGTTTTGGAAGTATTTATAGAATCTAATATTGGTGATACGCATGTTAAATATGTTGTTTGTACTTCTGAAAATCTAGAGAAACGGCGACGTTATGATATCGTATTTTTAACGATTGGTACGATGTCTTATCATGACCCATATCATTTAAAAGGAACACCAGGTTACATAAAAACACCTTACCCAACATACGACACATTAAATGAGGTTGATAGTACTGATAGAATTGCTATCATTGGAACAGGACTAGCAAGTTTAGATGTAATTCGATTTGTAACGGCACATCATCCCAATTTGCCTATTACTGTGACGAGTCGTAAAGGTCATTTACCTAGTGTTAGGGGAGATATGCCAGAAATTCAATTTAAATATCTTACACCAGAAAATTTTAATGAAATCAAAAAAGAGTATTTTGGGAATGTACCTTTGGAGGAAGCATTAGCATTATTTAAAAAGGACTGTGAGTATTATGATATTCCAGTAGAGAAATTAGTCCACAGAAGACAGGGCGATCCAATTTTAGATTTAACATATGATTTACAACATGCCGATGTGCTAGGCAAATTTCAAAGTATTTTAGAATTAACAAAAGAAAATCTAAATTGGATTTGGAATAGTTTCAGTAGACAGGATCAGAAGATATTTTTAGAAAAATACCAATCTATATTAAAAGAGAATTCGAATCCAATGCCCCCACGTACAGCAAAATTAATTATCGACCACATTGAAAATGGGCAAATTGAAATCAAAAAAGGGTTGAAAGATGTAAAATATGACGGACAGCAGTTTTGTTTTAAATATGAGGATGATTTTAAAGCGATTGATAAATTTGATATTGTTATTAATGCTACTGGTTCAAAATCACATTTATCAGAATTAGACCAAGATGATCAACTAATTCTAAACTTAGAAAATAGACAAGTTGTCCAAGCACATCCACTTGGTGGTATTCAAATTATTCCAGAAACAAATCAAATTATAAGTCCGCGTTACGGTACTCTACAGAACATGTTTGCTTTAGGCCAAGTTACAAATGGAATTAACCAATCACGTAACGGCGTTATGATGATAGTAAAACAAGCCGTAAGTGTGGTGGAAAAATTAATAAATACTAAGCATGATTAATTTTGTAATGCAGCATTCAAACGAACAATGCTGACATAATTAATCAGTGAATGAAATATGTTTTTAAATGAATATAAATATGCATATATTATGAATTAAGACCATCAATTTTATATAGTTGTATAAACAGTTTTTTTCATAATTTAAACTAATTACGGAAAACATATAAATTGTTTTAACGGTTAATTATGGAATTATTGTAAAATATATATAGTTTAAATGGCTTTGTAAAAACTACTTATAGGTATTGTTGATCAAAGTATATAAGAAAGTAGTTGTTTATAAGTAAAGCCGACTTAGATAATATGAATTGTTTTTTGCTGGAATATGTAGTATTATAACGATGTAGCTTCCAAAAGTTACTTGACTCAATCATCAATTACAATTTCATAAATATTCTTTCGGGGCAGGGTGAAATTCCCAACCGGCAGTAAATTAAGCCTGCGACCTGCATTTGTTTTTAGACAAATGTGGCTGATCTAGTGAAATTCTAGAGCCGACAGTATAGTCTGGATGGGAGAAAGAATGAAGTATAACAAAAAAGCACTTTTATTAGTGTTTATTTAGCGTACATTTTTCTGAAAATTGGAGAAGTGTATTCAAATTCAAGTAAATTATGTTATATCTAAATACATCCCACACCTGAAATCAATTTCAGGTGTTTTTTTATTATTAAGAGGTGATTATATGAGTCAATATTTAAACTATGCAATCCAATTGGCACAAATGGTTGATGGCCAGACAGGTGTAAATCCACCAGTAGGTGCAGTTGTAGTAAATCAAGGTAGAATCGTTGGAATCGGTGCACATTTACGAAAAGGTGATAAACATGCTGAAGTGCAAGCTTTAGATATGGCTAAAGAAGCTGCAAATGGAGCAACAATTTATATATCTTTAGAACCTTGCTCACATTATGGTTCAACACCACCATGTGTAAACAAAATTATTGAATTTGGTATTTCAAAAGTCGTTTATGCTGTAAAAGATACGACATTATCGACTAAAGGTGACGAAATTTTGCACAATGCTGGGATAAAAGTTGAGTTTCGTCATAAACCAGAAGCTGAAGCATTGTACAAAGACTTTTTTATTACTAAACGACAAGGCGTCCCTGAAGTTACTGTGAAAGTCTCTTGTAGTTTAGATGGTAAACAAGCTACTGATTATGGTGAAAGTAAATGGATTACTAACAAAACCGTTAAACAAGATGTATTTATGCTCAGACATAAACATGATGCAGTTATCACTGGTACTGGCACTTTAAATGCAGACAATCCGCAATATACTACTAGGATTGAAGAAGGTAAGCAACCGATACGTGTGATACTTTCAAAATCTGGGCAGGTAGATTTTACCTTAGACATATTTAAACAACCGATGACACCAATATGGATTTTTACAGAAAATAAAAATTTAAAAAGTAAAGATTCAAATATAGAAATTATATATTGTTCGAATTGCACGATTGAAAATATTTTAAAACAGTTATATCAATATGGGATAGGAAGTGCGCTGGTTGAAGCAGGCCCTACGATTACTTCAGAATTTCTTCAATCTAACTATACGAATGAACTCATCTTATATTATGCCCCGAAAATAATAGGTGGTTCTGGTGATTATCAATTTTTCAAAACAGAAAATGTATTTAATTTATCAGACGTACCTCAATTTGAAATTGTAAATTCCAAAATGCTTGAGCAAAATATTAAATTAGAATTGCGAAAGAAGTGAATAATTATGTTTACTGGTATTGTCGAAGAAATAGGTACTATAAAAAAAGTTACAACACAACAATCCGTTGTTAATTTAACAATTGATTGTAAGACAATTTTATCTGACATGCATATTGGTGATTCTATAAGTGTAAACGGAGTATGTTTAACTGTAATACAATTTGATAATCAGTCATTTTCAGTTCAAGTGATCAAAGGCACTGAAAATAAAACCTATCTGAATCAATTAAATCAAGCTACTGAGGTAAATTTAGAACGAGCAATGAGTGGTTCGGGAAGATTTGGTGGCCATTTTGTACTTGGTCACACAGACGAAGTAGCTAGAGTCACTAGAATACAAAACTCAGATAATTCTAAAATTGTAACAATTAAACCATCTACTTCTATTATAAATCAAATGGTACAACAAGGTTCAATCACTGTAGATGGCGTAAGTTTGACAGTGTTTCAATTAAGAGATACAGAATTTGATATTCATCTTATACCAGAAACAAGAAGATCAACTATTTTAAATCAAAAACGTGTAGGAGACCCTGTACATATTGAGGCAGACATGTTGTTTAAATATGTGGAAAAAATAGTTGGCAATAGTGAAAAAGGTTTAAGTTTAGAAAAACTAAGCGCTTTTGGATTCTAGGAGGGGTAAAATGCAATTAGACAGTATAGAATTAGCACTTGAATCACTTAAAGAAGGTAAAAGTATCATTGTAGTAGATGATGAAAATAGAGAAAATGAAGGCGATTTAGTAGCAGTTACAGAATGGATGTATGATGATACAGTTAATTTTATGGCTAAATATGGTAGAGGATTAATTTGTGCACCTATTAGTAAAAAAATAGCTGAAGATTTAGAACTTCATTCAATGGTTAATCATAATTCAGATGTTTATGGTACTCAATTTACTGTAAGTATCGATCATGTCAAAACAACGACAGGTATCAGTGCAGATGAAAGAATGCTCACTGCGAAGGCATTAATCGATAATCGTACAACAGCTGAAGATTTTAATAAGCCAGGTCATCTATTTCCATTAATAGCTCAGGATGATGGTGTGTTGACTAGACGTGGGCATACTGAAGCCTCTGTCGATTTAGCTAAACTAACAGGTGCAAAACCTGCAGCACTCATTTGTGAAATAATGAATGACGATGGCACAATGGCGAAAGGTGACGATTTAGAAGCATTTAAAAGTAAACATAATTTGGTAATGATATCTATCGAAGATTTAGAAAAATATAGAAAGCAATCGATTTCATCTATTGAAGCCAAAGCGAAAATAAAGATGCCTACTGAATTTGGCGATTTTGACATGTATGGTTTTAGAACGAATGATAACGAGGAAATTGTAGCAATCGCGAAAGGTGAAATTAATGAAACAGAGAATGTACGCATACATTCTGCTTGTTTAACTGGAGATATATTCCATAGTCAAAGATGTGATTGCGGTGAACAGCTTGCTGCATCTATGGAATATATTAATGAACATGGAGGCGTTATCCTTTATTTGCCACAAGAAGGCAGAGGAATCGGTTTAATTAATAAATTAAGAGCCTATGAACTGATAGAACAAGGTTATGATACTGTTACAGCAAATATTGCGCTCGGTTTTGATGAAGACTTGAGAGAGTATCGATATGCTGCAGAAATTTTAAAATATTTAGGTATCAAACGTGTAAATTTATTAAGTAATAATCCTAAAAAATTTGGAAGTTTAGAAAATTACGGTATTGATATTGCTAAAAGAATTGAATTAGTAATACCTACAAATCAATATAATCACGCGTATATGCAAACAAAAAAAGAGAAAATGGGTCATTTAATATAGGAGGAAAAAACATGAATTTTGAAGGTAAATTAATAGGATCAGACTTAAAAGTAGCGATTGTAGTAAGTAGATTTAACGATTTCATTACGAATCGTTTGTTAGACGGTGCTAAAGATACCTTAGTTAGACATGAAGTACCAGCAGAAAATATTGATGTTGCATATGTTCCTGGTGCTTTTGAAATTCCATTAATAGCTAAAAAATTAGCTCAAAAAAGTGATTATGATGCAGTGATTACTTTAGGATGTGTGATAAGAGGTTCAACATCACATTATGATTATGTATGTAATGAAGTGGCAAAGGGTGTTTCAAAAGCGAATGATGTTTCGGATACACCAGTTATTTTTGGAATTTTAACTACTGAGAATATCGAGCAAGCTGTAGAACGTGCAGGTACAAAAGCAGGCAATAAAGGTTCTGAAGCGGCAGTAAGTGCTATAGAAATGGCGAATTTATTGAAAGAAATTTAATATTGAGTTGTTATAGAAATCATACAATTTAAAAATTTAAAAGTATGACATAGTGTAAAATAACATTATTAATGCTCAAAATAAGAGAGCTTACCTTTATGGGTAAGCTCTCTTTTAGCTTAATATTTTATGTTTTTGTTCTTGCATACCTGTGGATATGATTTACTTAGTACGTGTTTTTAATCTTTCATTCACAGTTTTGGTGTTACATTTCATTTCTCTAAAATAATGTTTAAAACGATTTTAATTACATACTTTTTAATTTGAAAGTTTGTTAGTTTTTAAATTTTTTGTATAACAATGCACTAATTGCTCCAATAGTTGATAATGCACCAACTACTATCCCTGCTTTTTTCAACACTTCAGGTTTCATAAGTTCTAAAAACATCAGATTTAAATTTTGAGGACGCTCTGCTAATCTTCTCATAAAATAACTAAACCAATCATCACCATATGGCACATAGATACAGAAATGGTTGCCTTCTCTCGCTAATGATTCTGCTAATTCTGAGCGGAAACCATATAGCATTTGAAATTCATAGCTATCCTTTTCAATATTGTTGTCTTTAATGAATTGTTTAATATGTGTAATGATAGCATCATCATGTGTAGCAATAGAAGTAACATTTTTCGCATTTAACAGTCGCTTTTTAATTAAGCGTATGTAATTATCGTCAATTTCTTCTTTAGTTTGATAAGCGATGTTTTCATTTTCTTTGTATGCACCTTTAACCATACGTAATCGTAATTCTGGATATTTATCAACGAGTGCATCCGCTTTATATAGATATCCTTGTATAACAGTTCCCACATTTTTAAATTCGCCTTTTAATCGGTCTAAAACTTGAGTAATATCAAATAAGCTATCATATTTTTCAGTGTCTATATTAATATGCATATTACCAAATTCATTAGCTTTAAGTAATATTTCACGTAAATTGCGATAAGCAAGATCAAGGTCAAATTCAGAACCTAATTGGCTGATTTTGATAGACATGTGACCATCTAAATTATGATTGTAGATAGCATACATCACTTCTAATATTTGATCTTTTGATTGTATTGCTTCACCTTCATTTAAAACAAATTCACCGAGACAATCTACTGTGACAGTAATTCCTTTGTTATTTAAACGTTCAATTGTGTCAACTAATTCTGGAATAGTATTCCCTGCGACTACTTTTTTAGCGCCGAACATAGGTCCTATTTCCTTAGCTGTTTTATTTAAAAAAGGATTGTTAGATAATCCTATAAAAAAATTTTTCACAATTGGCATATTAATTCCTCCCATTCTGCTAATAGCTATTCTTTCAATAATAGTGTAGCATGAATCGAATGGTAATGAAATCGTTTACAATAAAATTTATTACACTAAATATTATATACTACACGATAACATTGACTCACGCTTTAGATATAACATTAAAGATAACGTTTAAGTAACATATAACGGTAATATTTATACGTTAAAAATGGAAAAAGTACATCATATTTTGATACAATGTAGTTATTGAAATTATTGTAGAAGGGGAAGTATGGAATATGTGGAAATGGGAAACAGAAAATGAAGCTAAGGGTGTCATTGTAATTGCCCATAACATGCTCGAACATACAGGTAGGTATGCATATGTTATAACAATGCTACGTAGAAATGGTTATCATGTAATCATGGGTGATTTGCCTGGTCAAGGTCAAACGACGCGTGCGAATAAAGGACAAATAGCAAACTTTGAAGTATATCATGAGCATGTCCTTGAGTGGATTAGAATTGCTAATGAGTATAAATTGCCGACATATGTTTTAGGTGTGGGCCTTGGTGGGCTTATCATTTTAAATTTACTTGAAAAAGTGGATGTGCCTATAGAAGGACTAATGTTGATTTCTCCATTGTTAGAATTTAATAAGAGTAATAAAACAAGAAAAGATAAAATCGTATCGAATGTCGGGAAATTAACAAAAGATACAAGGTTTAAAATAGGTATTACAATTGAAGATTTAACACGAAATGAAGAAGTGATTGAAGAAGCAAAAGAGGATCAACTGATGCTGCAGAAAGTTACTTATCATTGGTATAAACAAGTCATAGAAATCATGAAAGAGACCGTTACACATTTAAAAGATATTAAACCACTTCCTTTATTATTAATGTATGGACTTGAAGATAAAGTTTCAGATATTTCTACGATGTATTTGATTAAAGAAAAAATTGCAACAGAAGAACTGTATTTTAAAGCCTGGAAAGGGTTAAATCATGAAATACATAATGAACCTGAAAGAGATGAAGTAATGCGTTATATTCTAGCATTTCTTAATAATAGTGCTAGTAACATTGGCTTTATTGTACATGATGAAAATGAACTGTCATAGTTCATTTAATAAATAATGAATATCGTTTTATGGAATCAAGTAATTTCACTAAAATACAATTTATTCAAATTATGACAAAATAATTGCTTATAAAAAGAGTGTATAAATGTAATTTAACGTTGAATTTATTTACACTCTTTTTTTTTAATAAGAATAATGTGAAAAAAATCACAATAAACATTGATTTTTAAAATAATAATTGTTATATTTATATTGTGAAAAAAATCACATTTAATTTTAGGAATATTTAGTTTGAAATAAAAGGAGCGATTGAACATGAAATTTGAAAAAGGGAATAAAGTAGTTTTAATAGGTGATGGAGCAGTTGGATCAAGTTATGCATTTGCATTAGTTGCACAAGGCTTAGCTGATGAATTAGTGATTATTGATTTAGATGAAGCAAAAGTTAAAGGCGATGTTGCAGATTTAAATCATAGCGCACCATATGGTGATTCACCTGTTAAAGTAAAAGCTGGTAATTATCATGATTGTGGTAATGCTGATTTAATTGTTATTACTGCAGGAGCTGCCCAAAAGCCTGGTGAAACTAGATTAGATTTAGTAGAAAAAAACACAAACATATTTAAAGATATTGTCACAAAAATTATGAACACAGGATTTAATGGTATTTTTCTTATAGCAACTAATCCAGTAGATGTATTATCATATGTAACACAAAAAGTTTCAGGTCTACCAAAATCACAAGTTATTGGATCTGGTACGATACTAGATACTGCACGATTTAAATACGAACTAGCACAAGAACTTGGTGTGTCACCTTGGAGTGTGGATGCACAAATTATTGGTGAACATGGCGATTCTGAATTAGCGGTTTGGTCACAAGCTAATATTGCTGGTCAACCAATATACCATGCATTGAAAGATAACCCTGATAAAGAACATAGAATAGATGAAATATTTACAAACACAAGAGATGCTGCATATGATATTATCCAATCAAAAGGTGCAACTTATTATGGTATAGCAATGGGCTTGGTTCGTATAACACAAGCAATTTTAAAAAACCAAAATGTAGTATTACCAGTTTCTAGTTACTTAGAAGGCGAATATAATCAACATGATATTTATATTGGAGTTCCAACATTAATTAATAGAAATGGTGCAATTAAAGTATATGAAACGCAATTAAATAGTGAAGAAAGTGAAAAGTTTGAAAATTCTGCCATAATTTTGAAAGATATGCAAAATAAAATCAAACAACTAATTGCATAATTCATAATTTAATTTTAAACTGTATATAAGATTAATTTTATTGAAAATATCAAAATTTATTCTGATATGAATAAATTTTGCTTTGAATGATTTTTTGGTAAATTAATTTTACATGTTTAACTTTATATTATGATTGGGGGATATTTCTATGGGGAAGACAATTGCTGATATGGTAGATAGTGTCCTTAGATTGGAACATGTACTTAAAGATATTGAAGACATCTTTGGAAAAGTACAGAAACAATATAAAATGTCAAAAGAAGAAATATTAATTCTTTTAACACTTTGGGAAGAAGGATCAATGACGCTTAAAGAAATGGATAATTATGTGAAAATTAAATCATATAAACGTACAAGAACGTATAACGATTTAGTTGAAAAAGCATGGATTATTAAAGAAAGACCCGTTAATGACGAACGTACAGTAATTATACATTTCAATGAGGATTTAAAAGATCAAAGGGAAGAACTTTTAAATTGTTTTAAAGCGGAAATAAACGAAAAATCATCTACTATACAATCTAGTCTTACATCTATCTTAAAATTATAGGGAATAATTATAGTTACAAAATGATAAGTTAGACTCAAAATAGTAATAGGTAATCACTATCTATACTAAAATAAAAATGCATCTCCGCTTATAAGGAGATGCATTTTTAATATATATATTATCTTTTTTCAATTGCACAAATAAATGGTGCATTGTTTTTTTGATTAATAAATTGATATTGTAATATGTGTGCTTTGTTTTGGTCAAAATGTTGTAAATAATTTAATAATGCATCGCGTTCGATTTTGCCTTCATCATGACCATGATATATCACTAGTACTATAATGCCTTCTGTCGTTAATATATCAAATATTTCGTCTATCGCTGCTAATGTGCTATTAGCATTTGTTACAATTGATTTGTCACCTTTAGGTAAATACCCCAAATTAAAAATGGCTGCATCAATTTTTCCAATTTCGTTACTTTGTATATATTGCTTTACTTTAGCATGACTATCTTGAATTAAGTGTACATTTTTAAATGCGTCTGTCTTGTTGCTCGTATTTTGAATTGCAATTTCTTGAATATCAAAAGCGTAGACTTTACCATTTGGTACTTGTTGTGCTAGAAATTCGGTATCATTACCATTACCACAAGTGGCATCAATAACAATACTATCCTTGTTGATGTGTTGTAGTAGTAGCGTTTTGGAAAATGGTAAAATACGTTCTAGTTTCATGATTTAACCGTCGTTTCATAGTATTTTCCTTGATAAGAATTTCTTCGTGCTAATTCCTCATCAATTTCATTAAGCACTTCCCATTTGTTGACACTCCACATTGGTCCAACCATTAAGTCAATCGGACCGTCACCAGTAATTCGATGGACAATCATTTCTTTTGGTAAAATTTCTAGCTGATCACAAACTAATTTTGTATAATCATCTTGTGACATGAATTCTAGCATACCTTTTTCGTATTGTTTTACCATTGGTGTACCTTTAAGGAGATGCAACAAGTGTATTTTAATACCTTGGACGTCCATTTGTGCTACTTCTTTAGCTGTTTCCATCATCATGTCATAATCTTCTTCAGGAAGCCCATTTATAATATGTGTACAGACATTTATATTATGTTTACGTAGCTTGGCCACTCCTTCATAATACGTTTTCATGTCATGTGCACGATTGATTAAATCTGAAGTTTTTTGGTGTACTGTCTGTAGACCTAATTCAACCCATAAATAAGTACGTTCATTTAATTCAGCTAAATATTCTACAACATCATCCGGTAAGCAATCAGGACGCGTTCCAATAGATAATCCGACAACGCCAGGTTCTTTTAATGCAGTTTCGTATTTTTCTCTTAATACTTCAACTGGTGCATGTGTATTAGTAAATGCTTGGAAATAAGCAATATACTGACCTTCATGCCATTTTTCATGCATTCTATCTTTGATTTGTTGAAATTGAACATCTATCGGATCTACACGATTTCCTGCAAAATCTCCACTTCCTGCTGCAGAACAAAATGTACAGCCGCCATGTGCAACTGTGCCATCTCTATTTGGACAATCAAATCCTCCGTCAATTGCAACTTTAAAGATTTTTTGTCCAAATTTATTTTTTAAATGATAATTCCAAGTATGATATCGTTTATTCTCGAATGCGTAAGGGAAGAATTGTCCCATATAACATTTTCCTTTCTAAATTCATTCTAGTTAAAGATTTTAACATATTTTAATGATATAGTGTTTAGAGTAAAAACAGAAATTTAAAAAAAGAAAGGAGCTTATGGTTATGAATATGCCAAAATCAGTGTGGTGGTTGGTGATTGGTATGGCATTAAATATCACAGGCTCAAGTTTTTTATGGCCATTAAATACAATATACATGAATGAAGAATTAGATAAAAGTTTAACTATGGCAGGGTTAGTTTTGATGATTAATTCATTTGGCATGGTCATTGGAAATTTACTAGGTGGTAATCTATTTGATAAATTGGGTGGCTATCGGACAATTATGATTGGTACAGTGATCTGCTTAAGTAGTACGACTTTATTGAATTTTTTTCACGGATGGCCATGGTATGCAGTTTGGTTAGTTTGTCTTGGCTTTGGTGGCGGCATGATTGTACCAGCAATTTATGCACTAGCCGGTGCAATTTGGCCACAGGGTGGCAGACAAACTTTTAATGCAATATATTTAGCTCAAAATCTAGGAGTGGCGATTGGCGCAGCTTCTGGTGGTTTTGTGGCGGAATTAAGCTTTAATTATATATTTATTGCTAATTTGCTCATGTATATTGCATTTGGCATAGTGGCAATTAGTCAATTTAATATTAAATTGGACGTTAAAGTAAAATCAAATGATGCCATGAGTTTATTAGATAAAGCTTATAGACCTCAATTCATCGCATTAACATTGTTATGCGTTATGTTTAGTATTTGCTGGATTGCTTATATTCAATGGGAAAGTACAATAGCTTCATTTACACAAGAGTTAAATATCTCTATGAGCCAATACAGTTTATTATGGACTGTCAATGGTATCATGATATTAGTAGCACAACCATTAATCATTCCGATAATCAGATTATTAAAAGGTAATCTGAAACATCAAATGTATGTTGGAATAGGTATTTTTATCATATCTTTTTTTGTCACAAGTTTTGCAGAACAATTTTCTGTCTTTATGGTAGGTATGATTATATTAACATTGGGAGAAATGTTTGTTTGGCCAGCTGTTCCAACTATCGCAAATCAACTTGCGCCTAATGGGAAAGAAGGTTCATTTCAAGGTTATGTAAATTCTGCAGCGACAGTAGGTAAAGCATTCGGGCCACTTATTGGCGGCGTAGTTGTTGATATGTTTAACATGCAAATTATGTTTTTAAGCATGATTTCATTGTTAGTTTTATCACTCATATTTTTAACATTCTATGACCACAAATTACCAAAAGATATTTAGCATAAAAATGTGTCAATATCGTAGTCAACAATAGTAGATTTAATTAAGTTTTAAATCCAGATAATTGTTGTTATATGAAAAAAGGATAAATATTGTTAATTTAGCAAGTGATACTTATTGAATTAACAATATTTTTACGTATTAGTTTAATAAATTTATATATGCATTAAGATGAAGCTTAAAATCAACTTTCTACTTGAAATAAAGGGCTTTTTCAAATATCATAAGAAGAGTATAGGAGTAGTAACTTGAAAGCTTTTCCACAGAGAGCTAAGGTTGGTGGAACTTAGCGTAAAGCATCTAGTGAACTTACCAGGACTTAAAATGAATGAATGACATCTCTTACTATTAATTAAAATGAGCGCACATTAAGTGAAACAGGGTGGTACCGCGGTGAAAAATCGTCCCTATTATATAATAGTTTGAGGTGTCTTTTTATTATTGAACAGGAGGAAATGAAGTGAATTACAATCATAATGAAGTTGAAAAAAAATGGCAAGATTATTGGGAAGACTATAAAACATTTAAAACCGAAGATAATTTAGGCCAAAAAAAGTTTTATGCACTTGATATGTTCCCTTACCCATCTGGAGCAGGATTACATGTAGGACATCCTGAGGGTTATACAGCTACTGATATTATTTCAAGATACAAACGTATGCAAGGGTATAATGTATTACATCCTATGGGGTGGGACGCATTTGGTTTACCAGCTGAACAATATGCGCTAGATACAGGGAATGATCCTCGTGAATTCACGAAACAAAATATCCAAACGTTTAAACGTCAAATTAAAGAGTTGGGATTTAGTTATGATTGGGATCGAGAAGTTAATACAACAGACCCAGAATATTATAAATGGACACAATGGATATTTATCCAATTATATAATAAGGGTCTTGCTTATATAGATGAAGTAGCAGTGAACTGGTGTCCTGCCTTAGGTACTGTATTGTCAAATGAAGAAGTTGTCGACGGTGTTTCTGAACGTGGCGGACACCCTGTTTATAGAAGACCGATGAAACAATGGGTGCTTAGAATTACTGAATATGCAGACAGATTACTTGAAGATTTAGATGACTTAGATTGGCCTGAATCTTTAAAAGATATGCAACGAAATTGGATTGGACGTTCAGAAGGTGCATCTATAACATTTAATGTAGAAGATATTAATGATCAAATAGAAGTGTTTACCACACGTCCAGATACTATTTATGGTGCTACATTCCTAGTGTTGAGCCCTGAACATGAACTCGTTAACAAAATCACTACATCAGAACATCAAGAAAGTGTTGAGAAATACCAACAAGAAGCGGCGATGAAATCAGATTTAGAACGTACTGGACTAGCTAAAGAAAAATCTGGAGTTTTTACCGGATCATATGCAATTAATCCTTTATCTGGTGAGAAAACGCCAATTTGGATAGCAGATTATGTCTTATCTTCTTATGGTACAGGAGCAGTTATGGCTGTCCCTAGTGGAGACCAAAGAGACTATGAATTTGCAAAAACTTTTGATTTACCAATTACGGAAATCATTGAAGGTGGAGACATATCTGAAGCAGCTTATGATGGCGATGGACCTCATATTAATTCAGGAGAGTTAAATGGTCTATATAATAATGAAGCGATTGAAAAAGCAATTACATTATTAGAACAAAACAATGCTGGAACTAGAAAAGTTAATTATAAATTGAGAGATTGGCTATTTAGTCGTCAACGTTATTGGGGCGAACCTATCCCTGTTATTCATTGGGAAGATGGGACTATGTCAACTGTTCCTGAAGATGAATTGCCATTACTCTTACCAGAAACTGACGAAATTAAGCCTTCAGGTACAGGTGAATCACCATTAGCTAATATAGATGCATTTGTTAATGTCGTTGATAAAGAAACTGGAATGAAAGGTCGTCGTGAAACAAATACAATGCCACAATGGGCAGGTAGTTGTTGGTATTATTTACGCTTTATTGATCCAGATAATGAACAGATGTTAGCTGACCCAGAAAAGTTAAAACATTGGTTGCCTGTAGATTTATATATTGGTGGCGTTGAACATGCAGTGTTACACTTGTTATACGCTAGATTCTGGCACAAAGTCTTATATGATTTAGGTGTAGTACCTACCAAAGAACCATTCCAAAAATTATTTAACCAAGGTATGATTTTAGGTGAAGGTAATGAAAAAATGAGTAAATCTAAAGGTAATGTTATCAATCCAGATGATATTATCAAATCGCATGGTGCTGACACGTTAAGACTATATGAAATGTTCATGGGTCCTCTAGATGCTGCAATTGCTTGGAGTGATAAAGGATTAGATGGTTCAAGACGTTTCTTAGATAGAATTTGGAGACTTTTAATTACAGAAGACGGTTTAATCACAGATAAAGTAGTCAATACTAATAATAAAGCTTTAGATAAAAGTTACCACCAAACTGTGAAAAAAGTTTCGGAAGACTTTGAAACATTAAATTTCAATACGGCAATTAGTCAATTGATGGTCTTCATTAATGATTGCTATAAAGTTGATGAGATTTATAAACCATATATTGAAGGGTTTATTAAAATGTTAGCACCGATTGCACCACATATAGGTGAAGAATTATGGGCGCGCTTAGGACATGAAGAAACAATTACTTATCAACCTTGGCCATCATATGATGAAACATTATTAGTCGATGATGAAGTAGAAATTGTCGTTCAAGTAAATGGCAAAGTTCGTGCTAAGATCAATGTTTCTAAAGATATTTCAAAAGAAGAAATGGAAACAGCAGCATTAGGTAACGAAAATATTAAAGCTGAAATAGAAGGCAAAGATATTAAAAAAGTGATTGCGGTACCTCAAAAACTTGTTAATATTGTTGCCAAATAACATAAAAGGGGCGTATATATTATGGAAACTATTACTATAGATGAATTGAAATCAAAAATTTTAAATTCTAATCCTATTCATATCGTAGATGTGAGAACCGATGAAGAAACAGCAATGGGTGTAATACCAGAAGCGGAAACGATACCTATGGATAAAATCCCTGATAATTTAAATCACTTCAATTCAGAAGATACGTATTATATCATTTGTAAAGTTGGTGGTAGAAGTGCACAAGTCGTTCAGTATTTAGAACGCAATGGCGTTCATGCAGTCAATGTTGAAGGTGGCATGGATGCATGGGGAGATGAAGGCTTAGAAATTAAAAGTATTTAATCTTTAGATAGAGTGAAAATAAGACAATGATTTTGCATTTTATGCAAATATAGTGTTATAATACATTTAACAAAGATATCAATACAGATACACCAAACCCCCTCACTATTGCGAGTAGTGAGGGGGTTTTTTGGTGTTAGCTAAGTGTCGCCTATTTACTTGTCATTACGATTGCGCAGCCAGTACGCAAATAACGTAACGATACAACCACTGATGACAGTAGTCATAATATGAACAAAGATATCAATCACAAAATACACCTCCTCTCTACGTCTATTGACGCCTGAGAGTAGGCGACTTAAGTATTATAACATTACGTGTGTCACCCGCATAGAAAAGCATCAATCATTAAAATAGGTAAATAGTAAATTTGTTTTAAATGTAAGTAATGGATCTAAAAGGTGACCAATTAGATAAATTGATATGCTTAACGTTGAAATTTACTTGCATTTGTTCCTGATATATGACCTGTAACTAAAGCACTGGTAATATTATAGCCACCTGTATAACCGTGGATATCTAGCAGTTCGCCACACATAAATAATCCTGGAGTTAATTTTGACATCATCGTTTTGGGTTCGATTTCTTTAAGAGAAACGCCTCCTCCAGTTACGAAAGCTTTTTCAATTGATAGAGTTCCATTAACTGTAAACGTAAAGCCTTTGAATAAAGTAATCAATTTATTAAATTGTTCATTAGATATATGATGTGCTGTTAATGTTTCTGAAATATTTGCCAATTCTAACATATATAATAAATAACGTTCTTCGATTAAACCATGTAAGCTATTTTTTACATATTTATCTGGTGTGTTTTTTAATAATTCACTTATTTTATCTTCTAATTGTGCAAAACTTAGTTCTGGAAAAGCGTCTAATTGCATATCAATATTTTGGCGTTTTTGACTTTTTTGTTCTTTATATACAAATTGGCTACATCTTAAAGCAGCAGGGCCACTGATTCCGAAATGAGTGAATATCATATCCATTTGATGTGTCACACGTTTTTTACCGTTTTTCTTTAATACTGATAATGCAACATTTTTTAAGCTCAATCCTTTTAACCTTTTATTATTTATGAAAGGTTCGGATGATGTAATTGGTACTTCTGTCGGGAAAAGTTCTGTAATTGTATGTCCCAAGTGTTCAGCGAATTTGTAACCATCACCAGTTGATCCAGTATTTGGCACACTCGTACCACCTGTAGCGATAATCAAACTATGACCTTCAACAGTTTGTTGATTATCTACAGATACTTTAAAAGTCTGTTGTGGTGTATGTTCAATAGCATGCACTGCGGTTTCTTGTTTTACAGTTACATTATTCTCATCAATTGTACGAATTAATGCATCTACAACATCCTGTGCTTTATTGGAAACAGGAAACATACGTCCATGGTCTTCTTCTTTAAGTGCAACACCACGTGATTCAAAAAAGTGAATAATAGATTCATTATCAAATACGGAAAAAGGACTATATAAAAATTTTCCATTTCCTGGTATATTTTTAATTATCTCTTCATATGGTAAACGATTTGTGACGTTACAACGCCCGCCACCAGAGATTTTTAATTTGCGACCGAGCCCTTTTTTCTTTTCAATAAGAAGGATTTTATCGCTATGTTGACTTGCGGCAGCAGCCGCCATTAAACCGCTAGGGCCACCGCCAATAATAATTGTTTGGTACATTTGATTGCCTCACTTTACTAAATAGTGTTATTTTATAGTTTATAGTAATATAGTTTTGAAAAAAAGTGTTTATAACGTTATGATTAAAGTTATGATTGTAAAAATTTAATTTGAGATAGGAAGATCTGAATGAGTGAAAGTAAAGAATTAGTTAGGGGTACCTTTTTAATCACCCTTAGTATATTGATTACTAAAGTCTTGGGTGTTTTATATATTATTCCTTTTTACTCCATTATTGGTGGAGAAGAAAAATTGGCACCTTTTAACTATGCATATACGCCGTATAATATTGCCATTGCAGTCGCAACTGCTGGGGTGCCATTAGCGGCGTCTAAATATGTTTCTAAATATAACGCTTTAGGCGCTTATAAAGTAAGCGAAAAGTTATATAAATCTAGCTTTATAGTTATGACTATAACAGGATTTATTGGATTTTTCATTTTATATTTATTAGCACCAAGTATCGCCACAATTACTTTAGCACATGAATCTGGTACTAAAGGTGGTTGGTCAGTAGCTGATATTACATGGATTATTAGAATAATCAGTATGGTGGTCATATTTATACCATTACTTGCTACATGGCGTGGCGTGTTTCAAGGCTATAAATCAATGGGGCCAACAGCAGTTTCAGAAGTCATTGAACAAATCGCACGTATATTATTTATTTTAGTAGGAAGTTATTTAGTACTTAATGTCTTTGGTGGAAGTGTACTACAAGCCAACGGTATAGCAACATTTGCTGCTGCAGTAGGTGCGGTAGCAGGGATATTTACATTATGGTATTACTGGAGAAAGAGAAAACCTAACATTGAAAAAATGGTAGCAACGGATACTTCAGATATCACAGTTTCCTATGGGAAAATGTATAAAGAAATTATTTCTTATAGTATCCCATTTGTAATTGTTAGTTTGAATTTCCCGCTGTTTAATTTAGTAGATCAGTTTACACATAATGGTGCTTTAGACTTGGCTGGAGTACCAAGCCGTTTACATGACTATTTCTTTACCATTTTAAACATGACGACAAATAAAATAGTGATGATTCCAACGTCTTTATCTGCTGGTTTTGCAGTAAGTTTAATCCCATTTATTACTAAGACGTATGAATCAGGTGAATTAAAAGAAATGCACAGACAAATCAGAACATCATTAGGGGTTCTAATGTATATTACAGTTCCGGCAAGTCTGGGTATTATGGCCTTAGCTTTACCACTATATACCGTCTTTTATAGTTACAATGTCGATGGTAGTCAATTGTTATTTTATTATGCACCTGTGGCAATTTTAATCGGATTATTGAGTGTGACAGCATCTATGCTACAAGGTATTGATAAACAAAAATTAACAGTGTTTGTAATTTTAGCAGCAGTAGTACTAAAAGTAATACTAAACACGCCATTGATTTTGGCTTTCCATACTGCCGGAGCAATATTAAGTACAGCAATAGCATTGCTGTTTGCAGTTATCTGTAATTTTTATATACTTAAAAAATATGCTAATTTTGATTTCTCAGAAACATTGCTACATTTTGGTAAAATTTTCTTATACGGTTTTTTAATGATGGTCGTAGTTGAATTATCATCATTTTTATTGCAAATGGTTATTTCACCACAAACTAAATTTGGCGCTTTAGCAATTTTAATTATTAGTGTCATTATAGGTATGATTGTTTATGGTGGCATTACGATGAAGACAAAACTTGCCGATCAATTTTTAGGAGATATTCCAAATAAACTTAGACGTAAATTAGGTCTTATAAAATGAGATTAGATAAATTTTTAGCTAATATGGGTGTCGGAACGCGTACTGAAGTTAAACAGTTATTGAAAAAAGGTACCATTACAGTTAATAATAAAATAGAAAAATCTCCTAAAAAGCAAATAGACCCAGAAAATGATGTAGTCCAAAAAAACAATGAAACCATTCATTATATAGATAAAGTCTATCTAATGTTAAATAAGCCTAAAGGTTATGTATCTGCAACAGAGGATGACCAACATCAAACAGTTGTAGACTTGGTCGAACCTTACCGGTTTTTAGAAGTTTTTCCAGTAGGGCGATTAGATAAAGACACTGAGGGTTTGTTGTTAATTACGAATGATGGGACTTTTAATCACGAATTAATGAGCCCTGCTAAGCATGTTTCTAAAACTTATGAGGTAATTTCTAAAAAAAATATTACAAATAATGATATAAAATTATTTAAAATGGGTATTGAATTGAATGAGGGTTTGGCGAAGCCTGCAAATTTAGTAAAAAGTGATGAGGCATATAAATCTTTTGTCACAATTTATGAAGGAAGATATCATCAAGTTAAGCGTATGTTTCATGCTATAGATAATGAAGTTCTAGAATTGAAACGTATTAGCATTGGTAATTTAAAACTGGATGAATCTTTAGAACCAGGTGAATATCGTCACTTAACTCAAATAGATTTTAAACAATTAGGATTAAAATAATAAAGAGGTGTTATTATGTCAAAATTATTAAAAGCAATTATAGGTGTTGGAGGCGCAGCTGCTGCAGTTGTTCTTTCTAAAAAAGAGAATAGAGATAAATTAAAGGATGAATATAGCAAATATAAATCAAATCCTGAATCCTATAAGCAAAACGCAAAAGATATCGCTAGTCAAATCAGTTCAAAAGCAAATGAAACTTATAATGAAGTGAAACAAGACCCTAAAGGTTATGCTTCAAAAGTAAAACAAGATCCTAAAGGTTTCATTAACGAACAAAAAGATCGTTTTAAAGGCGAATCTGAAGAAGAAGAACATGTTGAAGAAGCGAGATTTACTGATGAAGGTGCAGCTGATCCTTCAAATAATCTTCGTGTCGTTACTGAAGAAGAACTCAAAAACAATAAAAATAAATAAGTAATGATTGATTTAGTTTTTTAACCTAGTTCATAGTTTTGAACTAGGTTTTTTTATATTAATACAGATTTTGAAAGACAGGTATGTGAAAGGCTTCAATCTGTTTTTCAATTAATTATACAGTTGATTTTTTTAAAATAATAATCACATCTCACTGTAGTTTCTGTACTACTTCATGTAAAATATTAAATATATAAGTATTAAAAAGGAAGTTGATGCTAAATGTGGAAAGATAAAGTGAAAGAATACGAAACAGATATTATAAACGATTTAAAGGGCTTATTATCTATTGAAAGTGTGAGAGACGATAATAAAATTTCTTCAGAAAATCCGGTTGGACCTGGACCACGTAAGGCATTAGATTATATGTATGGCATTGCTGAACGTGATGGATTTAACACACATGATGTTGAACATATTGCAGGACGTATTGAAGCTGGTGAAGGCGAAGATGTTATGGGGATTTTATGTCATGTTGATGTAGTGCCGGCTGGCGATGGTTGGGATTCTAATCCATTCGATCCTGTTGTTACTGAAGATAAGATTATTGCAAGAGGTACGCTTGATGATAAAGGACCAACAATAGCAGCATATTATGCAGTGAAAATATTGAACGATATGAAAGTCAATTGGAAAAAACGTATACATATCATTATAGGCACTGATGAAGAGTCAGATTGGCAATGTACAGAGCGTTACTTTAAAACTGAAGAAATGCCAACTTTAGGCTTTGCACCTGATGCTGAATTCCCAGCAATACATGGTGAAAAAGGTATTAGTACATTTGATGTAGTTCAAAATGACAAAGCAGAGGATAAAGATGAACCAGAATACGAACTTATTTCTTTTACATCAGGTCAACGCTATAACATGGTGCCTGATGAAGCAATTGCCAATCTTGCAGTTAAAGAAAATATGACTGACGTCATTCAGAAATTTGAACAGTTCTTATCTGATAATAATATTGATGGTGAAAGTATCGTTGATAGTGGTGTATTAGTACTTAAAGTTTATGGTAAAGCTGTCCATGGTATGGATCCATCTATTGGTGTGAATGCAGGGTTGTACTTATTGAATTTCTTAGCCAAATTAAATTTAGATAAAACTGCTGAAAATTTCACTCAATTTAGTGAACAGTATTTATTCAACTCTCATTTCGGTGAAAAAATGGGAATGAAATTCCATACAGATGTCATGGGAGATGTAACTACAAATATTGGTATCATTTCATATGATAATCAAAGTGGTGGCCGATTTGGTATTAACTTAAGATATCCGCAAGGTTTTGAATTTGAAGAAGCCATGACTCGTTTTAAAGGTGAGATTCAGCAACTTGGATTTTCTATTGAATTAGGTAAAAATCAAACACCTCACTATGTGGATAAAAATGATCCTTTCGTGCAAACGCTAGTGACTGCATATCGTAACCAAACTGGTGACCAAACTGAACCTTACACAATAGGCGGTGGAACATACGCACGTAATTTAGATAAAGGTGTTGCCTTTGGTGCTATGTTTAATGACTCAGAAGATTTAATGCATCAAAAAAATGAGTATATTACGAAAAAGCAATTATTTAATGCAACAAGTATTTATTTAGAAGCTTTATATGCACTATGCGTGGAGGAATGATGATGACAAAAGTACTTATTAATGAACATTTAGTAGATGAACAAGATGCAAAAGTACCATACAATGATCGAGGTTACGTATTTGGTGACGGGATATACGAATATATTAGAACATATAATAATAATATTTTTACCGCCAAACCCCATTTTGAAAGACTTTTAAGAAGTGCTAAAGAAATAGGTTTAGAATTGAAATACAATGTGGATGAACTTACTGAATTAATTCAAGAATTATTAGCAGCGAATGGCGTTGTTAATGGCGGTGTTTATATTCAAGTTACGCGTGGTGCAGCACCTCGTGACCACGCTTTTCCAACACCATCAGTAGAAGCTAATGTGATGGCATTTACCAAAACTTATGAACGTCCATACAAGTTATTAGAAGAAGGTATCAATGCGATAACAACTGAGGATATTCGTTGGTTAAGATGTGATATTAAAAGCTTGAATTTACTTGGAAATGTGTTGGCTAAGGAGCGTGCGGTAAAATATAATGCACAAGAAGCTATTCAACACAGAGGTGACATTGTTACTGAAGGGTCATCAAGCAATGTATATGCTATTAAAGCAGGTGAAATCTATACACATCCAGTAAACAATTATATATTAAATGGTATTACGCGAATGGTTATAAAAGATATTGCCGAAGAAAAAGGTATACCATTTAATGAAGGTACATTTACTTTAGACTTTTTAAGAAACGCAGATGAAATCATTGTGTCTAGTACTTCTATTGAAGTGATGCCAGTCGTTAAATTAGATGGTGAACAAGTAGGAGACGGAGAAGTCGGTCCAATTACGAAATCATTACAAGAAGGATTTAATAGTTATATTGACACAGATAGTTAATATTTTCCATAAAAGGATATAAAATGTAACATCTATAAAAGCTAAATTATGTTATAATGCTTACTGAGCCGATTTAAAAAATTACAGAAAAATACTGTAGTAAAATGTGACTTTTTGTTTCTCATTATTGGTTGAAATAAATCTCTAAACATTATAAAATCTTCTATGAGACTTGAAATTGATACTTGAAATTTCATAAAAAAACTAAAGGAATTTTTCAAAAAAATACTGTTACGAGATCATGTATGATATGATGTTAAAGTTATTATTAATCTCGATACAGTATTTCATATTTAAATATAAAAACTTGATTCTATGGGACAAAATGATAGTCATAAATAAATGACTGTGATATAGAGTTTAAAGTTTATAAGTGTATTAGAAAATGATTATATTTGGCTCTCGAAATCTGTTTTCTTGAGCCATTTTCTAATTGAAAGTGAGGTGAACGTGTTGGAGCAGTTTTATCAATTAGGATGGACACTTGATTCAGCAGGTGGTGCATCTGGAGAAGCATATATGGCTGAACAAGATGGGCAGAAATTGTTTTTAAAACGAAATTCAAACCCATTTATTGCAGCCTTATCTGCTGAAGGTATTGTACCTAAGCTTGTATGGACAAAACGAATAGAGACTGGTGAAGTCGTAACAGCGCAACATTGGAAAAATGGCAGAGAGTTAACTTTCGATGAGATGTATGAACAACGAGTGGCTAATTTATTGAAAAAAATACATAGTTCAAAAACACTTTTGAATATGTTGAAACGTATGGAAATGTATCCTATTACACCTGATATTTTGTTAAATAAAATAAACGCCTCATTATCGAGAGAAGTGTTGACGCATCATGTGGTGCGAAAAGCATTAACTTATTTAGAAGATCATATGCCAAGTCTTGACCCTAGGTTTTTTACAGTTGTCCATGGAGATGTCAATCATAATAATTGGTTGTTGTCTGACCACGATGAATTATTTTTAGTGGATTGGGAAGGTGCAATGATTGCGGATCCAGCAATTGATTTAGGCATGCTGCTATACAATTACGTTCCTGAAAATAAATGGCCTCAGTGGTTAAATGATTACGGTACGAAAGATTCTATAGACTTGCAAAAGAGGATGAAGTGGTATACTGCTGTTCAGTCTATTGGAATGGTGCAGTGGTATGAAGAACAAAAACGCTATAAAGATATGAATATGTGGCTGAAGTTCTTAAATGAAGTAATGAATAACAATGCATTTATATAAGGAGTTATCAAGAAAATGAGAATGCGTTACAAGCCATGGGCTGAAGATTATTTAAAATCGCATCCTGATATTGTAGACACGGATGGTAACCATGCGGGACATATTAGTGAGTGGTTTGATAAAGATCAACCAATTTATATTGAAATTGGTTCTGGCATGGGACAATTTATAACGACACTTGCTGCACAAAGACCTGAAATTAATTTTATATCTATGGAACGTGAAAAAAATGTTATGGTCAAAGTGTTAGATAAAGTGATAGAGCAAAATCTAACGAATATTAAATTGATATGTAATGATGCGATAGAACTTAATGAATACTTTAAAGATGGAGAAATTTCACGTATTTATTTAAATTTTTCTGACCCTTGGCCGAAAAGAAGACATACTAAGCGTAGATTAACGTATCACACGTTTTTATCCTTGTATAAACAAGTGTTAAAAACAGATGGAGAAATTCATTTTAAAACAGATAATAGAGGATTATTTGCGTATAGCTTAGAAAGTATGTCTCAATTTGGTATGTATTTTACAAAAATAAATTTAAATTTACATCAAGAAGAAAAAGAGAATAATATTGAAACAGAATATGAGCGAAAATTTTCTGACAGAGGTTCTAGAATTTATAGGATGGAAGCCAAATTCCATAATAATTAAATATTTGTTATGACTCAGTTATAACGCTCTTGTTCAAAATAAAGGGCTAATCCGTAAGCAAGACGGATTAGCCCTTTTTGTATAATAATTTGTGATTTTGATCGTGCATGCTTACCTGGGGATATGGCTCGAGCCAGTAGTCTCTCGCTCATATCATTTCCCCGGGCGTCAGCACGATGCAAAATCTTTATAAGTGATGTGTTCTTGTAGAAAAAGAAAATTATATTCATACCTATATGTATCATAAAATTAAGGATATCTTATTTTATAAAAATTATTATATGATTTAAACGGCATTTCTAATTTCACTAAATAATATAAATTTAAATAAAATATTAGTCTTTTTTGTATAATAACTTGCGGTATTGAGGTCGCAAACTTTCCTAAGGTATAGGATTTGAGTTTGTAGTCTTTAACACGTTCGAATTCATGAGCTCCAATGTGTTGTAAAATCGCAATGAAATGATTATAGCAGGAGGACTAACAAATTTCGTTATTTTACGTGTAACAAGTATTATATTACTATATTAAGTGATTAGTAATTAAATTAAGAAATGGGGATTGGTTATGAAATTAGGAAATTTCAAGATACATTACCTTAACGGTGGTATTACGAACATTGATGGGGGAGCGATGTTTGGTGTAGTACCCAAAGTTCTATGGACGAAAAAATATGAACTGAGTGAGGACAATCGGATTCCATTACCTACACATCCAATATTAATACAGACAGAAGAATTTAACTTCATCATTGATACTGGTATAGGTAATCAAAAGCTTACGGAAAAAGAGCGTAAAATATTTGGTGTGTATTATGAAAGTAATATAGAAGAAGAGTTAAAATTATTTAATTTGACGACGAGTGATATTGATTATGTATTAATGTCACATCTACATTTTGACCATGCGTCAGGATTAACTGATAGTGAAGGACGTGCGGTTTTTAAAAATGCAACTCATATTATTCAACAAGATGAATGGCATGAGTTTATTAGTCCAAATATACGTAGTAAATCAACGTATTGGCAAAAAAATAATGGTGATTTCTCCAATAAATTATTGTTATTTGAAAATGAAATTGAAATAGTCAAAGGGATTAATATGTACCATACTGGAGGGCATAGTTACGGTCATTCTATTATTACAATTGAAAGTGGAGGAGAAAAAGCAGTGCACATGGGAGATATTTTTCCCACAGTCGCTCATAAAAATCCACTATGGGTAACTGCCTACGATGATTATCCAATGCAGTCTATAAGAGAAAAAGAACGCATGATACCTAGATTTATTTTAGAAAATTACTGGTTCTTATATTATCATGATGTGAATTACTTTGCTGTAAAATTTAACCAAAAAGAACCATCTGAAATCGAACATTATATTACAAGAGAATAAAGTAAAAGGTTAAAGTTTTGAACATTTGAAATAGCACTATATCTTTAACAAGAAAACTAATCTATGTCTTCTTGGCTTGAGCAGTGATATAGTTTACTTCTTTCAATGTAGTCGATAACCATTTACTACATGATACAAACATGTTCATAACTTTAACCATTTATCATTTGCATTCAACGATGTTTATCACTTCACCAGTTTTAGCATTAGCATAAAAATCATAATAAGTGCGTTTGCCATTATGAAGGGTAGTGATACCACCTTGAAAGACTTCTAATTGATCGCCAGCATTTTGATACATTATCGTTTCGTTTAATATGTAAGAACCTACAACATTCATAAAATAAGTTTTTACATCTGAAATAATAGTTTCAGGATTACGATTTTGTAGTTGCTTTTGGCGAGTATAAAAATAAATTGATCCAACAATAGTTGTTATTAAGATTAAGCCGATGAAGAACCAACTTTTTTTATTCAACATATTACAATCTACCCCCAATAAATTCATATTTATAGTTTACCATAATGAAGATGATATAATAAATATTAAGGAGTGAATGACATTGAATATAGACAAAAGTAAAACATTATCGAGAATGAAAATATTAACAGAATTACATGGCGCGCCAGGATTTGAAGATGACGTTAAAGCATATTTGAAAGATGAGATGTCACCATATGTAGATGATTTTGTTTATAATCGTATGGGTGGTTTTTATGGGGTTAAACGATCTAAATCTAAAAATTCTAAAAGAATAATGGTTGCTGCTCATATGGATGAAGTAGGTTTTTTAATAACGAACATCACAGATAACGGGCTTTTACAATTCACTAATTTAGGTGGAGTAGCAACTGATATTTGGCAAGGTCAAAGGTTAAAGGTAAAATCAAGAAACAACGAAGAAATTGTCGGAGTTGTAGCAAATATCCCGAAACACTTTAGAACAGGTAACGAAGGCGCACCAAAAATTGAGGACTTATTATTAGATATAGGTTGTGAAAACGAACAAGATGTCATAAATCGAGGCATTCAAATAGGTGATACTATAGTTCCAGACACACCATTCACACAATTATCAGAGCATAGGTTTGCTAGTAAAGCATGGGATAATCGCTATGGTTGTTTAATAGGCATAGAATTATTAGAATTATTAAAAGATGTAGAGTTAGATTTTGATTTATATGTTGGTGCAAATGTTCAAGAAGAAGTTGGTTTAAGAGGTGCAAAAGCTTCTGCTGAATTAATTGATCCAGATGTTGCTTTTATAGTAGATTGTTCACCAGCAAACGATATGAAAGGAAAGCAAAATCTTTCTGGTGAACTAGGAAAAGGGACTTTAATTCGTATAAAAGATGGAACAATGATACTAAAACCAACGTTTAGAGATTTTCTGTTAGATTTAGCAAACAAATTTAAAATTCCACACCAATATTATATGTCTCCAGGTGGTACAGATGGTGGAGAAATTCACAAAGCCAATATAGGTATACCAACTGCAGTTATTGGTGTTTGTGCACGCTATATTCACAGTACAAATGCAATATTTGATTTTCGCGATTATGATGCTGCAAGAAGTTTAATACTACAATCAGTTGAAAATTTAGATAACGAAGTAATAAATACTTTACAGTATAAATAATGTTTTGGAGTGATTAGATGGAACAATTAGAAAATGAACAACAATTTTTAGAATTAAAACAAGGACACACAGTATTTTTATTTACTGCTGATTGGTGTCCGGATTGTAAAGTGATTGAACCAGACCTACCACAACTTGAAGCGAAGTATACAAATTATAAATTTATATCAGTGGATAGAGATGAATTTATAGATATTTGTATTGAACATGGTATTATGGGCATTCCTAGTTTTTTAGTATTTAGTAATGGACAACAAATTGGAAGTTATATTGGCAAAGAACGTAAATCCATTGAACAGATAGATGAATTTTTAGCTTCTTTATAAAAATAAAGCGAATCAAATGTATTAATGTCTACGCTAAAAATATACCCTTAGAACTTACTTTTTTTCTGTTCCTAAGGGTATATTTATTGTAAACTGTATTAAGACACGTAAATAGGAGTGTTAACGATGAATGTCTTTCAAATGAGAGATAAATTAAAAGATAGATTGAAACATTTAGATGTTAAATTTAGTTTTAATCGTGATGAAGAAACGCTACGCGTATCTAGAAATGATAATGGCAAAGGTGTTACTGTCAAAATTTCTACAATTGTAGCGAAATATAAAGAACAAAAAGAAAATATTGTAGATGAAATTGTGTATTATGTTGAAGAAGCGATTGAACAAATGAAAGGGGAGGCTTTATCTGAAGCAGAGAATATTGAGATAATGCCTGTACTGAGATCGCCTAGTTTTGATAAAAAAGACAAAGAAGGTAATTCATTTGTTATAGATAAACATACTGCAGAAACAAATATTTATTATGCAGTAGATTTAGGAAAATCTTATCGATTAATAGATGAACAAATGTTAGAAAAATTAAATCTTACTAAACAACAAGTGAAAGAAATGGCATTATTTAATGTTAGAAAACTTGAAAACAAATATAAAACTGATGAAGTTAAAGGTAATATTTTCTATTTTGTAAATTCAAATGATGGCTACGATGCAAGTAGAATTTTAAATAATACCTTTTTGAATGACATACAAGCGCAATGTGAAGGTGAAATGTTGGTAGCAGTACCGCATCAAGATGTGTTAATTATTGCCGACATACGAAATAAAACAGGTTATGATGTCATGGCACATTTAACGATGGAATTCTTCACGAAAGGTTTAGTTCCAATCACGTCACTATCATTAGCTTATGATAACGGACATTTTGAACCAATATTTATATTAGGTAAAAATAATAAACAAAAAAGAAACCCAGATGTCATACAAAGATTAGAAGCAACTAGAAAACAATATGAAAATAAAGATAAGAAATAAGGAGTTAAAAAAATGAATTTATTTTATAATAAAGAAGCTGTAGGAGATGTAGCTTTTTTACAAATTGAACCCACAACAGGTGAATTTACTTATGAAACAAAGAATGATGTAGTTGAAATTCGTCAAGATAATAAGGTTGTAGGTTTTAATATATTCAATGCATCGAAGGTTTCTAAAATTACTGGAAAAGGTCATATAAAATTGGATGAAAATTTGATTCATGACTTACAAAAAGCAATTAATAATGCTGGTTTCACATTTGAATTGAACGCAGATTTATCACCAAAATTTGTTGTCGGTTATGTTGAAACTAAAGAAAAACACCCAGATGCAGATAAATTAAGTGTATTAAATGTTGATGTAGAAACAGAAAAGCTACAAATCGTTTGTGGAGCACCGAATGTTGAAGCGGGACAAAAGGTCGTTGTAGCAAAAGTGGGAGCTGTGATGCCTAGTGGCATGGTTATTAAAGATGCAGCATTACGTGGTGTAGATTCAAGTGGAATGATTTGTTCTATGAAAGAATTAAATTTACCAAATGCTCCACAGGAAAAAGGTATTATGGTATTGTCTGATGAATACAAAGTTGGACAGGCATTTTTTGAAGAATAGAAGGAGGTAATGTCCGAATGAGCTGGTTCGACAAATTATTTGGAGAAGAAAATGATCCTAATAAAGATTATCTAAATAAAAGAAACCAACGACGCCAAAAGAATATGCAGCAAGAACATCAAGACACATTACTTCCTCAAAATAACGATGTTTATGAGAGACCCAAAGGGAAATTTAGATTTCCAATGCGCGTTTTAGAAGAAAATAGTGACACTGAGGACGCTAATAAAGAATCATCAGAAAATGAATTTAAAAATTCCAACCATAAGTCATCTAATCATCATACTGAGAATCACCACTATAGAAGACGGAGACAAATGACTGATGAAACAACGACAGATAAATTTGATCAACCATCTACAGAATCTTATCCATCATCACGTAGTAAAACAAATGCGTCATTAGATAATGAAGTTCGTAAAGAAAAGAAACAACACAAAGGAAAAAGAACAAGAATTCAAACAGATGTTTTAGGCGGTACTGAACGCGGAAATGGACATAGTACAAAAAAACATGAGCCTACTACACCTCAATATCATAAAAGTGAATTTAAAGCGAGCGAAGTTCCTTCAGCTATTTTTGGAACTAAAAAACCACATCCTTTAGAAAATGGTGTGATAAAACCTAATAATCGTTTTTCAGATGATAATGAGAGTGAAAAGCAAGAAGAACAAAAACCAAATTCTAACAATGACCAAAGTGTCACTGATGAACCAACGTTTGATCAACCTTCTCAAGTTGATAGCGAACAACCATCATCTGAAAAGAGCACAGAACAAACGCAAAATAAATCTCTGCAACAAGATCATGTATCACAGTCAACAACTACTCCTAAAAAGAACAATACAATCAATATAGAAAATATCTATGCGTCTCAAATTGTTGAAGAAATTCGTAGAGAACGTGAGCGTAAGGTGCTTCAAAAACGTCAGTTTAAAAAAGCATTGCAACAGAAGCGACAAGAAAGTCAACAAAATGACGAAGATACAATACAAAAAGCAATTGATGAAATGTATGCACAACAAGCAAAACAATATATTGGAGAAAGTTCATTAGACGGAGCAGAAAATAAAAACAGTGATACAGACTACGCAAAAAAATTGTCAGATAAAGATACAAATGAAAAATATGATGCTGATGATCAAAGTGATACATCACAATACAAGTATCAAGAAATTAATTTAGATCATATAAGTGATGTACATAACATTGACAATAACCAATCAGATATTGAGTCAGATGAAAGTGAGAATCAAACTGTCAATGTAGAGAACGAATCAAGTATTACAGAAACATCAACGAGTCAAGCTAATGAAGAGACAAATCTTTATCAAGATAGTAATCGTGTAGAAATAGATAACGTTCAGCAACAGAATAATGAAAACGCAACAGAATCTATCGATAATACTGAAATTTCGGATGCAACGTATAGAGAAATTTCAGATGTTCAAAATGATATGTCACAAAATACGCTTGATTCGACTCAACAAGCGCACAATAATGAAGTGAAAACAACGAAAAATGAAAGTGATTATTCAGTGGATGATACATCTATGTATTCAAACCATCATTTTGAAAAAGAAGATGAGCAAAATGATGGTGACACTGATGGTTTAAATCAAAATGTTTCGCGATACCAAAAAAATTCATCAGTTTATAGTGAAGCGGATAAAACCGGTGAAAATACGTTTGTTGACGACGCACAGATTTCAGAGGATAAAGGTGATGAAGCGCAACAAGCTTATGATAAGCCAACTGCTAAAGCTAATAGTGATGAACAAGGTAATCAACAACATAAAACCACAACTAGATTGAAAGGGAGCAAACCTTTCAATGTAGTGATGACACCATCTGATAAAAAACGAATGCTTGATGCTAAAAAAAATCTTAACAACACGAATACTTCTGTCAACTCAAATAAGATTGAATTACAACAATCAGATGAGTATATTGATAAATCAACACAAACTAAAAAAGATGAAACAACTGCTTCTTATCAACAACAAATGCAAAACGAAAATAACGTGGATGTAAATGCTTCTGACGATAATAAGTCAAAAGTTACGGATATGCATGCGCAATCTGAAACATTGACTGATGATGTACAGTCTAATAAAGGTCTGAAAGATGAAACTATAGATAACGAGCAAGGTGAAAAAACACAAAATCTTGAATCCAAACATATAGACAATCAATCAGTTAATGATACGACATCTCAGAATTCAAATTCTGTGAGTCAGCCTAGCCAAAATACCCAAACATCTCAAGAAAGTAAAACGTCCATAAGAAAAGGTCCGAATATTAAACTTCCAAGTATTGATTTACTTGATGAACCTAAAGTGCATGAAATAGATGATCAATGGATTGAAGAAAAGAAACAAGAATTAAATGAAGCATTCTATTATTTCAATGTACCTGCAGAAGTTCAAACTGTTACAGAAGGACCAAGTGTGACTCGTTTTGAATTGTCTGTTGAAAAGGGTGTGAAAGTATCTAGAATCACTAACCTACAAGATGATATTAAAATGGCATTGGCAGCAAAAGATATACGTATTGAAGCACCTATTCCAGGCACGAGTTTAGTAGGTATTGAAGTGCCAAATCAGTCTTCAACACCTGTTAATTTACGTTCTATCATAGAAGATAATACATTTAAAAATGCTGAATCTAAATTAACAGTTGCTATGGGACTTAGAATTAATAATGAGCCATTGGTAATGGATATAGCAAAAACACCTCATGCTTTAATTGCTGGTGCTACAGGATCAGGTAAATCTGTATCTATTAACAGCATTTTAATGTCATTATTGTATAAAAATCATCCGGAAGAACTAAGGTTACTACTTATCGATCCTAAGATGGTTGAGTTGGCACCATATAATGGTTTGCCACATTTGGTATCCCCTGTTATTACTGATGTTAAAGCTGCTACACAAAGTTTAAAATGGGCAGTTGAAGAAATGGAACGTCGATATAAAGTATTTGCCAAATATCATGTTAGAAATATAACTGCTTTTAATAAAAAGGCAAATTATGAAGATAGAATGCCAAAAATTGTTATAGTAATAGATGAATTAGCTGATTTAATGATGATGGCACCACAAGAGGTTGAACAATCAATTGCACGAATCGCACAAAAAGCACGCGCATGTGGGATTCATATGTTAGTTGCAACACAAAGACCATCTGTCAACGTAATTACAGGATTAATCAAAGCGAATATACCAACACGAATTGCCTTTATGGTATCTTCAAGTGTAGATTCACGTACGATTTTAGATAGTGGTGGAGCAGAGCGCTTATTAGGTTATGGGGATATGCTATACCTAGGAAGTGGAATGAACAAACCAATACGTGTACAAGGAACATTCGTTTCTGATGAAGAAATTGATGATGTAGTTGATTTTATTAAGCAACAACGTGAACCTGATTATCTTTTTGAAGAAAAAGAATTGTTGAAAAAAGTAGAAAGTCATCCGCAAGATGATTTATTCGACGACGTATGTCGATTTATGGTACAAGAAGGACATATTTCTACCTCACTGATACAAAGACATTTCCAAATCGGTTATAATCGTGCTGCTAGAATTGTAGACCAACTAGAACAGTTAGGTTATATTTCGGAAGTAAACGGTTCTAAACCTAGAGATGTGTATGTCACTGAGTCTGATTTGAATGATAATTAATATAGAGATAAAGGAGAGTTACAATGACACATTACCATTTTGTCGGCATTAAAGGTGCCGGTATGAGTTCATTAGCACAAATCATGCATGATCTTGGAAATGAAGTACAAGGATCAGATATAAAGAATTATGTTTTCACAGAAGTAGCATTAAAAAATAAAGGTATAAAAATCCTACCCTTTGATGCAGATAATATAAAGGAAGATATGGTCATTGTTCAAGGTAATGCCTTTCCTGATACGCATGAAGAAGTAGTGCGCGCACATGAGTTAAATTTAGAAGTTATTCGCTATCATGATTTTTTAGGTCATGTTATTAACCAATACACTTCTGTTGCTGTAACAGGTGCACATGGTAAAACATCTACAACTGGCTTACTATCACATGTTATGAACGGAGATAAAAAAACGTCTTTCTTAATTGGAGACGGTACAGGTTTAGGTATTCCGGCCAGTGATTACTTTGCTTTTGAAGCATGTGAATATCGTAGACATTTTTTAAGTTATCATCCGGATTATACAATTATGACAAATATTGATTTTGATCATCCAGATTATTTTAAAGATGTACATGACGTTTTTAATGCTTTTCAAGAAATGGCACATAATGTTAAAAAAGCAATTATAGCTTGGGGAGACGATCCATATCTTCGTGATTTAAAAGCAGATGTACCTATTTATTATTATGGATTTTCTAAAAATGATGATATATATGCAGATAATATTCAAATTAGTGAAAAAGGAACACAATTTGATGTTTATATTAATAATAAATTTTATGATACTTTCTTATCTCCACAATTTGGAGATCATAATATTTTAAACGGACTTGCTGTAATAGCAATAAGTTATTTAGAAGGATTAAACGTTGATAATATTAAAGAAGCGTTAGAAACATTTGGTGGTGTAAAACGTAGATTTAATGAAACTAAGGCGGGTAAACAAATATTAGTGGATGATTATGCTCACCATCCGAGAGAAATTAGTGCTACAATTGAGACAGCACGAAAAAAATATCCTAATAAAGAAGTTATTGCTGTTTTCCAACCACATACTTTCAGTAGAACACAGGCTTTTTTAGAAGAATTTGCTGAATGTTTGAATCTTGCTGATAAAACATTTTTATGTGAAATTTTTGGATCAATAAGAGAAAATAATGGTGAACTAACCATTCAAGACCTTATTAAAAGAGTGGATGGTTCCACGCTTATTGATGAGCAAAGTGTAAATACGTTAGAACAGTATAAAGATGCAGTAATCTTATTTATGGGTGCAGGCGATATACAAAAAATCCAACGTGCATATATGGAAAATATCGGTGTAACTACCTCATTTTAATATGTTTATGTTAAAATGATGTGGGTATTTATATTAAATAACAACATATGTTTTTTTAGGAGGCGTTTTAAATGGAATGGATTTTACCTATAGCTGGAATAATTGCAGCGATTGCTTTTTTAGTATTATGTATAGGAATCGTTGTTGTATTACTTTCAGTTAAGAAAAATTTAGATCACGTTGCTAAAACTCTTGATGGAGTTGAAGGACAAATTCAAGGGATTACACGTGAATCTACTGACTTACTTCATAAAGCGAATCGCTTAACTGAAGATATTCAAGATAAATCAGAACGTTTAAACTCTGTCGTTGATGCTGTGAAAGGTATCGGTGATTCAGTTCAAACATTAAATGGTTCTGTTGATCGAGTAACAAACTCAATCACGCACAATATTTCTCAAAATGAAGATAAAATTTCTCAAGTTGTACAATGGTCAAATGTTGCAATGGAAGTTGCTGACAAATGGCAAAACAGAAGAAATCGTAGAGAAAGTGCAAATTATAAAACAAGTAGCGTAGCAGATGATGCAAATCATAGCTATACTACACGTGTTGACCATTAATCATTTATATACTTAAAAAACAAATGCACTTAAATGAGGTATAAACTTATTTAAGTGCATTTGTTATAGGAGGCATTCAAATATGAAGTACTATAATCGAGATGATTTCGAAAGAAATTTAGAAAGTTATGAAGTTCCAGAATATTTTACATCTGGCGCTAGAAATGTGTTTGTTTATGGATTTATAGTGGGTGCAGTGATAGGTTCGGCTGTAGGGTTGGTTTCTATTAGTAAATCACGTCAAAGTGATAAATCCGTTCCTAAAAATAAAAAAGCATTCAAATCAAATGTAGTTAAAGAAACTGAAAATGATAAAGCAGAAGCAGAACGTCAAGTTGCGCACATAAAAGAAAAAGCAATTACAAACAATGAATTAGATGCACAAAAAGTTGCAATTCAACAAGAGACCTCTTCACACAACTTATCTAATATGTCACCTCAAGCACAAGAAACATTAACTGAACAACAATCGAGTGAAGCATCAGATGATGGTTTAAACAATATTGATGTACAAGCACAACCAACAGAAAGTGAAAAAAATGCTCAAAAAAATGCAATTAAACAAGAGTCAGAAACACATCATTTATCTGATTCTACAGTTGCATCATCTTCTGACGAATCATCAAAAAATGGTACAGTATCAGCTACAAAATTAGCGAATGCTGCTGAAGAGAAAAATAAAGCTTTAAAAAATGACACGACAGTTAAGAAAAACACAACTGCACTTGTAGCTGAAGAAAATGTAAAATCTAATTCTAAAAAGGAAGTTCCTAATTTAGTTACTAAAAGTACCAAAACTGAATCAACAAATAATTTAAAATCAGCTACAGTTGCAGGAAGTATTACTGCTGCAGGATTAGCATTAGCCGCGAGCCAAAAACGTGATGCAATGTCTAAAAATCCTAAAGTAGCTGAAAAGACAGTTGATTTGTTAAAACCTGAAACGCTAACAGCCAAAGGTAATCAAAAAGTACCTAATTTAGTTACAAAGAAATTAGATAATGCAGTAGAAAATAATAATAAAGTAGAAAATTCTGCAGATAAACATGGCCAAGCTTCAACTAATAATGCACCTCAAGCTGCAGAGCAACGTGTTAAGCAAACACATAAAAGTGTGTCTTTTAAAGATGGTATGATTGTTCATGATAATGCTGAACAAGGTATAAGTAAACAGACTTCTAGTAATAGTAGTACTGTTTCAGCTAGTTCTGACCAAGAAGTGCCAACATATTCAAAAAACAGATTACAAAACAAGAAGTCTGAAAAAGCGAAAAGTAAAATAGATAAAAGAACATTTAATGACTAAAAGCTGTTATCTGAATTTGGAATAAATTCTATAATCAAATGGAGTTTGGGACATAAATCCCCATTCTCAAAATTAGAGGGCCAATCCTTAATATGGATTGGTCCTCTTTATATTTAAAATATTACGATTTTGATCGTGCATGCTNNTATGGCTCGAGCCTGTAGTCTCTCGTCCATATCATTTCCCCGGGCGTCAGCACGATGCAAAATCGGTACAATTTATATTTTGTTATTCAAAAAATAAGCCTCTCACTTATATTTTAATAAACACTGCTTAAATAAATTCACTAGTTGCCTTGTATATAGGTTATAACGTGACTCAATTTATAATCTATCAATGGATACACTAGTTCTTATTACCACAAATATCTGTGCATTTAAAAGTAACGATTAAAAAAATAACGTAAGGTAAAATAGGTATAGTTATTTATACCAAGTGATATATATAATCTACTTGTATACGATGTAACAAGTCGTTGAAATGAAATTATATTTTATGTAATAGTGTAAAAATACGACTAGCAAATAACAGAAAATTCAGTTATCATTAAACGTATTCACTTTAAAAGTGATTTTTTACGTTTGAGACTTGAACTTATATGTAGTTATTGTTAGAATTACGTTTAACAAATATTTTATCGCTTTAAAGCAGAATAAAATATCGCTGTAAAATTTTCATAGAGGTGAATAAAATGACAGACAAATTACAAGAATACAGAGATGAAATTGTTGGAATTAATGAACAAATATTAGATCTTTTATCTAAAAGAGGAAAAATCGCACAAAAAATAGGTGAAGAAAAACGCAAACAGGGTACAATGGTTTATGACCCTCAACGTGAAAAAGAAATGATTAACCAACTTTTAGATAAAAATGAAGGTCCGTTTAATGATAATGTGATTAAACAACTATTTAAAGAAATTTTTAAAGCCTCTACTGACTTGCAAAAATCAGAGAATGAAAAACACTTATATGTGTCTAGAAAATTGAAACCAGAAGATACGATTGTTCAATTTGATAATGGAGGCATTATTGGTGATGGTAATAAATCATTTGTTTTTGGTCCATGCTCAGTTGAGTCACAAGAACAAGTAGATACGGTTGCTGCAAATTTACAAGCTAAAGGTGAGAAATTCATCAGAGGTGGTGCATTTAAACCTCGTACATCACCTTATGATTTCCAAGGATTAGGTGAAGAAGGACTTAAAATACTTAAAAATACAAAAGATAAATATGGTTTAAATGTTGTAAGTGAAATTGTAAATCCAGCAGATTTTGAAATTGCTGATCAATATTTAGATGTCTTCCAAATTGGTGCACGTAATATGCAGAATTTCGAATTATTAAAAGAAGCAGGGCGTTCTAATAAGCCAGTATTATTAAAACGTGGATTGTCCGCTACAATTGAAGAATTTATTTTTGCAGCTGAATATATTGCATCGCAAGGTAATGAAAATATAATTTTATGTGAACGTGGTATACGTACATATGAAAAAGCTACTAGAAATACATTAGATATTTCCGCAGTGCCAATTTTAAAACAGGGTACACATTTACCAGTTTTAGTAGATGTTACACATAGTACTGGACGTAAAGATATCATGTTACCGACTGCAAAAGCAGGTTTAGCTGTTGGTGCTGATGGTATTATGGCAGAAGTTCACCCAGATCCTTCTGTTGCATTAAGTGATAGTGGTCAACAAATGGATTTAAATGAATTTGAAAAATTCTACAATGAATTAAAACCATTAGCTGATATGTATAACAATAAACAATTAAAATAATGTATATGATATTATGATTTTATAACCTCTATTTTGCACACTAATTATTTAGGTGCATATAGAGGTTTTTATATTGCTTTATAATAACTATTTATACGAAATATAAATACTGCTTTTAAAATTTATTGTTAATGAAATAAAAAATATACTCAAATAAGATTTGTTAAATTATTATGAAATTGACATAATTATGACATTCAAATCAAAATGATTTTACATTTACGAAAAATATGGTAAACTTTGAAAATGTTATGAAAACAGAGTATAATGATAAAGAAATCGCTTTCAAGGAGGAAGTTTATGACTGTAACAATTTATGATGTAGCTAGAGAAGCTAGAGTATCTATGGCTACTGTTTCGCGTGTCGTAAATGGTAACCAAAATGTAAAACCAGAAACCCGAGACAAAGTGAACGAAGTAATAAAAAAATTGAGTTATCGTCCTAACGCTGTAGCAAGAGGATTAGCGAGTAAACGTACGACGACTGTTGGGGTAATTATCCCAGATATTTCAAATGTGTATTATTCACAACTTGCACGTGGTTTAGAAGACATTGCTACGATGTATAAGTATCATTCAATCATCTCTAATTCTGATAATGATCCGAGCAAAGAGAAAGAAATTTTTAATAATTTATTAAGCAAACAAGTAGATGGCATTATCTTTTTAGGTGGTACTATCTCCGAAGAAATTAAAGAATTGATTAATAAATCATCTGTACCGGTGGTTGTGTCAGGTACGAATGGTAAAGATGAAGGTATTTCATCTGTTAATATTGATTTCCAAACTGCTGCAAAAGAAATAACTGCACACCTGATCGAAAAAGGGGCAAAGCGTTTTGCTTTTGTAGGTGGAGATTACTCTAAGAAGGCGCAAGACGATGTGTTAGAAGGATTGAAAGAAGTTTTATCAGAAAATCAATTAACATTAGACGACCAATTAATCTTCAATGGTAATGAAACATATAAAGATGGTTTACGTGCATTTGGTGCATTAAAATCTACTAAACCAGATGCTATTTTATCAATTAGTGATGAACAAGCAATTGGTTTAGTTCATGCAGCACAAGATGAGGGTGTAACTGTTCCGGATGATTTACAAATTGTTAGTTTTAATAATACACGATTAGTTGAAATGGTTAGACCACAATTATCAAGTGTGATTCAGCCATTGTATGATATTGGTGCAGTGGGAATGAGATTATTAACCAAATATATGAACGAAGAAGAAATTGATGAACCTAATGTGATTTTACCGCATAGAATTGAATACAGAGGTACAACAAAATAAATTTAATAAAACACAGATGCTATGACCAAAAACATGTTTAACATGCTTTTGGTCATAGTTCAGTAAGAATGCACTGATTTTAATTTTATCTGAGGTGAAATTCATGCATAAGCCCCACTAATCTCAATGAACTGAGTAGTGGGGCTTTATCACGCTTTGTGTTTTTTATGTAGTAAAACTATAAAAATAAGCGTTATTTAAACCAACTTAATACTTGAGTTGCGTGTTTCATATTGATTTCTGTAATTTCTTTACGTCTGGGGATCAATTGATAATCTAATTTTTGGTCTTTCCAAGTCTTTGGTAATTCACAAGTAGCATAAGGTGTCCACTTAGCAATCCATTTTTCAGGCAATTCACCTTGTTGTTGTTGTTCACCAATTAATGCTAAAAAAACATGCGTCCATGCACGAGGTACAACTTTCCAAATATTGTAACCACCGCCACCAAACATAATCACTTTTCCATCAGTATATTTATCTGCTAATGCTTTAATTTTATAGGGGATTTCATATAGTGCGTTTAGTGTACAACTTAAATGTGTGAGTGGATCTAAATAATGAATATCTACACCATGCACACTCACAATGATATCAGGTTTGAAAGAAGCAACAACAGGTTCTAATGTTTCATTTAAGACCTCGAGATAAGATTCATCTTCTGTGTACGGTTCAAGTGGTATATTGACGGTATAACCGAAGCCTTGTTCATTGCCACGTTCTGTATAGTTTCCTGACCCAGGGAATAAAAATTTACCAGTTTCATGTATAGAATAAATTAATGCATCACTGTTAGTATAAAAACTCCATTGTGTTCCATCACCATGATGTGCATCGGTATCGATACACATTACACGTAAATCATAATGTTTGATGAGGTAAGCAATGGTAATTGCCACATCATTGTATATGCAGAACCCATTAGCACGACCTGGCAAACTATGATGTAATCCACCACCTAAATGACAACCATTGGTGAATGTACCGTCCATAATTTTATCAGCTAAATTAAGGGCACCACCCACAATACGTGCGCTGTGTTTATGCATCATTCTAAATTGTAGTGTATCGCTTCCATCTAAGCCATATTTCTTGGCTTCATTATCGTTTAAAATGCCATGTGATGCACGTCTAATAGATTGTATATAATCATAACTATGAATCAAATTTAATTCATCATCTGTTGCAATTCGTGGTTTAACGATGTGTTCAGGTTTTAAATAACCTAAATCACTTAATAATTCAGTTGTCAATTTCAATCTCATTTGATTGAAAGGATGTTGATTACTAAAACGGTATTGTAAGATTTCGTTTGAATAAACAAAACCAGTTTTTTGGGTATTGCTCATATTGATTTAACTCCCCTTTAAAAGAAAAAGCGATTCTTGTATCTTAAATCATCGAATGCTTGTAACTGATCAATGGAAATGCGTGAACCTATTCTTGCCATTAAACAATTAGCTGGATGGCTAGTGATTTCAGGATCATCTGTAGCAAAAATCTCTAGGCCCCCATAACCCATTAATTTTTGCATTAGTTTTTTATACGCGTAAACATCCAAACCTGCATTTTTTAAATCCCAATGCCAATAATACTCAGTGGTTAATACGATATAATCTTCATATTCATCTGCAGTCAAACTTAAGCGAATAAGTTTACTACCTAAATGTAAATGTCGATATGGTAAACTAATTTCTATGGCACCCAGTTCTATTAAATACTCAAGGTTACCATCCGACCAACGTTCTAATGGATCAGGATAATGATAAGTGACATATCCTATAATATGTTTATGCTTTCGTATCACAAAAATTCTGCCTTCTGCTAATTCACTAATTTCTTTTATCGCTATAAATTGATCGTCGGGTTGTCGAAAAGCAGAAAGTCCATCATCAAAAGTCATAAGTTCAAGATTTTCTCTAGAAACAGGACCTTCTATAATAAATGCACCTTCGTCCAAATGAAATGTTTGAAATTGATACGTTTTTATATGTTCCATTTTTTCACTCCAAACGACTGTAGATGAATATCATATTCACCCTTTAATACTTTTAGTATAAGGGATTTTAGAGGAAATTAACACGATAATGTATCCGTTTACACCGATTATTTTGAAAATTGCGAATTTGTTAGTTATAATATGCATTAAGCATTCGATTTCATTAAGAGGGGGATTTAGAATGAAAGTAGAAGTATATAAAGGGGAAGAAGGAAATTTTAACCTTCAAAACTATGAGAAACAATACAACAACTTTGATTGGAAAGAGGTCGAAAAAGCATTTTCATGGTATGACACAGGTAAAGTGAATATGGCGCATGAATGTATCGATCGCCATGTGGATGAAGGTAAAGGAGAAAAAGTTGCGCTTCATTATAAAGATGATCAGCGACAAGAAAGTTATACTTTCAGTGAAATGAAATCAAAATCGAATAAAGCTGCAAATGTTTTAAAGGATAAAGCAAATGTTGAAAAAGGTGATCGTGTATTTATTTTCATGCCACGAACACCTGAACTTTATTTTGCATTATTTGGTATTTTGAAAATAGGTGCAATTGTCGGCCCATTATTTGAAGCATTTATGGAAAAAGCTGTTGGAGATAGACTAGAAAATAGTGAAGCAAAAGTAATTGTTACTACTAATAGCTTATTGCCAAGAATACCTGTAGATAAGTTACCAAATTTAGAAACAATCATTGTAGTTGATAATGATGTAGATCGTGCATATGTAGATTTCAATAGTGAGTTTGAACAAGCAAGTGATCAATTTGATACGGAATGGTTAGATTTAGATGATGGTTTGATTTTACATTATACATCAGGATCAACTGGTCAACCTAAAGGTGTATTACATGCACAAAAATCAATGTTGGTACATTATATTTCAGGTAAATATGTACTTGATTTTAAAGATGATGATGTGTATTGGTGTACAGCAGATCCAGGATGGGTCACTGGTACATCGTATGGTATATTTAGTCCTTGGTTAAACGGCATTACGAATTGTATTGCGGGAGGTAGATTTTCTCCTGAAGCATGGTATGGCATGATAGAAGAATTTAAAGTGACTATCTGGTATACAGCACCAACAGCGTTAAGAATGTTAATGAGTGCTGGTGACGACATCGTCGAAAAATATGATTTGTCATCCTTGAAGAGTATTTTATCTGTCGGTGAACCGTTAAACCCAGAAGTCATTAAATGGGCAAAAGATGTATTTGGATTGCGTGTACTAGATACTTGGTGGATGACTGAAACAGGTGGTCATATGATTGTAAATTATCCTTCGATGGACGTGAAATTAGGCTCAATGGGTAAACCTTTACCAGGCATTGAGGCATCAATCGTAGATGACCAAGGTAATGAATTACCCCCTAATCGCATGGGTAATTTAGCAATTAAAAAAGGTTGGCCATCCATGATGATTTCCATTTGGAATAATCCTGAAAAATATGAATCGTATTTTATCGGCGACTGGTATGTTTCTGGAGATTCCGCTTATAAAGATGAAGATGGATATTTCTGGTTCCAAGGTCGTGTTGATGATGTAATCATGACAGCAGGAGAACGCGTAGGTCCATTTGAAGTAGAATCAAAATTAGTGGAACATGAGGCAGTTGCAGAAGCAGGAGTCATTGGTAAACCTGATCCAGTACGTGGTGAAATTATCAAAGCATTTGTTGCCTTACGTCCTGAATTTGAAGAAAGTGATGAGTTGAAAGAAGAAATTCGTAAATTTGTTAAAGAAGGATTAGCTGCACATGCTGCACCACGCGAAATAGAATTTAAAGAAAAATTACCTAAAACTCGTTCAGGTAAAATTATGCGTCGCGTATTAAAAGCATGGGAACTTGACTTGCCAGAAGGCGACTTAAGTACGATGGAAGATTAATTAAATACAATGTGTTTTATGATTATTCAGTAAGCAAAAGCAAAACTAGCTAAAAACACTCCTTTATTGATAAGTTTTAACGCAGCTTAAAATTTTGAAATAAAGGAGTTTTTAGTGTAATAAAACAATATAAGTAGAAATATATATTATATCTTTACAAAAGACGCTTATTATTTTGAAAGCGCTATCTCTATTAATCGACAACACAACATTATTTAGTTATTATGAATGTGTAAGGAATTTTGACTCACTGATTGAAATTTGATTTTTAAAAGTGATTAAAATTTATATAAGAAGGGGCGAATTAATTTGGCACATTTATCAGACTTAGATATTGCTAATCAATCAACATTACAACCTATTGGAGATATTGCTGAAAAAGTAGGTATTCCTGCAGATGCTTTAGAACCATATGGACACTATAAGGCTAAGATAGATATCAACCAAGTTAAACAAAAAGAGAACAAAGGGAAAGTAGTGTTGGTAACAGCTATGAGCCCAACACCAGCTGGTGAAGGGAAATCAACAGTTACAGTGGGATTATCAGATGCATTTAACCAATTGAAGCAAAATGTCATGGTTGCTTTACGTGAACCTGCTTTAGGACCAATATTTGGTATTAAAGGCGGGGCGACAGGTGGTGGTTATGCTCAAGTACTACCAATGGAAGATATTAACTTGCATTTTAATGGTGACTTCCATGCGATTACTACAGCGAACAATGCTTTATCAGCATTTATTGATAATCATATTCATCAAGGAAATGACTTAGGTATAGATCAAAGAAGAATTGAGTGGAAACGCGTTTTAGACATGAATGATCGTGCCCTAAGAAATGTGATTGTAGGATTAGGCGGACCAACACAAGGTGTACCTCGCGAAGATGGCTTCAATATTACAGTGGCTTCAGAAATTATGGCGATTTTATGTTTAGCTAACGATATTCAAGATTTGAAAACTAAAATCAGTAAAATTACAGTAGGTTATACAAGAGATCGTAAACCAGTCACTGTTGCGGATTTAAAAGTTGAAGGTGCTTTAGCGATGATACTTAAAGACGCAATCAAACCGAATTTAGTACAAACTATAGAAGGAACGCCTGCATTAGTACATGGTGGTCCATTTGCAAATATTGCACATGGTTGTAACTCGATTCTTGCTACACAAACTGCTAGAGAATTAGCTGATATTGTCGTAACAGAAGCAGGATTTGGCTCGGATTTAGGCGCTGAGAAATTTATTGATATCAAAGCGCGAGAAGCAGGATTTGAACCATCTGCAGTTGTAGTAGTGGCTACAATTCGGGCGATTAAAATGCATGGTGGCGTTGCAAAAGACAACCTTAAAGAAGAAAACGTTGAAGCATTAAAAGCAGGAATTGAAAACTTAGAACGCCATGTAAATAATGTGAAAAAATATGGATTAGAACCAGTGATTGCATTAAATGCATTTATACATGATACAGAAGCAGAAACTAAATTTGTTCAAGAGTGGGCAAAAGAAAATGGTGTTCGACTAGCTTTAACAGAAGTTTGGGAAAAAGGTGGTAAAGGTGGTATCGATTTAGCTAACGAAGTGTTAGAAGTAATCGAACAACCACAAGATTTCAAACATTTATATGAACTAGAGCAACCATTAGAAGATAAAATTGAAACAATCGTAAAAGAAATTTACGGCGGTAGCAAAGTAACATTTAGTAGTAAAGCTCAAAAACAATTAAAACAATTTAAGGAAAATGGTTGGGACCATTTCCCTGTATGTATGGCTAAAACACAATATTCATTTTCAGATGATGCTACATTGTTAGGTGCCCCTGAAGGTTTTGAAATTACAATCCGTGAATTAGAAGCTAAAACAGGTGCTGGATTTATTGTTGCGCTGACTGGTGCAATAATGACAATGCCTGGATTGCCTAAACAACCTGCGGCATTAAATATGGATGTTACAGATGATGGACATGCAGTAGGTTTATTTTAAAAAATTGTACAAAAAAGAGCCTTTAATATAACTTCTTTTTTTAATGCAAACGTCAATTTCTATCGAATCATATAAGCACTAATGCTAATCAGTGAGACTAAAATAAAAACACTTTCGTTGAGTTCATTTAAAATGAATCATACGAAAGTGTTTTTCTATGCATAGTCTTGCTAACTTAATAGAAATTAAAAACATGTATATGATTAATTTTATTTAGTCATTAAATGAGCTTTAATATCATAATTTTCTGCATGTCTATAATCATAAAGTGTAATTTCATCTTCTACTAACATACGTTTTAGCACATAATGTTGTCTATTTAAACTGATTTGAATTTGATTGCTAGATTTAAGTGAACCATCTTCATTATAGGGTGTGTAATAGTATGGGCTTTGTAATAACCCAACTAAATAAGCAGATTCAGCAATATTCAAATCCTCGGCAGGTTTGCCAAAAATACTATAAGCAGCTGAACCAATGCCAGAAATATTTGTGCCATTATAATCACGACCAAAGGGAACAATATTTAAATATGTATATAAAATTTCGTCTTTAGTCAGTATTTTTTCTGCGCGCATTGAGAGTACTAGTTCATTTGCTTTTCGGTTATATGTTTTTTTATTGGTTAAAACTTGGTTTTTAACAAGTTGTTGCGTGATTGTACTACCACCAGTAGCATCAACTGAATTAAATATATCCTGACCAATTGCTCTTAAAACTGCTTTTGGTAATATACCATTATGACGAAAGAATAAACTGTCTTCTGAAGCTGTTAATGCTTTAATCACATTGCTATCAACATGTTTTGGACCAACAATAAGTGTGTTAATAGAATTGTTATATTCTGATAAAATATTGTCACTTTTATAATCAATATCTTCATTACCAGACACATTTAATAATTTATGTTTTAATTCATTATCTGACATATGCGTTGCTTCTTTTGTTAAATTTTGAAAATAAAGCACAGATATTGCGAGTAAAACAAGCAAAGAACAGCCAAATATGAAAAACAAACCTACGAAAAAGTGTTTGATTTTTTTATAAATAAATTCAAACTGTTCTAGTCTGGTAAGTTGTTTATCTTCACGAATGTCGGTATCAAACGTTTGTTTTTCCATTGTGGTCCTCCTTAGCTAAACAGTATTATAACATAAGTTAGACTGTTGACTTTTAAAATAGAATTAAATATAATTAATATCAATTCGATATCGTTTTTGGATAGAGGAGAAGTAATATATTGTATCATCTTCAGAGAGTTAGTGGTTGCTGTGAACTAACGTTGATCTTTATATGAATACACCTTTATAACGCAATTATCCAAACGTTTTAGTTAATGAACGTATCATTAATAAAGTTGTTTGACTTAAAGTATGGTGGTACCGTGCAATTGCGCCCTTACATAAATATGTAAGGGTGCTTTTTTGCATTTTCTAATATTATTTTTCTTGAATATATATAAGTAATGCAAATAAAGCCTATTCAAAACTTTATCAATAATTAATTAGGAGGTTGATATCATGACAAATGCATTAATTGAAGAATTAAAATGGAGAGGCTTAATTTATCAACAAACGGATGAAACAGGTATCGAGAATTTATTAAATAAAGAACAAGTTACGTTATACTGTGGTGCCGATCCAACTGCAGATAGTTTACACATTGGTCACTTATTACCATTCTTAACTTTACGTCGCTTTCAAGAGCATGGTCATCGACCACTTGTGTTAATTGGCGGCGGTACAGGGATGATAGGCGACCCATCTGGTAAATCAGAAGAAAGAAAATTACAAACTGAAGCACAAGTTGAAACCAATGTACAAGGCATTAGTAAACAAATGCATAAAATTTTTGAATTTGACACAAATAAAGGTGCAAAACTAGTTAATAATAAAGATTGGCTTGGACAAATATCACTGATTGAATTCTTACGTGATTATGGTAAACATGTCGGTGTAAATTACATGCTGGGCAAAGATTCTATACAAACCCGTTTGGAACACGGCATTTCATTTACAGAATTTACTTACACAATTTTACAAGCAATTGATTTCGGACACCTTAATCAAACATACAATTGTAAAATTCAAGTAGGTGGTTCAGACCAATGGGGTAATATCACTAGTGGTATTGAACTCATGCGTCGTATGTATGGAGAAAATGAAGCATTTGGTCTGACGATTCCGTTAGTAGTTAAATCTGATGGTAAAAAATTTGGTAAAACAGAAGGTGGCGCAGTATGGTTAGATGCTGACAAAACAAGCCCTTATGAATTCTACCAATTTTGGATTAATTCAACGGATGAAGATGTTATTAAATTTTTAAAATATTTTACATTTTTAAGTAAAGAAGAAATAAATGATTTAGAAAAATCACTGCAAGAAGCACCACATTTACGAAAAGCACAAAAAGCATTAGCCGAAAATGTTACTAGATTTATTCATGGCCAAGATGCATTAGATGATGCAATTAGAATTTCACAAGCTTTATTTTCAGGTGATTTGAAATCACTTTCAGCTAAAGAATTAAAAGAAGGATTTAAAGATGTACCACAAGTTGACTTAAATCACACGACTTCGAACATTGTTGAAGCCATCGTTGAAACTGGCATATCTTCATCTAAGAGACAAGCACGTGAAGATATAAATAATGGTGCGATTTATATAAATGGTGAAAGACAACAAGATGTAAATTATGAATTGTCAGACGAAGATAAAATCGATAATGTATTTACAATTGTACGTAGAGGTAAGAAAAAATACTTTATGATAAATTATAAATAAGATTTGAAATATAAAAGGTGTGAAACTGAAATTTAATTTTATTATAATGATTTCGTTGTCCCATTCTTAGTAGCGATGACTACAATTGAAAAAAGTAGAGCTAAAGCTCAAGTATAAGTCCCACTGCTCAATAAATTGAGCAGTGGGACTTTATCATCTATTGACAAAATAAAGGAGTCTGGAGCATCAATGATGTCCCAAACTCCTTATTTTAAGATTAAGTTTTGTGTTCTATTTTTCTTAATATATTATCACATTTTATTAATTAAAAGGGACGGCTTCTTCTTTAGATGAGTCATTCGTATTAGACTTTTGTTCTGTTAATTTGACATCTACACTTTGTGTTTTGCCTTTTCTTTCAATTGTTAAATTAACATTATCTCCCGGTTTTTTATGTTCATATAAATAAGAGCGTAGTTCTGTATCTTCTTTGACTTTTTCATCATCAATTTTTGTAATAATGTCGCCTTCTTTTAATCCACTGTCAGCATATACTTTTGCTACATATATACCTTGTTTTCTATCCGTATGCAATTGTTTTTTATACTCATCTGGTATTTCACTTAAATTTAGTAAACCAATACCAATAGAAGGGCGATCGATTTTTCCGTTTTTAACGAGTTCCTTAATTGTAACTTTTACTTCGTTACTAGGTATTGCGAAACCAATACCTTCAACTTGTTCATTCGCTATTTTCATAGAATTTATACCGACTAAATTCCCATTTAAATCTACTAACGCACCACCAGAATTACCAGGGTTAATAGCTGCATCTGTTTGTAGTACATTTACTTTGTTTGCACCTGCTGATGTTTGCGTATCAATTGTACGTTCACTTGCTGAAATAATACCTGATGTTACAGAATTTGCAAATTCTAAACCAAGTGGGTTACCCATTGCAAATACACTGTCACCTGTTTTCACTTTAGAGGAGTTTGCAAAGTCTATCGCTTTTGTACCTTTGGTATCATCAATTTTTAATACAGCAATATCAGTAAGTGCATCTTTACCTATTAATTTGGCATCTACTTGCTTTGAATTATGTAATTGAACTTTAATTTCGCTTGCGCCATCAATTACGTGATTATTCGTAACAATATATGCTGATCCATTGTTTTTTTGATAAATAACACCAGAACCCACGCCAGCTTCTTCAGATTTAGCAGATTTCCCTTTAAGTAAATCATCTAAATTTTGGGCTTTTTGCATATTGATGACACCGACAATTGCAGGTGATACATCTGTAATCATTTGATTGACAGAATCATATTTATCATTTTTACCATCTAATGAATTGCCAGCATTACTATTACTATTCGCTTCTTTGACGGTTGAACCATTATCATTTAAAACAGTATTCTCCATCAATTTGCCAATACCTAAGACGATAAGTGCACCTATAATACCAGCTATGAGTGCAACAAGAACAGTTTTAAACCAAGGGAATTTTGGTTTTGTTCGTTTACTAAATGTCGTCTGAGTGTTATTTGAAGTTTGCGCGTCAGGTTGTTTATTATTTATATTTTGATTGTTGTTAAATTCTGACATATTATACCTCCGATTCATTCTATAAAACCTATTATGAAAGGTTTGTCCAACTTTTTCTAGTATATCACTATACAACTTTAGACTGAAATATAAATTATCTTGTTCATTAATGCACTAAATGATAGAATCAATAGGGTAATATAAGGTAAAAAAAGTAGGTGGAAAAATGTATAGATTTGTTAGCGGTTTATTAAATTTTATTTTACGCAAAATATGTAAATCATTAGAAGTACAAGGAAAAGAAAACATCCCTCAATTACATAGATACGTCGTCACTTGTACGCATGAAAGTTACAATGAAGTCATTATGCTAGGCATGGCTATTTATCCAAACCAAATTCATTATATGGCCAAAAAAGAATTGTTTCATAATAAATGGTTCGGTGGATTTTTAAGTTCACTTAATGCTTTTCCAGTTGATAGAGAAAACCCTGGACCAAGCACGTTGAAAAAACCAATTAAATTATTAAAAGAAAATAAAACAGTTGGTATTTTTCCAACTGGGCATCGTATGAAATATGATGAAGGCTCACCGATGAAACGTGGTGCAGTTACAATCGCTATGATGGCTCAAGCGCCAATTTTGCCAGCGGCATATATTGGTCCAAAAAAAATTCAAGGTTTAATCACAGGTAAAGCAATTATTAAATTTGGTGAACCCATCGAAACAAAAAACTTGCCTAAAGATATGAAGCGAAACGAGAAATTAGAATATTTAACAAAAGAATTGGAAAAAAGAACAATTCAATTACAAAATGAATTAAATACGTCTGCAGCACATAAATAGTTAATTTTACTCATTTTGAATCTTATTTTATATACGAAAATTATAGAACTTGTGTTATTATGGAAATGTACAATGACAACAAGTATAACGCTTTCATTCACCACGTGGACATTTTGTACATGTGGTGATTTTTTAGGTAATTTATTGGGAAATGGGGAATGATTATGTATAGTTTCTTTCAACGTTTGGGAAGATCGCTCATGCTGCCAGTTGCAGTGTTACCAGCAGCAGCAATTATCGTTGGTATTGGTAATGCATTAACAGCGCTCGGTATCTTGCCAACCATAGCTGCGTTCTTTTCTACAGCAGGCTCAACGATTCTAGATCAACTAGGAATATTATTTGCAATTGGGGTCGCTTTAGGTATGGCGAAAAAAAATGACGGAGCTGTGGCGCTTGCTGCAGCTGTTGGTTTCTTCTTAACAACCGTCGTGCTTAGTCCTGAAAAATTAGCACCATTATTGGGTGTAAAAGAAACAGGAGTAAATGAAGCGTTCGAACAAATGAATAATCAAAACGTCTTAATCGGTTTGATTATCGGTTTAGTTGCTGCATATACGTATAACAGATTTAGTAAAACAGAATTGCCAACAGCGTTATCGTTCTTTAGTGGTAAACGTTTGGTACCTATTTTAACTGCATTCTTTAGTATATTTATAGCAGTTATTATGTTGTTTGTTTGGCCGATTGTGTACTCAGCAATTGTTGCATTTGGAACATGGATATTAGATTTAGGTCCTGGTGGCGCATTTTTATATGGCTTTTTCAACCGTTTGTTAATACCTACTGGACTGCATCATGCATTGAACACAGTGTTCTGGTTTGATTTAGCAGGTATTAATGATATTGCTAAATTCCAAACGGGTGATGGTGCCGTTCAAGGTATTACAGGACGCTATATGGCTGGTTTCTTCCCAGTAATGATGTTTGGGATTCCAGCAGCAGCATTAGCGATGTATCATACTGCTGAGACAAAACAGAAAAAAAGAGTTTATGGCTTAATGTTTGGTGGAGCTATATCAGCATTTTTCGTTGGCGTGACTGAGCCAATCGAATTTTCATTTATGTTTGTAGCACCAATACTATTTGTTATTCATGCACTATTAACTGGTTTATCTCTGTTCATTGCAGCGCTATTCCACTGGACAGCAGGGTTCTCATTTAGTGCAGGGTTAATTGACTATTTACTATCCCTGATAAATCCAGTAGCAAATCATCCACTGATGTTAATGGTTCAAGGTGTAGTGTTCTTTGTTATTTATTATGTTGTATTTAGATTTGCGATAAAATGGTTGAAACTTAATACACCTGGTCGTGGTGATAACTTACTACCTGATCCGACATCAGAAGAAGCTACAACAGGTGACACTGCAGATTCAGCTGAGTCTGAAGGGGAGTTACAGACTAATAAGTATTCAAAAACGGCTAGTCAAATTTTAGAAGGTCTTGGTGGCAAAGAAAACATTACTTCTTTAACAAACTGTGCTACACGATTACGTATGGAACTTAATGATAATAGTATCATTGATGAAACTAAGATAAAAGCTGCTGGTGCAGTAGGTGTTACAACAAGTGGTAAGCATAACACCCAAGTTATTATTGGTACACAAGTACAACAAGTAGCAGATGAAATGGAAACACAATTAGAAGATCATAATTAGATAGCAACCTTTGAAAGATTTACTATAAAAATACAGCAATTCATAAAATCACGTTTGGAAATAAGCGATAAGTGCATGTTATCGTTTCATTTTTAAGCGTGATTTTATTTTCAAATTAATTCTGTGAAATTAATAATATTTTTCTATATATATCTTTTGGAAATACATTGCTCTTTTCATATGTAAATAGTACGATATACTAGTATCAGAATTTTCTGATTAAAGGAGAGGAACTAAGATGAAGTCGGTATTATTTGATGTTGATGGTGTGTTTTTAAGTGAAGAAAGGTGCTTTGATGTATCTGCATTAACTGTTTATGAAATGTTAATGAGTAAAGATTATATTGGTATTGACCCGTCTATAGATTTTCATGAACTGGATGATGAGCAAATTTCTGAAATAAGAGATATTGTCTTCTACCATGATGAAATTTTAACAAAATTAAAATCTTTAGGTTTGAATTCAAACTGGGATATGTTATTTATCGTTATTGCATTACATTACATTGATTTATGCAAATCACTTTCTCAAGAGGAATTATCTATTGCATTGAATATTGAAAGCTTTAGTGAACAAACGTTACAATTTCTCGGTGATCATATTTCAAATATTGAGCTTAATTTTGAATTACCACTTTCATTTTTAGATGGTTTAAGTTCTGGTAAAGAAAATATATACCAAGCGTTAATTGAACATGCAAAAGTACAGTTAAATACAGAAAATGCTGAATTATTTGAGTTAAAAAGTCCATTCTGGACGCTAGCACAAGAAATTTATCAGGAATGGTATTTAGGATGCCAATTGTATCATGAAGTAGAACAAAAACAACAACGCACTGACTTTAAAAAGGGCTATATATATCAAGAGGTAGTGCTCAGACCTGTCAGTGAAATCAAGCAATTGTTAGTAGATTTGAAAGAGGCTGGTTACCAAATTGCGATTGCAACAGGTCGACCACGAACTGAGACAATTGTTCCATTTGAGACATTAGGCATTAAATCTTTGTTTGATGATTTACATATTGTAACAGCTAGTGACGTATTGAATGCAGAAGAGCATTTTCCTGAATTAAAGCCGCTAGGGAAACCAAACCCGTTCAGTTATTTAGCTACGCTTGATGGTAATATTTTGGAACATTATAAAAAATATGCGACAAATCAAGAAAATCGTGTAAATCCAGATGAAGTATTTATTGTTGGTGATTCATTAGCTGATTTATTAAGTGCGAAAAAGATAGGTGCAACTTTTATCGGTCCTTTAACAGGTTTGAAAGGTCAAAATGCACGTGAGGAATTAGAAAGTTATGATGCTGAATATATCGTTAATCATGTAGGTGAAATTCGAGATATTTTATTATAATACAAATGTTGACGATTGAGGAATATAAAAAAGATTAACGTATATAATCACATCTTGGTAAAGATGATTACGATGAATGAGTTACAAGGTGAGCTGAACTAAAACGCATATATAAACATTTTGGATGATGTGAGTAGCATCACGATGAATTTGCATTTATCGAGTACAATTTCAAGGATTGTTTCAACGCTTTCATTCACATGTCGTGACACATCATATATAGAGGTTTTGCATTGTGCTGATGCCCGGGAAAATGATGTGAGTGAGAGACTACAGGTTCGAGCCATATCCCCAGGCAAGCATGCACGATCAAAATCGTAAGTTTTTTATATAAAATGGAGACATCCATCATGTGTATTCATTTTTAGTTATATCTTTTGGTTAATTAAAAATATGACTTTCTATTAGTTGTATAAGTTAAATAATACGAAGCTGTTTTCTATTGTATGTATTAAAACACATCCTTATAGAGATTTTGCATCGTGCTGACGCCCGAGGGAATAATATGAGCGAGAGACTACAGGCTCGAGCCATATCCTCAGGCAAGCATGCACGATCAAAATCTTAATCTTTTAAATATAAAGAGGACCAATCCATATTAAGGATTGGTTCTCTTATTTTGAGAATAGGTATTTATATCCCAACTTCTATTTTCTGGTATTTATGCCTAGACTCTTAAATAGTATTAACATGAATAGGGTGGTTAATAATAGTTTGAAATAAAAGTATTTTGATTAAAAAAGCTGAAAGGACAATCGTTTTGTTGTCCTTTCAGCTTATTATTGTTAAATATTATAATTTTCACTTACTGCAACATCTAACTCTACACTTCTAATTAGATTAAATCCTTCAATTTCATACAAAGCATCGATCACATCTTGTGTTACAGGATGATCAATCGATAAAATCATCAACGCATTACCACCTTGGTTTGTGCGTCCTAAATGCATAGAAGCGATATTGATATTGTATTCACCTAATATTTGACCTGTACGTCCTACGATACCTGGTCTATCGTTATGATTGATAACCAGTTGATGTTTTTCGGGTTTGAAATCAACAGGGTATTCATTAATACGTACGATTCTTGGACCATAGCCATTTAGTACAGTGGCACCAATTTTAATTTGTGTGTCTTTATTAATTAAAGTTAATTCAATATAATTGCTAAATCCACGATGTTTGGTATCTTTTTCTATATTATATGACACACCTTGCTCATTTAGTAACACTAAGGCATTTATTAAATTGACACGTTCCGCTAAATCTTGGCGTAATACACCTGATACAAGAGTTCTCGTAAGTAAACTTGTATCATCCAGTGCGATATCCCCTTTATATTTAATTTGTAACTCACGAGGGGCTTTTTCCAATAATTGAATACCTACTTCACCAGTTAATTTACTTAATTCAATATATGGCTTTAATTCATCATTAATTTCATTGAAGGACATTTTTGGTGCGTTAATCGCATTAACGACATTACCATGTTCAAATATGTCTATGATTTCATTGGCAACAGAGACTGCAACTTTTTCTTGTGCTTCAACAGTAGATGCACCTAAGTGTGGTGTGACGATTATTTTATCATGCGCAACAAGTGGTGATTCAGTTGCAGGTTCGCTTTCAAATACATCTATTGCAGCACCTTGAATTTGATTGGTATCTAATGCTTCGACAAGCGCATCTTCATCAATGATACCTCCGCGCGCAACATTGATAATTTGAAGTGTCGGTTTTGCTTTTTCAAAAAATGCTTTATCTACAATACCTCTTGTTTTTGGTGTTAATGGGGTATGCACTGTTACAAAATCTGCTTGTTCAGCAATTTCATCAACTGTAGCACGTATCACATTAAGTTCTTTAGCTTTGTCTTCTGATAGATAAGGATCAAAAGCAAGTATGTTCATACCAAAGCTTTGTGCACGTTTTGCTACACCAATTCCAATTCTCCCAGCACCAATGACACCTAACGTTTTGTTATAAAGTTCAGTTCCTCTATATGCTTTACGATCCCATTTTCCATTTTTTAATGATTGGTGGGCTTGAGGGACGTTACGTGCCATGGATAAAATCATTGCCATCGAATGTTCAGTAGCTGAAATTGTATTACCGTCTGGTGCATTAATAACGATAACGCCATGTTTAGTAGCAGCTTCTACATCAATATTATCCACACCAACGCCTGCACGTGCGATGACTTTTAAGTTTGGTGCAGCAGCAATGATATTAGAAGTGACTTGGGTTTGGCTTCGTACAATTAGCCCCTCATAGTTAGGAATGATTTCAGCTAATTCTGTTTCATTCAAATCAGTTTGAATGTCGACATTAAAATCGCTATGATCTGTTAAATTTTTTAAACCATCTGGTGAAATTGGATCTGAAACTAAAATTTTATACATATGCTTTTACGACCTCCATATATTGTGTGATAGCTTTACCAACATAAGATTCATTTCTAAATTCTGACAATAGTATTTCTAACGCTGATACAACTTGTAAAATATCAAAAGGCGATATTTGACCCATATGGCCAATTCGTAATATTTGACCTTTTAAATGACCCTGGCCACCAGCAATCGTAATGGCAAATCTATTTTTTAATTCATTTTTAATATAGTTCAGTTCATCTTTAGATTTTGGAATAAACGCAGTGACAGTAGGAGATGCATAAGCATCTTGGACCAACAACTCTAAATCTAATGCTTTCAAAGCTTGTCTTAGTCCATCTCTTATCGCATAGTGTCTTGCTACAACTTGATCTAATCCTTCTGCATTGATTAGTTCGGCGTATGCGTTTACACCTCTAAATAAAGAAACATTAGGTGTGAAAGGTGTTGAATGTTCAGACAATGATTTTAAATATTTATTTAAATCTAAATAAAATCTAGGCGTTACTACTTCGTTAAATCGCTCTTTTGCACGATTGTTATAAGCTACAAATCCAAGACCAGGTGGCAGCATAATTGCCTTTTGACTACCTGAAACAAGGACATCGATATAATCCCGGTCTAAATCTACATCAACAGCTCCAATGCAGCTGACACCATCAACGACAAAATAAATCGATGAATCAAAGTCGCTTAATGCTTTACCTAGTTCATGTACAGGATGTAATACAGCTGTAGAAGTCTCACAATATTGGCTGAAGACTGCTGTGATATCAGTGTTTAAAGATTTTAAAAAGTCGATAAAATCAGGAACATTAACTGCTTGACCCCATTCAACTTCAAATATATGTACATTATCGTAATAAGTCTCTGCAATTTGTTTAAATCTATTGCCAAATGCACCAGAAACGATAATAACAATGTCATCATCTGGGTTTGCTATATTCAGCATACTCGCTTCAAGTACGCTTGTACCACTTGAAGTAAGTATCATAACCTCATTTTTAGAGCCAAAGATAGGTTTAAGTGATTTAAAAGCTTGTTCTGCGATTGCTTCAAAATCACTTGATCGATGTCCGACCATTGGTAATTGTGTAGCGTGTAATATATGTTCTGGTACAGGTGTAGGTCCTGGTGTAAGTAACAAAGGATGATAATATTTCATGTGTAATTCCCCCAATGCTTATGATTGTCAAGTTTAGCAAATTTTCAGAAAATATAAAAGTGTAAAAATTTAAAATTATTAAATATATTCAAATTTCAAATAATATGTAAGGGTATACATTGTTATTATAATCATATTCCGTCATACATAAAATGATTGCAAAATTATTTTAATATAGGTTCTATTTTGACGTCGACATTGCCTCTTATAGAATTTGAAATCATACAATTATTGTCTGCAATCTTTAGTAACTTTGGTAGTTTCTTTTTTAATTGTTCTTTCTGTGTTGTATCCACTTTTATTTCAGGATAATGTGTAATCGTGTCCATTTTAAATTTAGCATTTTCAAATATAGCTAATCCAATTGTTGACTGTTTGATATCTATCTGTGTAAAACCTGAACGTTCTAATACAGCTGCCAGTGAAATGATATAACAAGATGATGCTGCTGAAACTAGTAACTCATCAGGATTCGTACCAGTTCCATTTCCCCCTAGACCTGCTGGGATAGATATTTGTTCATCTAAAATATCACCAGATAATTTACCGACTGATTCACGTCCATCTGCCCATTTTGTTGTTACTTTAAATTGATGTTGGACCATTGCTTTGACCTCCAATGTTTTTATGATAACTTAAGTTTAGATGATTCTACTTTATATTGAAAGGGGAGGGCACTTTTTATGTCATTTGAATTCGAAGATCATCACATAATGTTAGTTGCACATCGTGGCTTGGCAATGGATTATCCAGAAAATACTATTATTGCAATTCAAGCTGCCCTTCAAAGCAATGCAGATATATTAGAGATAGATTTACATAGAACGCAAGATGGTCAGTTAGTTGTGTTACATGATGATTCTATTGACAGAACATCCAATGGTAGTGGGAAGGTTAAAGAACAAACACTTAATGATTTAAGAAGATTTGATTATGGCATAAATAGTAGTCCAAGATTTACAAAACAAACATTGCCGACGTTAGATGAAGTATTAACATTAATCAAAGCATCGCCCAAGTTATTATTAATAGAAATGAAGCAACCTAAAAACTATCCTGGCATTGAAAATGATTTAATAGATAAATTAAATCAATATGAGTTAAATAATAATCAAGTGATCATTCAATCATTTGATCAAAAATTTATAAAGCAACTATATCTGAAGCATTATGGTTATCGATTAGGTATTTTAATTAGCAAAAAACGATATTGGTATAAAATGCCATCTTTTAAAAAAATAGCTGAATATGCTGACTATGTTAATCCACACTACGCATTAGTGACGGAAGCGTTTATGAAGAAGGCACATGACTATGGATTGAAAGTAATGCCTTATACCGTTAATGAAAAAAGGCAAGCGATAAAACTGATACGTATTGGTGTAGATGGCCTTATTTCTGACAAACCACATCGCTTATTTTGTTAAGTCAATGATTAGTTTTAAATAAAAGTTTGAGGTATCACTTTATCTGTTCTGTTAATGCGTAGATTTAAATTGGAATATATTATCAAAATTGACATGGTATAGCCATCGAAGTAACTTTTTTAACATGCAGTCTGACAAGTGAAGATAGCTTAGGTTTCAGGATTACCTGAGCTAGCGCTCATGCATAAGTCCCACTAACTCAATAAATTGAGAAGTGGGACTAAAATTTTTACTATTCATGTTAGTTTAGCGATTATTTTCTATCATTTTGTTGTTTAAATGTAGATTGTATTTACATTGCAAAAGTAAGTTTCATTACAGTTATACGTTTATTTTTGTTGGTTAATCCAATCATTTCTTAAAAGTCCCATTACATGACAATCATTATATTTTCCTCGTGTATAGAAATGCTCTTGTAGGGTACCTTCAATTTTAAAGTTTTGTTTTTGGTAAATATGTACAGCTTTTTCGTTCGTAACGTCTACGAATAAATATATTTTATGAAGGTTTAACACTAAAAAGGCATAATCTATAGCCATTTTAAATGCTTGTGAGGCATATCCTTTACCACCATATCCTTCATCCACAATAATTTGAATTTCGCAATTGCTATGTATAAAATCAATTTCTACTAATTCAACGACTCCGATACGTTCAGAATCATTTTCAATAATAAATCTTCTTTCAGATTCATCCAATAGATGTTTTTTATAGAGTGATTGTAATTCACTCAGAGACTGATATGGTTCTTCAAACCAATAAGACATAATGGCATATTCATTATTCAAATGATGTACAAAGTCTAAATCTGTTTCTTCTAAAGCTCTGATTTTCAATGAGAACACTCCTTTTTACTAAATATAAACAAAGTGAAGTAAAAAGTAAAATTGAAAAGCATGCAGAAGGGATGTTATATTTCTCTTTAACATTGAGTGAATGCGATGGCAGACATGAAGAAGTCTTTTAATATGGCAAAGTTTATTAAGTTTTAGTTCAGAAATGATAGATAATGGTTTATTGCATACAAATTAGCATGGAGAAATAAAAAAACACCGACAAAAAATTGTCGGTGTTTGAATATGAAACTTATTATCTTGAGTAGTACTCAACGATAAGTTGTTCATTGATTTCAGCTGGTAATTCACTACGTTCAGGAATGCGAATGAATTTACCTTTTAAGTTGTCTGCATCAAATTCTAAGTAATCAGGTACAAAGTTGTTGATTTCAACAGATTCAGCAATGATATCTAATTTAGCAGATTTTTCACGTACTGAAACTTCTTGACCAGGTTTAAGTGTGTATGACGGAATGTCAACACGTTTACCATCAACTTCGATATGACCGTGGTTAACGATTTGACGTGCTTGACGACGTGTACGAGCTAAACCTAATGAATATACAACTGCATCTAAACGTGCAGCAAGTAATTGCATGAAGTTTTCACCGTGTACACCATGTTGGTTACCAGCGATTTCGAATGTGTTACGGAATTGTCTTTCAGTCATGCCATATAAATAACGTAATTTTTGTTTCTCACGTAATTGTAAACCATACTCTGACATTTTTTTACGTTGGTTAGGACCGTGTTGTCCTGGTGCGTATGGACGTTTTTCTAATTCTTTACCTGTGCCACTTAAAGAAATACCTAAGCGACGAGATTTTTTCCAGTTTGAACCTCTGAATCGAGCCATAAATTGACTCCTCCTTTTTCTCTTTTGTTGTTATGAAAAAACAAAAAAGAGTGTTGTATGCTTAATTGGATATATTGTTTTATGTGTCCTCGCCTCATAGCTACGGTTACACGGCACGCCCACTTTGGGAACAACATAGCGCCAATTAATATACAACTGCTAATTTCGTTTATTCACACAAAGAACATTGTACCATGATATATTAATCTGTCAACAGTCGACTTTCCGTTTGTTTGTGACAAATAAGCATACAATTTATGATAATTGTTGTTCAATGATTTTTACAATCGCTTCTAATCCTTGTTTATCTTCATTATTAAAACGGTTTGTGATAGGTGCATCTATATCTAAAACACCTATTACATTATTATCTTTGTGAATAGGTACTACAATTTCAGATTTACTGTTAGCATCACAGGCAATATGACCAGGAAACGCATTAACGTCTTCTACTAATTGCGTTTTATCTTGGGCAACAGCAGTACCACATACCCCTTTACCAATAGCGATATGTACACAAGCAGGGTGCCCTTGAAATGGTCCGAGAATCAATTCGTTATCTTCTATTAAATAAAAGCCAATCCAGTTAATTTGATCTATTGAGTCATTTAATAATGCAGATATGTTACTTAGTACTGCAATCATATTTGACTCATCTTCAATTAAACTTGAAACTTGTTTTTGTAATAAATCATAATTTGTTTCAGTGACCTCTAGCATAAAAAAACCTCACTTTTTTACTTTTCATTTATTATAAAGACTGTTTTAATAGTAATCAATCAATAGATTTTAGAAGTTTTTCAAATTATCGTTATACATATGATTTAGGTGAGAATGAACTTATGATTAATTTTAAATAATTGAGATGATTCACTCATTTTCTCTTTAATGGGTAGGTATCTTACGTTATAATAAATAGTGATAAAATAGGAGGAGAAAACATATGGTATTGTATGTCATTTTAGCAATTATTGTCATTATACTGATTATTGTCGGTATATTATTCTATATGCGTTCCAACAAAAGCCAAATGATTGAAAAGGCTGAAACGCGTAAATCAAAAGTAGAACAATTACCCTATGATGAAAGTCTATCTCAATTATCTGAGCTAACTTTAACTGGGGAAACAAAAACGACTTATAACAGTTTAAAACAAAATGCATTAGATAGTAAAAATCAATATTTATTGCCAGTAGAAGAAAAAATTCATCAAGCGGAAGGATTACTTGATAAATTTAAGTTTTCACAAGCTCAAACTGAGATTGATGAAGCACATGAACTAATGGATAAATATGAAGAAAACTACAACGAACTTAATTCAAATATTGAAAACATTTTAAATCTACATAAAGAAAGTGACCACCTATATGAAGAATGTAAGGTGGATTATCGTGAAATGAAGCGTGATGTGTTAGCCAATAGACATCAATTCGGTGAAGCGGCTGCTCCATTAGAACAAGAAATTGAAACTTTTGTTCCAGAGATGGAAACATACGAAACACTAAAAGAAGACGGCAACTATAACCAAGCGTATGATCACATCAAAACACTTAATGAAGATATGAATTATCTTAAAAAAGATATGGATGAAATTCCTGAATTAATTAGAGAAGCACAAAAGGAATTACCAGGTCAATTCCAAGATTTAAAATATGGTTGTCGCGATTTGAAGGTCGAGGGTTATGATTTAGACCATGTCAAAATTGATAGCTCATTACAGACGCTTAAAACAGAATTGAGTTTCGTAGAACCGATGATTAGTAGATTAGAATTAGACGAAGCAAATGATAAATTAAATAGTATCAATGATCGTCTAGATGAAATGTATGAATTAATCGAACATGAAGTGAAAGCAAAAAATGAAGTAGAAGAAACAAAAGAAGTCATCACAGATAATTTATTTAGAGCTAAAGAAATGAATTATACATTACAAACTGAAATTGAATATGTGCGTGAAAATTATTATATAAATGAAAGTGATGTTCAAAACGTCAGACAGTTTGAAAATGAAATTCAGAGTATGATTTCAGTTTATGATGAAATTCTACAAGAAATGGCAAAGTCAGCTGTAAGATATAGCGAAGTTCAAGATAACTTGAAATATATCGCAGAACATGTTGATGTTATCAATGAAAAACAGGAAAAATTACAAAATCATTTAATTCAACTTCGCGAAGATGAAGCAGAAGCAGAGGAAAATATCTTGCGTGTACAAAGTAAAAAAGAAGAAGTTTATAGAAAACTCTTGGCATCAAATCTACCAAGTGTACCTGAAAGATTCATCATTATGAAAAATGAAATAGATTACGAAGTGCGTGAAGTAAATAAAAAATTCAGTGTAAGACCGATTCATGTAAAACAACTTAAAGATAAAGTATCTAAAGTAGTCTTACAAATGAATAAATTTGAAGATGAAGCTACAGATGTCCTCGTTAATGCAGTTTATGCTGAAAAATTAATCGAATACGGTAACCGTTATCGTAAAGAAAGTTCAAATATTGATAAAAGTCTTAATGAAGCGGAACGTTTATTTAAAAACAATCGTTATAAACGCTCAATTGAAATATCTGAACAAGCGCTTGAAAGTGTAGAACCGGGCGTTACAAAACAAATTGAATCACAAGTTATCAACTAAATAATAGTAGTCTTTTTCGAGGCTGGAACATAAAAGTGTTCCAGCCTCGAATAATTTGTTGGAAAAGAAGTTCTCACTAACAGATTATTAATATTTAATGGTCATTAAAAATCTACTTCGATCGTGATAAAGAAATTATATTCTAAATATCAATTTCTGTTTCACTCTCTTTTCTTTTTAATAAAAGCGAGTATAATGCTAAAAGGGAAACTTTAAAATATGAAATGAAATCTTGACATAAAACATAAATATGAAACGTTTTTAAAATATAAAATGATATATAATTGGAGTGAAAATATTGATTTATCTTGATAATGCAGCGACAACAAAACCAAGGCAAGACGTATTAGATACTTATTTACAAGTAAATGAGTCGTTATATTTTAATCCTAATAGCCCACATAAAGCAGGTATACAAGCAGAGCAGTTATTACAACAATCAAAAGATCAAATCAAAGCACTATTTAAATTAGAAAAAGATTTTGATATTGTATTTACAAGTGGTGCAACTGAATCGAATAATATTGCAATTAAAGGAATTGCATACAAGAAAAAAGCATTTGCAAATGTCATAATTACATCTGTTTTAGAACATCCTTCTGTTTTAGAGGTGGTACGTTCATTGGAAACTGAGGGGTTCGAAATAAAATATGTAAATATTACAAAAGATGGACAAATTGATTTAGAACATTTGGAATCGTTAATGTCAGACAAAGTAGCACTCGTGACTTGTATGCATGTCAATAATATTATGGGACAAATTCAACCTGTCGAAGCAGTGTCAAAAATTGTTCATCAATACCCTAAAGCACATTTACATGTCGATGCAGTACAAGCAGTAGGTAAAATTGCTTTAAATTTTGAAGCTGCTGACACACTGAGTTTAAGCGGCCATAAATTTCATGGTCTAAAAGGACAAGGCCTTTTATTTGTTCGTAATTTACATCAAATTGAGCCGATTGTGCATGGTGGCGGTCAAGAATATGGACTTAGAAGTGGCACAGTCAATCTTCCTATTGATATAGCTATCGTAAAAGCTTTAAAAGTCGCTGCTAAAGAAAGTACGCAACTGTATGAAAAACTAAGTGAGTTCAATCAGGAAATTATACGATTTTTAAGTGAATTTACTGGTGTGAAAGTTAATTCTCCTAGCGGTGCATCACCACATATTTTGAATGTTGGCTTTCCGGGTGTGAAAGGCGAGGTTTTAGTAAATGCATTTTCAAAATATGATATTATGCTTTCTACTACAAGTGCGTGTTCATCCAAAAAAGCTTCATTGAACGAAGTACTTTTAGCAATGGATATTCCAAAAAAGCAAATAGAAGGCAGTATTAGAATATCGATGGGTGCCAATACTACCACAGAAGATATTCGTAATTTTAAAGAGAAATTTAAGCTTGTATATGAAGAAGTGAAGGAGTTGTTAATATGATTTATGATCACATTTTAGTGAGATATGGTGAGTTGACTTTAAAAGGTGCTAACCGTAAAATGTTTGTTAATAAGTTACGCTCGAATGTCAAACGTGCTTTAATGCCACTGCAAGGGTATAAAGTCAAAGCCAATAGAGATAGAATGTACATTGAATTGTATGAAGGTGCAGATATTGATGAAATGTGTCGACGACTTGAAAAAGTGTTTGGTATTTATTCTATCAGTCCTGTATTGAAAATTGATAAAACAATAGAAGCAGTACGTGATATAGCAGTAAAATTTGCACAAGGTTATACACATGGAGATACATTTAAAATTGATGTCAAACGTTCAGATAAAAACTTTCCGTTTGATACATATCAATTGCAAAAAGAACTCGGTGGGACAGTGTTAAATGCTACTGATAATCTAACAGTAGATGTACATAACCCGAACCACACGATTAAAGTAGAGGTTCGATTAGACGCTATTTATGTATATGATAAAGTAATTTCTGGATCTGGAGGATTACCAGTTGGTACAGGCGGTAAGACATTACTTATGTTATCTGGAGGTATAGATTCTCCAGTAGCTGGTATTGAAGTTATGAGAAGAGGCGTTACTGTAGAAGCCATTCATTTTCATAGTCCACCATTTACGAGCGAAAAGGCTAAGGACAAAGTAATTGAACTTACAAAAATCATGTCCTCTCATGTTGGACCTATCAACTTGCATATCGTGCCATTCACTGCTTTACAAAAACAAATAAACAAAGTAGTACATGAGCGCTATACGATGACTTCAACACGTAGAATGATGATGAGAGTGGCGGACAAGCTTGTGCATGATATTGAAGGCCATGCCATAGTAAATGGAGAGAATTTAGGACAGGTTGCAAGTCAAACCCTTAAGAGTATGTATGCTATCAATCATGTGACATCTACACCAATTTTAAGACCGCTTTTAACGTTGGATAAAGAAGACATTGTGAAGAAAGCTAAAGAAATTGGCACATTTGACGTATCTATCCAACCATATGAAGATTGTTGTACAATCTTTACACCTAAAAATCCTGTGACGGAGCCAGATATTGAAAAAGTGGAAAAATTTGAAACAGTGTATGATTTTGAACCACTTGTACAGGAAGCATTTGAACAAATAGAAACATTAACAATTACGCCAGACTATCAAAGTGAAAAAGATACTGAAACGCAAGTACTGGCAGATGATTTATTTTAACTTTAATTATGAATATTCAATTCCATACAAACAACATTAGCTAATCAGACACAAGAATAAATCAGACAGGGGATGGAATTATGCTAGATTGGGATATTTCGATTGTTCTTATAATTATACTTCTAGGGTTTTTAGCAGCGTTTATTGATGCTGTTGTAGGTGGTGGCGGTTTAATTTCTATTCCAGCATTATTAGCTGTTGGTATGCCACCAGCCGTCGCTTTGGGCACAAATAAATTAGCAAGTTCATTTGGTTCACTCACAAGCGCATTTCGTTTCTTGAGATCAGGTAATGTCGATTTGAAGATAGTAGGAAAGTTATTTCCATCTGTATTTATTTTGGCAATTTGTGGCGCAAGTGTAGCCACATTTCTACCTGCCGAGCTTTTAAAACCACTGGTTATCATTATTTTGACGTTAGTCATGATTTATACATTGGTGAAAAAAGATTGGGGCAATGTACGTACATATACAAAATTGACATTCGGTAAAGCAATTTTATTTGTAAGTATTATGTCGCTTATTGGATTTTATGATGGTTTTTTAGGTGGCGGCACTGGCTCATTTATGCTGTTTATTCTACTTATGTTCGGTTTTGATTTTTTAGGAGCTGCTGGCAATGCAAAAGTATTAAATTTTGCTTCTAACTTAGGCGCTTTAATTTTATTTATGATATTAAATCAAGTTGACTATTTTTATGGTTTGATTATGGCAGTGAGTATGATTTGCGGATCGTATGTTGGGGCGACATTCGCAATTAAAAAAGGTGTCAGTTATGTAAAAACTTTATTTATTGTAGTAACTGCTATTTTGATTATTAAAAATGCTTACGATTATATGATGCAATTAATCAATTGATTATGTTGAAAATTAAACTGTAATACTTCAATGGTATTCGGGTGTGTGCATGTGGCTGAGACAAAAAATGTCTCAGCTTTTTTCATTTTAAAACGATTAGTTTTCTATACCACTCAGATCTTCCTCTTATTTTATTTTTCTTATAAAGGTATACATTGTTTAATTGATTATGTTTAAATTGTATTTGGAACGATTGAAAAAATATTCTGGGAGTGAATACGTTATGTCGAAAAAGAGAATAATAGCAATAGTACTTGCCGTAATAATCGTGCTTGGTGGTATTGTTATGAGTTCGATATCTACTGTGATATCTTCGCTTTTTAGTGAAGATGGCATGTCAGAAATGGATCCTTTTACTGAAACGGTAGAATCAGAAGGTGACAGTTCAAAACGCATTGTACACCTAACTTTAAATGGTGAAATTAGTGAAGGTACCGGTGAAGGATTGTTTGGAAGCTCTGGTTATAATCATGAAGCATTTCTTAAACAGTTGGATAAAGTGAAAAAAGATAGCTCGATAAAAGGTGTTTTATTAACCGTTAATACACCTGGCGGAGGTACATACCCAAGTGATGAAATTTATAAAAAAATTGAAGAAATAAAACATAAGGATAAAAAGGTTTATGTACATATGGATGCGATGGCTGCATCTGGTGGATATTATATTTCTGCTCCTGCCGATAAAATATATGCTGGCCCTCAATCTACTACTGGGTCCATTGGCGTTATTATGTCAAACGTTGATTATTCTGGATTACAAGAAAAACTTGGTATTAAAGAAAATGTCATTAAATCTGGTGAACATAAAGATATTATGAGTAGCTCTCGAGAAATGACTGATGAGGAAAAAGATATTTTGCAATCTGTATTAGATGATAGTTATCAAAGATTTATTAATATTGTTTCAGAAGGTAGAGATATGCCAGAGAAAAAGGTTAAAAAGTTGGCTGATGGACGTATTTATAGTGCACAACAAGCTGAAAAGAACGGACTGATTGATGAAATTGGTTATAACGATAATGCATTAAAAGCACTTAAGAAAGACATAAAAGCAAAGGATGCAGAAGTGTTTAAATATAGTGCAGATGAAGGCTGGTTTAGTTCTATCTATTCAACTAAATCAACACTAGATCAATTCAAAAACGAACTCAGTGATTTGAAATCAATTATAAGCAATGATACAGAAGCTGAACCTATGTATCTATATAAAGGTTAGGTGTATAAAATGGAGCAGTATACAAATGAACAAACATTACAAACAACTCCAGAAAATGATAAATCTGATATAGAAGCAATGTATCAAAAACAATTAGCACAGTCTGTATATGCAGGTTTTGGTATAAGGTTTTGGAGTTTTATTATTGATTTACTCATTATATTTGGTATACGGGGACTGATATTGAAACCGATATATCATTTTACGCATATTGATGAAATTAAGTTATGGATTGAATATTTTAGCCTAGGACACCTTTTAGATGCGCTGGTATTTTATCTATACTTTGTATTATTAACCAAATTTTTCAAGCAAACGATTGGAAAAATGATTTGTAATATTCGGGTAGAACGAATAGATCGTCAATCACTTACATGGTCAGATGTATTGTTTAGAGAGTGGATTGGACGTATTATAAGTGGCGTATTATTTAATTTGCCTTACTTGGTTATTTTGTTTACAAATAAACACAGAGGGATCCATGATATCTTCGCTGACACAGTCGTAATCAGAAATAAATTTGAAAAATTGTTTTATTTAAAAAAATAAAAGTGAACTTTAGTAATCTATGAGTTTATTTTGAGACGATAGATGGGTATACTATGGTAGTAAGAACTATTTAATAGGAGGGCGTGCAACATGGCACAAATTACATTCAAACAAGAACCAGTAACACTATATGGTTCACAAGTAAAAAAAGGAGAATATGCGCCAGATTTTACTGTTTTAGATAATGATTTAAATGAAGTTACTTTAGAAACTTATGACGGTCAAAAAAAATTAATTAGTGTTGTTCCGTCTATAGATACAGGTGTTTGTGATCAACAAACACGTAAATTTAATGAAGAAGCTGCTAAAGAAGATGGTGTAGTTTTAACAATTTCTGCAGACTTACCATTTGCTCAAAAAAGATGGTGTGCGTCAAATGGTTTAGAAAATGTAATCACATTGAGCGATCATAGAAACTTATCTTTTGGTAAAACTTACGGTGTTGTTATGGAAGAATTACGTTTATTAGCACGTTCTGTTTTTGTCTTAGATAAAAACAATAAAGTAGTTTATACTGAAATTGTTTCTGAAGGCACAAATTTCCCAGACTTTGATGCTGCATTAGAAGCTTATCGTAGTCTATAAATTATATAATATTGTCACATGATTATACTAGTAAAACTCATAAAACAGTATCGTTGACATTATAAATTAAACTGTCCATAATTATTTGGTAATATAAGTTAGGGTACTGACTTAATTTCAATTAAATTATGGACAGTTTTTTTAGAAAGGACTTTTAAATGGCACAAGAAGAAACAGTAATGGAACAATTATTTAAGGCACTTGATGAAAAAACCAAATCTTTAAATGAAGAGAATGGTCAAAGTTTCATAGAAAATTTAGGTCTTGCAATGGAAAATATTTATACTAATCAAAGGTCATTGCTGGAACAAGCTACGCTACAAGATAGACGTAAAGCATTTCAATTTGCTTATTTAAATTTAATGCAAAAAGAAGATATTCAAGCAAATCATCAAATTACACCTGATTCAATTGGAATGATTCTAGGTTTCCTTGCCGAGCGTTTTTTAAAAAACAAAGAAGCATTTCATGTCGCAGATATTGCGAGCGGGGCTGGACATTTGAGCGCTTCTGTACATGAAGTATTAACTGAACATACAGTTATGCATCATCTTGTTGAAGTTGATCCAGTATTATCACGTGTGAGTGTACATTTAGCAAACTTTTTAGAAATTCCATTTGATGTTTATCCTCAAGATGCTATCATGCCACTTCCTTTTGAAGACGCAGATGTTGTTATTGGCGATTTGCCAATAGGATATTATCCAGTGGATGATAGAAGTAAAGAAATGGACTTAGGTTTTGAAGAAGGACATAGTTTTTCTCACTATTTATTAATTGAACAAGCAGTAACTGCATTAAAAGCATCAGGATATGCGTTTTTAGTAGTACCTAGTAATTTATTTGAAGGTACGAATGTGAAACAGTTACAAAATTTCATTGCAACAGAAACAGAAATGCAAGCTTTTCTAAACTTGCCATCTACACTGTTTAAAAATGAAAAAGCGCGTAAATCGATACTCATTCTACAGAAAAAAGAAACGAATGTAACAAAGCCTGTAGAGGTTCTTTTAGCTAATATACCTGATTTCAAAAGCCCTCAACAATTTCAAGGTTTTTTACAAGATTTAAATGCTTGGATGATGGAAAATCATCCTGAAAATTAAACTGTAATATTCTTGAATTCTTACTGTATTAATGATTAAATAGATATGGATATAAAAAAACTTAATTTAAATTGGAGGCATTATGCTATGTCAAAATTAATTTTGGCTATTAACGCTGGTAGTTCATCATTGAAATTTCAACTTATTGAAATGCCGGAAGAAAAAATTATTACTAAAGGACTTATTGAACGTATTGGATTAAAAGATTCTGTATTTACTATTGAGGTAGGCGGAGAAAAACACAAATCAACATTAGATATTGCAGACCACGAACAAGCGGTTAATATTATGTTGGAAAGCTTCAAAAAACATGGTGTGATTGATAGCATTTATGATATCGATGGCACAGGTCATCGTGTCGTACATGGTGGCGAATTATTCCCAAATTCAGTATATGTTACAGATGAAGTTGAGGAACAAATTGAGTCATTAAGTGAATTAGCGCCATTACACAACCCTGCAAATTTAATGGGCATCCGTGCTTTTCGCAAATTATTACCAGAAATTCCACATGTAGCTATCTTTGATACTTCATTCCATCAAACAATGCCAGAGAAATCTTATTTGTACAGCTTGCCATACCAATATTATGAGGATTATGGTATTCGTAAATATGGATTCCACGGAACAAGTCATAAATATGTATCACAACGCGCAGCTGAAATTTTAGGCAAACCGATTGAAGAATTACGCATGATTTCATGTCATATTGGTAACGGAGCATCCATTGCTGCAATTGATGGTGGAGAATCTGTTGATACTTCAATGGGATTCACTCCATTAGCTGGTGTTACTATGGGTACACGTTCAGGGAATATTGACCCTGCCTTAATACCATTTATTATGGAAAAAACAGGAAAAAATGCAGAAGAAGTTCTGAATACATTAAATAAAGAATCTGGTTTATTAGGTATTTCTGGTACTTCAAGTGATTTAAGAGATATTATTGATGAGGCAAAAGCAGGTAAAGAACGTGCGCAATTAGCATTAGATGTGTTTGCATCAAGAATTCATAAATATATTGGTTCTTATGCGACGCGTATGCACGGTGTAGATGTAATCATCTTTACTGCAGGCGTAGGTGAGAATTCTGATCCTGTTAGAGCAAAAGTTTTAGAAGGTTTAGAATTTATGGGTGTTTATTGGGATGCTAAGAAAAATGAAGCGATTCATGGCGAAGAAGGTTTTATTAACTATCCACATTCTCCTGTAAAAGTTATTGTTATCCCTACAAATGAAGAGGTAATGATTGCACGTGATGTAGTTAAATTTGGTAATCTTGAATAAATTTGATATCAAAAGTATGATAGTTTAAAATGCACGATAGTTTTTTGACATAGTTTAAGATATAAAACAATGTTCAAAAATTAAAATCTATGATATAAATGTCTAGCTTATCAATAAGAGGGCCAATCCTTAATGTGGATTGGCCCTCTTTAAATTTAAAATATTACGATTTTGATCGTGCATGCTTGCCTGGGGATATGTCTCGAGCCTGTAGTCTCTCGCTCATATCATTCCCCGGGCGTCCGCACATTTCAAAATCACTACAGTTTATATTTTAACTACCTATTTCCCTTTAATTTAGCTGGATATATATGAATTCCAAAATAATAGCTGCTTTTTGTAATTCTTAAGGTTTTATTTCAAATGCAGTAAGGTTCGTTTGTTGTTTTTGATTAAAGTTATTATCTGATATAAGGACTAAACTGTCGTGACCATTTGGCAATTTTGGACCAAAGGACATACCTTCTATATTGTCAATATGTCCGATGTCTTGCTCATTAAGATTTGCAATTAACTGTTTTTTAACCGGTGTTACATGGTTCTTTTGCAGTGATTTGATATTTTTAGTATTTGTTCCGCTTGTGCTATCAATTTTATAAATACGTATATAGTTTTTGAAATTGTTATTTTCATCTTGAACACTGGCACGCTCAAGTACAAGTAATTCCTTTTTATTCAATGTTAAAATTTCAGCAATTCCATTTTCAGCATCTTTATTTTTTCCCGGTTTTTTTGGAATTGGATCCAGATTATAAGGCTTTTCTGAAATAACATCACCTTGACGATTATATTTTGTTAGACGTGTTAAAGCGCCTGATTTTATGGTTGGTAAATGATCATCTTGAAGTAAAGGTGCTTCCATAGAAGTCCAAATATACTTACCATCTTCGGAAAAACTGCTACCTTCTAACGCGAGGTTATTTCTAAATCCATGTTTATTCTGATGTTCCATTTTAATAGGGTTATGGATTTGGAGATTACTAATAAATGTGCCATTTCTAGTAGCTGTCCTTATAAATGGATTGAAACCAAATTCGCGATCGCCTTCACTTGTATAAAGCAGACGTTTATGATTTAAAGGATCAATTCTTATCGACTCAGGGTCAGCAATAACATCATCATGTTGATGCTTATTATATGATTCCTTACTTGGATATTTTGTGCCATTGGGTTGTGTTAAAAAGTGCATTTGCGTGAATTTCACTTTGTTAAATTTATGTTTATTGTAATTGATTTGGGCTTCATAAAACCTAGCTGGATTTTCTTCTGATCGATCGTCACTAATCATTACCCACTTTTTGGACTTAGCATCATAAGAAATACCAGAAAGACCGCCTATTTTTGTATTTTTGAATGATTTATTGTATGGGATGGTTTCTGTGTCAATATATTTTAATTGAGAAGCCGTTTTTTCATTTTTTTCATCATCGGTATAAGCATATGTATGTGTTGACGCAGAAATAAAAAAAGCACTAATTGATAAACTAAGCACCATTATTCTCTTAAACTGGTTCATATCATTTACTCCTTTATGGTATGCCTTAATCTTATTTTACATATTTGATATGAAGTTCAATTAAAGATGATATAACAATTTCTTAACAACTAAATAGGGGATGTTAAGAAGATTAAGAAAAGATAGTTCACACGGATATACAGTGTAAACTATCTTTTTTCTATAGCTGAATGTCTTAACTAAATAAGTTGTACTTTAACGTTAATGTGCTTGGTACTTGGATCTGAATTCATCTGTAGCTACCTGTGGTTGGAAATCTTCAGGAAGTTCTTCTGTACGTACCACCAACACGTCACAAGGAGAGTGACGCACAATCGCTTCTGATACAGAACCTACGATAAATCTTTCAACTGCGTTTAAACCTGATGTACCACACATAATTAAATCTGCATCAACATCAGCTGCCAGTTTTTTAGGTATAATTGCTTTAGGTGAACCAAATTCTAGTCTTGTTTCAACTTCAGTAACACCAGCATTCGTTGCCACTTCTTTATAACCTTTTAATAAATCATCAGAGAAGTTTTTTGACTTTTCAGTAAATTGCGCATCATAAACTTCATAAGAAGAGTAAGTTCTTGAATCAATAACATTTACGATTGTTAGTTTTGAATCATTACGTTTTGCAACTTCTACAGCTTTATTAAATGCCCATTCAGCTTCATGTGATCCATCGACTGCGATTAAAATATTTTTATACGTTAGCATCACAATTACCTCCTTCATCTTCTTGTTTATATTATACCACTATTTACAGAATATTAACATAATTCGCCTTAATACATGTTGTAAAAATACTCTAAACTATGATTGCGCTTTCATATAATACGCGTTACTATAAATTTGGAGGTGGATAAAATGATAATAGGTATTCCGAAAGAGATTAAAAACAATGAAAATAGGGTGAGTTTATCACCAAGTGGTGTACATGCATTAGTAGAACAAGGCCACTCAGTTATTGTTGAAAAATCTGCTGGTTTAGGTTCATATTTTGAAGACGAAGATTATATTACAGCTGGAGCTAAAATTGGTGATGGACCGGCTGAAGTATGGAACGTTGATATGGTTATGAAAGTTAAAGAACCATTAGAAGAAGAGTTCCAATACTTTAAGGAAGGGTTAATACTATTTACTTATTTACATTTAGCAAATGAAAAGAAACTCACACAAGCTTTATTAGATAATAAAGTAATAGGTATTGCTTATGAAACAGTTCAATTGCCAGATAAATCATTACCATTATTAACGCCTATGAGTGAAGTGGCAGGGCGTATGTCTGCACAAATTGGTGCTGAATTTTTACAAAAATATAAAGGCGGTATGGGTATTTTACTTGGTGGTGTACCTGGCGTAGCTAAAGGTCGCGTAACGATTATCGGCGGCGGTCAAGCCGGTACAAATGCTGCTAAAATTGCATTAGGTTTAGGTGCCGATGTAACGATTTTGGATGTTAACCCTAAGCGTTTACAAGAGCTTGAAGATTTATTTGATGGCCGTGTACACACAATTATGTCTAATCCATTAAATATTGAAGAATGTGTTAAGAATAGTGACTTAGTCATCGGTGCGGTATTAATTCCTGGTGCCAAAGCACCAAACTTAGTTACTGAAGACATGGTAAAATCCATGAAAGACGGCTCGGTAATCGTTGATATTGCTATAGACCAAGGTGGTATTTTCGAAACGACTGACCGTATTTCAACACATGACGACCCAACATATAAAAAACATGGCGTTGTACATTATGCTGTGGCTAATATGCCTGGTGCAGTACCACGTACTTCTACTATTGCATTAAATAATGCAACGTTACCTTATGCATTACAAATTGCGGGAAAAGGTTATTTAAAAGTATTACAAGATAATGAACCTTTATCATTAGGTTTAAATACTATTAATGGCGTATTAACCAATAAAGGTGTTGGTGAAGCTTTGAATTTACCATATTCTAATGTGGAAAGTACTCTAAAATAATAAAAATAACAAACAAAAACTGGTAATCTCTTCCATATAGTAGAGGTTACCAGTTTTTAAATTCAGGTTTAATACGATTTCTTAAAATTTAGTGCTCGTGTAATGAGCTTTTAAAATATAATATAGAATTTGATATGTGTATTAAAACAATTATTTAAATTAATAGCATTATAAAATTGATAGTCAATAGTCTTATTGAAATTGTATTGCCATTATATATTGAAATTTTCACAAAGAATATTTGTTACTGTTATACAATTTTTGTACCATGTACCTCTTGAAAAGGAAATGCAGTAATGAGTTCTTGAACATTAGATTTTGTTAAACCGCCACCAGGCATGATTTCAATCTTTCCTCCAGAATTCACAACCAATTTACCAAGTTGATTTAAATTGTCAAAAATATTGGTGTCAGATGGACCCCCATGTGTCAATAATCTACTGAAACCAAGTTCAATTAATTTGTGTAATGCTTTTACTTGACCTTCTAGATGTATTTCATCAAACGCCATATGACAAACAACAGGTATCGGTGATGCTAGTTGTTTTAACGTTTTCATTTGCCATTCATTCAATGTGTTATCATCTGTTAAACAACCAAATACAAAATAATCAATATCAAATGATTTTATCGCTTTAATATCTCGCTGCATAATTTCAAAGTCATATAGACTATATACAAAATCGCCACCGCGTGGACGAATCATGACAGCAATTTCTACGTCGTTTGCTTTGCAAATTTCAGTAGCAATTTCAATCATTCCTATACTTGGCGTGGTTCCTCCGACATGTAAATAATCACACAATTCAACACGATCTGCTCCATTTTCAATTGCATATTCAACTTGTTGGATTGTTTCGACTACGGCTTCTTTGATCATTTTTCGTAACCTGTCAAACTTTCGTTTCCATTTTCAGTTACCAGAATATCATCTTCTATACGGACACCAGCTATACCAGGCACATAGATGCCAGGTTCAACAGTTACGACCATTCCTGGTACAAATTCATTTGTATTTGTACTAGAAACATCTTGATATTCATGCTCTTCTAATCCAAGACCATGCCCTAATCGATGAGGGAAATAGTCTCCGTAGCCAGCATCTGTAATAATACCTCGGGCAATAGCGTCTATATCTTTAATTTTTACACCAGGTTTAATTGCAGCGATTGCCTCTTGTTCGGCTTTTAATACGATATCGTATATGTTTTGAGCATCTGAGCTAGGTTGTCCAAATTTAATTGTTCTTGTCATATCACTACAATAATTTTCATAAATGACACCTAAATCAAATAATACGAATTCATTATTTTGTAATTGACGGTCACCAGGTATACCATGTGGTGACGCCGCATGATCACCAAAAAGGACCATCGTATCAAAGCTCATTTCATTTACACCATACGCTTTGATTTCATATTCAATGTGATTAACAACTTGTCGTTCTGTCACACCTTCTTTTAAGAAACTTGCACCAATTTCAATACATTTATCTGCAAGTTCACATGCTTTACGAATTTTAGCAATTTCAGAGTCACTTTTAACATTACGTAGTGACTTTATTGTTTGATCAATATCACCGAACGCTTTTACATCAAAAGCTTCGATTAATTCACGTTGACGTTGCACAGTTAAATGTGCCGCTTCAACTAATATTTTATTGAAAGTAAAGGGATACTTATCTAATGCATTTTCTGTATCAAGGTAACCAATGATTTCACCATCAAATGGTGAAGCCTTTACTTCTTCGACTTCTAATTGTGGACAAAATAGGACTTGATCGCCATTTTCTTTGATTAATAATGCTAGTAAACGTTCATGAGGATCACTTAAATAGCCTGTGAAATAAAAGATGTTCAATGGGGTAGTAATCCATGCTGCGTCAGCTTGTTGTGATTTTAATGATTCTATAACTTGTTGTAACTTCATTTTTACTGCCTCCTAAATATTTGATTATATTAATTTTATGTTAGTTGTGTAAGGAATTCAAAAATAATATGTTGAAATAAGGTATATTGCTAAAATTATTAAAAGAATTATTATATATAAGCGCGTATTTTGATAAAAGCGTGTTATAACTATTAATAATTGTGGTATATATAAAGCAAATAGTTTTATGGGAGGAATTATCGATATGAAATTATCTTTTCATGGACAATCAACGATTTATTTTGAAGCGAATGGCAAAAAAGTAATTGTTGATCCATTTATTACTGGCAACGACTTATCCGATTTAGATGCTGAAACTTTAGAAGTTGATTATATTATTTTGACACATGGTCATGGAGATCATTTTGGTGATACGATTGAATTAGCAAATAGAAATCATGCAACAGTTATTGGATCAGCAGAATTAGGTGATTATTTAACGACTACTAAAAATGTTGAAAATGTTAGACCTATGAATATTGGTGGTAAAGCAGAATTTGATTTTGGAACGGTTAAGTTTGTACAAGCGTTTCACAGTTCTAGCTTGACTGACGACAATGGTATTCCAGTATATTTAGGTATGCCGATGGGTCTAATTTTAGAAATAGAAGGCAAGACGATTTATCATACTGGTGATACAGGATTATTTGGTGACATGAAATTAATTGCTGAACGTCATCCAGTTGACATTTGTTTTATTCCAATTGGTGATAATTTCACAATGGGCATTGATGATGCTAGTTTTGCAATTAATCAGTTCATTAAACCTAAAATTACAGTACCAATTCACTACAATACATTTGACTTGATCAAACAAAATCCAGATGACTTCAAGTCAGCTGTTTCAGAAGGTGAAGTACAGATCTTAAATCCAGGTGACGCTGTTCAACTTTAAAGTGATTGCGATATAAACAGCTTACACTAAAATGTAAACGCCAATTTCACTAACATCATAGTAGAAATTGGCGTTTTCTTTGTTTATGGAATTGAACCACTTGTGACAATGAGATGATTTTCCCAGTCATTAAATCGCTATACTATTTTACAATAAGCACAGGGATGCTTGCTCTTTTAGCAACTTTGTGACTCACACTACCTAATACGAATTTTTTCTTTTCTTCGGCACGACGGTTACTGAGAACAACTATTTCATATTTACCACTATTTGCTTCTTTTACCAATTGTTCTTTGGCATTACCACGTACAATGATTTCATCATATTTGATGCCATATTCATCGAGCGTATTTCGAGTGCTTTCTAACCCTTTACTACGTTTTTCAACGAGTTTATCTAAATGAACACCAGATTTGATCGATGCTTGTGCATCTTGCTCACTGATTGCATTAAGGATTGTTACAACAGTGTCTTCACCAGCTAATTTAGAAACTTCTTTAAGTGCTTTTTCATTTTTAAGTGTTGTATCAACACCTAGTAAAATATTTTTAAACATTATTCCATCCCTCCTTAATTCTATTCTAATTAGAGTTTATCACAAATCAAATTAAAAATTATATGTTTTCATATTAACAGAGTAAAAAGTTTTATAGATATTAATATCTTAGTGAATATATGTCATAATTAAAGTTAAAATATATTTTTTAAGTGATTAAATCGCAATTTTAGTTATAAAAAGTTATAATATCATAGAAAATGTCCAAAAATGAGGTTATTACAATGACAAAGCATGAGCAAATTTTATCTTATATCGAATCTTTAGCAGTAGGGCAAAAAATTTCTGTTAGAAAAATAGCAAAAGATTTAAATGTCTCTGAAGGGACAGCTTATCGTGCGATCAAAGATGCTGGTAGAATTGGTTTAGTAGCAACAATCGATAGAGTTGGTACTGTCCGAATAGAAAAGAAAACACGTGAACAAATAGAGCAACTTACATTTGGAGAAATTGTAAAAATAATTGATGGACAAGTATTAGGAGGAAGAAATGGCCTCATCAAGACATTAACTAAATTTGCTATTGGCGCAATGGAAATTGATGATGTGGTAAAGTATTTAAGTCCGCATACATTGTTGATTGTAGGAAATCGAAAAGATGTCCAATTAGCCGCTTTGAAAAGAGGAAGTGCAGTATTGATTACAGGTGGTTTTAGAACTTCCAATGAAATAATCAAATATGCTGATGAACATGATTTGCCAATACTTTCATCTAATTATGATACATATTTAGTTGCTAATATTATTAACAGAGCGATGTATAATCAAATGATTCGAAAAGAAATATTAGTCGTCGAAGATATAGTGAAAACTGTGAATGAAGATACTGTGGTTTTTGACAATATGACATTGCACGATTATAAGGAAAAAGCAAAACGTACAGGTCACTCCAGATTTCCAGTTATTGATGAACATTGGCGTTTAGTTGGTATTATTACGAGTAAAGAAATAATTAAAATGGAAGACCGGGATACTTTAGCACATTTTATGACTAAGTCTCCGCTTAATGTACAACTTTCAACTACAGTTGCAAATTGTGCGCATATGATGATTTGGGAAGGTATCGAATTATTACCAGTGATTTCACCAAGCAAAAAATTAATTGGTGTAATTACAAGAAAAGATGTATTGACAGCAATGCAATTACTGAGTCGTCAGCCCCAGGTAGGCGAAACTATTAATGATCAAGTAGCTAAACATATTACAATTGCAAATGATGATATTCAAGTACAAACTTCGCCTTTACTTACAAATCAGTTTGGCACACTGAGCAAAGCGGTGTTTGTAGCTATTATTGAAGAAACTGTGCGTTATGAAATGCGAAAATTAAAGAAACTTGAAGTAATGATTGAAAGTTTAAATATCATTTACATTAAGACTGTGCAAATTGAATCTGAAATTAATGTACATTATGATATGTTAGATGTAGGAAGAAATTTTGCTAAATTAGAAGTTACGATGACAAGTGATGGTAAACATGTTGCAAAAGCAATGATTATTTGTCAAATGATAGATTAAAAGGCACATATATAACTTAAAAAAGGAAGATAAAAATGACGATAGAATTTAATCGAATTATGGATGAAATAAAAGCGGTTCAAACAGTAATTATACATAGACATGTAAGACCAGACCCAGATGCTTATGGGTCACAACTTGGAATGAAAAATTATTTGAAACTTAAATTTCCAGAAAAGAATATTTATGCAGTAGGAGAAGGGGAACCGTCACTTGATTTTATCGGCACTTTTGATGATATTAGTGATGACCAATATAACGAAGCATTGGTTATCGTATGTGATACTGCTAATTCACCTAGAATCAGTGATCATAGAGTCAATGCTGGCAAGCGTCTTGTTAAAATAGATCATCATCCAGCAGTTGACCAATACGGAGATATTAACTATGTGAATGACCAAGCATCATCAACGAGTGAAATTATTTTTGATTTTATAAGTCATTTTAACGATCTATCACTAATTGATGATTCCGTAGCAAGAGTATTATATTTAGGTATTGTAGGCGATACTGGACGGTTTTTATTCAATAATACAACACCACATACTATGGCAGTCGCAAGCCAATTATTAAAATACTCATTTAACCATCAACAAGAATTGAATAAATTAGGGGAAAAAGATCCAAAACTATTACCTTTTCAAGGCTATGTTTTACAGAATTTTGATTTAAATGAAAAAGGTTTCTGTAAAGTGAAAATCACCCAAGATGTACTTGAGCAATTTGATATTGTAGCGAATGAAGCTTCGCTTTTTGTCAATGCGATTGCTGATATTCAAGGATTGAAAATATGGGTGTTTGCGGTAGATGAAGGTTCCGAAATTAGATGTCGCATTCGTTCCAAAGGTATTGTCATTAATGATATTGCTAATACATTTGGTGGTGGCGGTCATCCGAATGCATCTGGTGTTTCAGTTACAGATTGGCACCAATTTGAAGAATTAGCACAAGCATTAAATAATAAATTGTAAGATTAAGGAGGTATTTGCTGATGGTTGCGCATTTAAACGTTCATACATCGTATGACTTATTGAATTCAAGTATTAAAATTAAAGATGTCATTGCGAAAGCAGCGAAAGAAGGTTATACATCGTTAGCAATTACAGATACAAACGTTTTATATGGTTATCCTCAATTTTATGACGCGTGTATTGCAGCAAATATCCATCCTATATTCGGCATGACGATTTATCTTACAGATGGTTTGTCATCAGTTGAAACTATAGTACTTGCAAAAAATAATCAAGGTCTAAAAGATTTATTTAAATTATCTTCTGCAATAAAAATGAAAGAGAAGACTGAAACGCCAATAGAGTGGCTAAATAAATATATTGATCATTTGGTTATCATATTTAAAAATGTTACGGAAGCACACCAAAGTATATTACAAAATTTCACTGATAAAGATGATATATTTGTAAATCACAATAGCCAACAACGTTTAGATTTTCCTGTTGTCTGGGCGCAAAATACAAATTATCTAAATGAAGATGATGCGGATACTTTAACGGCTTTAGCTGCTATCAAAAATAATGAGAAATTAGATTTGGTTAAAGAAGTTCATAATTATAATGCACATATGTATAGTCAGACCGATTTGGATGCGTTTAATTTAAGCGAGCAAATTTGGCAAAATACAAATTACGTCGCGTCCATTTGTAATGCTGAACTACAATATCATCAATCGTTATTACCTAAATTCAAGACACCGAATAACCAATTGTCTAAAGATTACCTTTATCAAGTTCTCCAACAAAATTTGAAACAACTAAATTTACCCAAAGCATCATTACAAAAATACGATAACAGGCTTAATCATGAATATGAGATTATCACACGCATGGGTTTTGAAGATTATTTTTTAATTGTTAGTGATTTAATCCATTATGCTAAAACGCATGATGTCTTAGTCGGTCCGGGTCGTGGTTCATCTGCTGGCTCCTTAGTCAGTTATCTATTAAATATTACGACAATTGATCCCATTAAATACAACTTGTTATTTGAGCGTTTTTTAAATCCTGAACGTGTTACTATGCCAGATATTGATATCGATTTTGAAGATACGCATAGAGAAAAAGTGATTAGCTACGTACAAGAAAAATATGGAGATAACCACGTTGCTGGCATTGTGACGTTTGGTCATTTATTAGCGAGGGCAGTTTCAAGAGATGTAGGTCGAATTATGGGTTTTGATGAAATTACATTAAATGAGATTTCATCTTTAATCCCTCATAAGTTAGGTATTACATTAGATGAAGCATATGAGAAAACTGAATTTAAACAATTTGTGCATAGAAATCATCGGCATGAACGCTGGTTTGAAATTTGTAAAAAATTAGAAGGATTGCCACGACATACGTCAACACATGCAGCAGGGATTATTATAAATGATCATCCTTTATATGAATATACACCATTAACCTTAGGAGATACGGGGTTATTGACACAGTGGACCATGACTGAAGCTGAACGTATTGGTCTTTTGAAAATTGATTTTCTAGGTTTACGAAACTTATCTATTATTCATCAAATCGTTAAACAAGTAAAAAGAGATATGAATATTGATATAGATATTGAAGCCATTCCTTTTAATGATCCAAAAGTATTTCAGTTACTCTCACAGGGTGACACAACAGGCGTATTCCAATTAGAATCTGATGGCATACGAAATGTATTGAAAAAGTTACAGCCAGAACAATTTGAAGATATTGTGGCAGTAACTTCTTTATATAGACCAGGACCTATGGAAGAAATTCCAACCTATATTACAAGAAGACACTTCCCCGAAAAAGTACAATATTTGCATAAAGATTTAGAACCCATATTAAAAACTACTTACGGCGTAATTATTTATCAGGAACAAATTATGCAAATCGCGAGTAAGTTTGCTAATTTTAGTTATGGCGAAGCAGATATATTAAGACGTGCTATGAGTAAAAAGAATCGTGCAGTATTAGAGAGTGAACGACAACATTTTGTGGAAGGTGCTTTAAGTAACGGATATGATGAACGATTAAGCAAACAGATTTTTGATTTGATTTTAAAATTTGCAGACTATGGCTTTGCACGTGCACATGCAGTGAGTTATTCCAAAATAGCTTATATTATGAGTTATTTAAAAGTACACTATGCTAATTATTTTTATGCCAATATATTAAGTAATTCAATTGGTAGCGAAAAAAAGACCGCACAAATGATCGATGAAGCGAAACATCAGCAATTAAATATATTGGCACCTAATATTAATGAAAGTCATTGGTTTTACAAAGCAAGTAATAAAGGTATTTATCTATCTTTAGGTGCGATTAAAGGCATAGGCTATCAAAGTGTTAAACTCATTGTTGATGAAAGAAAAAGTAATGGTGCATATAAAGATTTCTTTGACTTCACACGTCGTATACCTAAAAGGATAAAGAGTAGGAAATTACTTGAAGCATTAATATTAGTCGGCGCTTTTGATACATTTGGTAAAAATAGGGCGACTTTATTGCAGTCTATTGACCAAGTATTAGATGACGTTTCCGATGTTGAACAAGATGGTTTTATTTTTGATGTGTTGACACCTAAAACTACATATGAAGAAAAAGAAGAGCTGCCAGATCAAGTGTTAAGTGATTATGAAAAAGAATATTTAGGGTTTTATGTATCTACACATCCTGTAGAAAAAGCATTTGAAGAAAAACAATATCTTGGTATTTATAAACTTAATAATGCCAGAGATAATCAACCAATCTTTGTTCAAATCGACCATTTAAAACGTATTCGTACTAAAAATGGACAAAACATGGCATTTATTACGTTAAATGACGGTCTTAACAATTTAGATGGTGTAGTGTTCCCAGACGCATATAAAAAATTTGAGGTATATTTAAACAATACAGATACGCTTATCGTGAAAGGTAAATTTGAAAATAGAAATAATAAAAAGCAACTTATTATTAATCAAATAGAAAATGTTGCGTCATTTGAGAACAATAAATTAGCAAATGCGAAACAAATAATCATTAGAAATATTGAAAGTTTATCGGAAATAAAACAGTGGTTAAATTCACAAGAGACTGCAGACGATATCCCAGTGAAATATTTTCAAGAAAAACAAAATCAATTTAAAATAATAGGTTTTATATCACGTGAAAAAGAGAAAATTGAAGTGCTTATATCTAAGTTTTCACCGTGGGATATAAGGATAATTTAACTTTATCAAGTCTATAAACTATGATATAGTAAACTGATGGTTAAGTTGAAACTTGCCATCAGTTTATATTAAATGATGACATCTATACTTCATGTGAAATATATGTTTTTATTACAAAAGTTAACATATCATTTGTACTTACGATTTAATACTAACGATAACATTTGTAATTTATGTTAGATTGTAATAAAAATATATATGACTGATTAAAATTATTGAATGTAAGGGGTAGGTTTACATGACATTAAGAGACGACGCACTAGAAATGCATAGAATAAATCAAGGTAAATTAGAAGTTACACCAAAAGTTCAAGTAACCAATAAAGAAGAGTTGAGTTTAGCGTATTCACCTGGTGTAGCTGAGCCATGTAAAGAAATACACGAAGACCCTAGAAAAGTATTTGAATATACCATGAAAGCAAACACAGTCGCAGTTGTTACAGATGGTACAGCTGTACTTGGACTGGGTGACATAGGCCCAGAAGCTAGTATTCCAGTAATGGAAGGAAAAGCAGTTTTGTTTAAAAGTTTTTCAGGCATAGATGGTGTACCGATTGCACTAAATACTACGGATACAGATGAAATCGTTAATACAGTGAAATTATTAGAACCTAACTATGGTGGCATTAATCTTGAAGATATTTCTGCTCCACGTTGTTTTGAAATAGAAGAGCGTTTGAAAAAAGAAACAAAAATACCTGTTTTTCATGATGACCAACATGGGACAGCAATTGTTACAGTTGCAGGTATGATAAATGCGCTACGCATTATAGATAAAGAATTATCAGATATAAAAGTGATACTTAACGGAGCTGGCGCAGCAGGTATGGCGATTGTTAAATTACTGTATTCATATGGTGTTAGAGATATGATTATGTGTGATTCAAAAGGTGCAATTTATGAAGGTCGTTCCCACGGAATGAATGATACAAAATCATTTGTAGCTAAATGGACAAACAGAGACAGAGTCGAAGGTTCGTTAAATGATGTAATTAAAGATGCTGACGTATTTATTGGTGTTTCTGTAGCTGATTTATTAACAAAAGAAATGGTTGAGTCAATGGCTAAAGATCCAATTATATTTGCAATGGCGAATCCTAACCCTGAAATCAACCCTGATGTAGCAAAAGAAGCAGGCGCTAAAGTAATTGGAACGGGTCGTTCTGATTATCCAAATCAAATCAATAACGTGCTTGCATTTCCTGGTATATTCAGAGGTGCATTAGATGTAGAAGCTACACACATTAATGAAGAGATGAAACAAGCTGCAGTAGAAGCAATTGCAGACTTAATTAAACCGGAAGAATTAAATCCAGATTACTGTATTCCAGGTCCATTTGATAAACGTGTTGTACCTTCTGTTGCTAGAGAAGTTGCAAAGGCTGCAATGGAAACAGGAGTAGCAAGAACAGATATGGATCCAGAAGAAATTTATAATAAAACAATGAAATTAACAGACTTAGATAAATAATATTCATGAATACTGATCTCAAAATATTGAGTTGATAATATTGGAAAGACAGTAATGGTTAAGTGGAGGTTTAAAATGTTTAAAGATTTTTTCAATAGAAGTAGTAAAAAGAAAAAGTACGTGACTGTTTCCGATTCAAAACAAAGTGATGTTCCAGCGGGAATTATGACAAAATGCCCGAAATGTAAAAAGATTATGTATACCAAAGAATTAGCTGAAAATTTAAACGTATGTTTCAATTGTGATCATCACATCGCTTTAACAGCGTATAAAAGAATTGAAGCCATTTCTGATGAAGGTACATTCACAGAATTTGACAAAGGAATGACCTCTGCGAATCCATTGGATTTTCCAAGTTATGAAGAAAAAATTCAAAAAGACCAACAAAAAACAGAATTAAATGAAGCTGTTGTTACTGGTACAGCGCATTTAGAAGGCATTGAATTTGGTGTAGCTGTGATGGATGCTCGATTTAGAATGGGTAGTATGGGATCAGTTGTTGGTGAAAAGATTTGCAGAATTATTGAACATTGTACTGAGCACCGTTTACCATTCATCCTATTTTCTGCTAGTGGTGGTGCTAGAATGCAAGAAGGTATCATATCATTAATGCAGATGGGTAAAACAAGTGTTACGTTAAAAAGACATATGGATCATGGATTGCTATATATTTCATATATTACAAACCCAACAACAGGTGGCGTATCGGCAAGTTTTGCTTCAGTTGGTGATATTAATTTAAGTGAACCCAAAGCACTCATTGGTTTTGCTGGCAGACGTGTAATCGAACAAACGATTAATGAAAAGTTACCTGACGACTTCCAAACTGCTGAATTTTTATTAGAACATGGACAACTAGATAAGGTTGTACATAGAAAAGAAATGAAAGTAACACTTTCTAATATTCTAAAAATGCACCAAGAGGTGAAAACGAATGCTTGACTTTGAAAAGCCGCTTTTTGAAATAAAAAATAAAATTGAATCGTTGAAAGAATCACAAGAAAAAAATGATGTGGACTTACAGGAAGAAATTGATATGCTTGAGGCGTCTTTAGAACGTGAAACACAAAAAGTATATACTAATTTAAAGCCTTGGGATCGCGTACAATTAGCGCGCTTACAGGAAAGACCTACATCATTAGATTATATACCGCATATTTTTGACTCCTTTATTGAGTTGCACGGTGATCGTAATTTTCGAGACGATCCAGCTATGATTGGTGGTATTGGATATTTAAATGGCCAAGCAGTAACAGTAGTTGGCCAGCAGCGTGGAAAAGATACCAAAGATAATATTTATCGTAACTTTGGTATGGCACACCCTGAAGGGTATAGAAAAGCATTGCGTTTAATGAAACAAGCTGAAAAATTCAACCGACCTATTTTCACTTTTATTGATACAAAAGGTGCTTACCCAGGAAAAGCAGCAGAAGAACGTGGTCAAAGTGAGTCTATAGCTAAAAATCTCATTGAAATGGCAGCTCTTAAAGTGCCAGTTATTGCAATTGTAATAGGTGAAGGCGGAAGCGGCGGGGCTTTAGGCCTCGGTATTTCAAATCGTTTATTAATGCTTGAAAACAGCACTTATTCTGTTATTTCACCAGAAGGTGCATCTGCATTACTATGGAAAGATAGTAATTTAGCACAAATAGCTGCCGAAACAATGAAGATTACCGCAGAGGATTTATATGAGTTGAAAATTGCCGATGAGGTTTTAAAAGAGCCACTTGGTGGTGCTCATCATGATATTGAAACACAAGCACAAAGTATTAAAACAGCATTTTTAAATCATTTGAGTGAATTAAATGCACTTAATGAACAACAAATCATAGATGATCGATATGATAAATTTAGAAATATTGGATCTTTTAATGAATAACTAAAAATGCACTTAATTTACATCAACAAAACAATTTTTTAGTACGTATAGTAGCTATGAGGCATTTATAGATTAAGGTTTTCAAAGAGCATTAAGTTGGAGTCAGGTTTTCAATACTTGATTTCATATTAGTGCTCTTATTTTTATTGAATAAAGCAATGTAAAAATTGAAAATTGAGATATCTGTTTAATAAAGTGAAGTTAAAGGTATGATAAAGTATAGGTGTTTTGACAATATGAGATAAAATAAAAGGAAACGCTTTCGTATTGTAAAATGTTTTTTTACTCTAATTAAAAACGTTTACATGAGTTACTATGCCTTATTTTAATGGCACCTTCTATGATTTTATGGTATTTTTAGAATAAGAAATACATGTTAGAAAGGTATGTCGTCATGAAAAAAATTGCAGTGTTGACTAGCGGTGGAGATTCACCAGGCATGAACGCGGCTATTAGAGCTGTTGTTAGAAAAGCGATTTATAATAATATTGAAGTTTATGGTGTTTACCAAGGCTATCAAGGGTTATTAAACGATGATATCGAGAAGTTAGAGCTCGGTTCTGTTGGTGATACAATCCAACGTGGCGGAACTTTTCTGTATTCAGCAAGATGTCCTGAATTTAAAGAAGCAGAAGTTCGGAAAAAAGCAATAGATAACTTACGTAAAAGAGGAATTGAAGGACTCGTAGTTATCGGCGGAGACGGTAGCTATAGAGGTGCTCAACGTATAAGTGAAGAATGTAAAGAAATTCAAACAATAGGAGTACCAGGTACAATTGATAATGATATCAACGGTTCAGATTTTACAATAGGATTTGATACAGCTTTAAATACCATTATAGATTGTGTTGATAAAATTCGTGATACGGCCTCAAGTCACGCAAGAACTTTTATCATTGAAGTTATGGGTCGTGATTGTGGAGACTTAGCTCTATGGGCTGGACTTTCAGTTGGGGCAGAAACAATTATTGTCCCAGAAGTAGAAACGGATATTAAAGATGTAGCTGAGAAAATTGACAATGGGATAAGACGTGGGAAAAAACACTCCATTGTTATGGTTGCAGAAGGTTGTATGTCTGGAGAAGATTGCGCAAAAGAATTGACAAAGTACATTAACGTCGATGCGCGCGTATCTGTACTTGGTCATATCCAACGTGGTGGTAGTCCAAGTGGCGCAGATAGAGTACTTGCTTCACGATTAGGTGGACATGCTGTAGACTTATTGCTAGAAGGAAAAACAGCAATTGGTGTTGGCATCCGCAACAATGAATTAACAGACACATCATTTGAAGAAATATTCAGATCAAATGAACACAAGTTTGATTTTGAAACTTTTGCTTTAGCAAATGAATTATCGATATAAAATACTGGGAGGCATTAATAATGAGAAAAACTAAAATTGTTTGTACAATAGGACCTGCATCAGAGTCTGAAGAAATGCTAGAGAAATTAATTAAGGCTGGAATGAATGTTGCGAGATTGAATTTCTCACATGGTGATCATGCAGAACATAAAGCTAGAATTGATAGAATTCGTGAAGTATCTCATAGATTGGGCAAAACAGTCGCTATATTATTAGATACTAAAGGTCCTGAAATCCGTACTCATAACATGAAAGACGGTGCGATTGAACTTGAAAAAGGTACGGAAGTCATCGTAAGTATGACTGAAGTTGAAGGTACACCAGAAAAATTCTCAGTAACTTACGATAATCTAATAAATGATGTTCAAGAAGGATCATATATTTTATTAGATGATGGTCTTATTGAATTACAAGTAAAACAAATAGACAAAGCTAACGGTGAAGTTGTTTGTGATGTTTTAAATACTGGAGAGTTAAAAAATAAAAAAGGTGTTAATTTACCGGGTGTTAAAGTAAGTTTACCTGGCATTACTGATAAAGATGCTGAAGATATTAAATTTGGTATAAGTGAAAATATTGACTTTATCGCTGCAAGTTTTGTTCGTCGCCCAAGTGATGTATTAGATATTCGTAGATTACTTGAAGATGGTAAAAATACAAACATTAGCATTATTCCTAAAATTGAAAATCAAGAAGGTATAGATAACATTAAAGAAATACTTGAAGTTTCAGACGGTTTAATGGTTGCACGTGGTGATATGGGTGTTGAAATACCACCTGAATCAGTACCAATGGTGCAAAAAGACTTAATCAGACAATGTAATAAATTAGGTAAACCAGTTATCACAGCGACGCAAATGTTAGATTCAATGCAACGTAATCCTCGTGCGACACGTGCTGAAGCAAGTGACGTTGCGAATGCTATCTATGACGGTACAGACGCAGTTATGCTTTCAGGTGAAACTGCTGCTGGATTATACCCAGAAGAAGCAGTTAAAACAATGCGTAATATTGCGATTTCAGCTGAAGCTGCACAAGATTATAAACGATTATTATCAGATCGTACTAAATTAGTACAAACTTCATTAGTTAATGCAATTGGTGTTTCAGTAGCGCATACTGCTTTAAATTTAAATGTAAAAGCGATAGTCGCAGCAACTGAGAGTGGGTCAACTGCTAGAACAATTTCTAAATATCGCCCTAAATCAGATATTATTGCAGTTACACCTCATGCTGAAACTGCGCGTCAATGTGCATTAGTTTGGGGTATCCATCCTGTTGTTAAAGAGGGACGTAAAACAACAGATGCTATGCTAAACACAGCAGTTGCTACAGCGGTAGAAACTGAAAAAGTTCAAAATGGTGATTTAATTATTATTACAGCAGGCGTACCTACTGGTGAAAAAGGAACTACGAATATGATGAAATTACATTTAGTAGGTGATGAGTTAGCTAAAGGTCAAGGTATCGGTAGAAACTCAGTAGTTGGAAATACTTTAGTGGTTAATGATGCGAGTGAACTTGAAGGTAAAGATTTAAGCGAAACGGTCATTGTAACAACTTCTGTAGATGAAACGCTTGTTCCTTATATTGAACAAGCAAGTGGCTTAATTGCTGAAGAAAGTGGTATTACATCACCAAGCGCAATTATAGGTCTGGAAAAAGGTATTCCAACAATTGTAGGTGTTGAAAATGCGACTAAAGAGATACAAAATGATATCTTGATTACTGTAGATGCAAATCAAGGTAAAGTATTCGAAGGATATGCAAACGTACTTTAATCATATTGGCGTTTCCATTAGTCATAATTCATGTAAGCATCATAAATGACGATATAAATAATATAAGAGGTTAGGATATAAATTCCTTTTCTCAAAATAAGAGGGCCAATCCTTAATATGGATTGGTCCTCTTTATATTTAAAATATCACGATTTTGATCGTGCATGCT
>NZ_JAESMX010000015.1:0-45409 GCF_017893405.1 Staphylococcus sp. GDH8C109P | reverse complement strand
GGCGTCAGCACGATGCAAAATCCCTATAAGAGATGTGTTTTAATACAATAGAAAAAGTTTCGTATTATTTAATTGATACAACAAATAGAAAGTCATATTTTTAATCAACCAAAAGATATAACTAAATATGAGTACATATGATGGATGTGTCTATTTTATTTAAAAAACGTCCGATTTATATTTTGTTATTCAAAAAATAAGGTCTTTACGTATACTTTAATAATCACTATTAAATTAACGAGGCGACTTATGTATAAAAATTATTGTATGATTCAATTTATACACTATCAACGGAAACTTTAGGTCAGTATCCCACAAATGATATGTCCGACATGTTAATGAAATCGTTAAACAATCCCTGAAAAATGTATTCGATGCATTCAAACATCACCATGATGCTCTCATATCCTCCCTAAATGATGTTGAAAATTATTCTATATGCATCTACACAATCTATTTTTTACAGATTTAAAATCCAAGAGCCCGTGCGATCTACTTCTTTCTATAGCTATTCCTTTTCCATAAAGCAAAGCCCAAGACTATTTTATGTCTTGGGTTGTTTGTATCAGTTAATTGAAATAGTAAAGTCATTATGCAAGATGAATGATGCAGTTATTTTACATCTGAACTTGAGAATTTTTTGTATCTTAGATACATAAGGCTCAAGATGATAAACCAAATAGGTGTTAAATAGACTGCTCTTCTCGTTTCGACATTTACAAAAAGTAAGCAAAATACTAAAAAGAAGAAAGCCAAAATAATATATCCCATATATTTACCACCAAATAATTTATATGTGGCATTTTTGTGCATTTCTGGATTTTGACGATGATAATTAATATAAGCAACTATGATTAGGGCCCAAACGACTAAAAACAACACTGTAGAAACGGTTGTAATATATGTGAATACTAAAGTTGCATTTGGAATAATGTAATTTAATAATGCTGAAATTAATAATAACGCACATGATACTAAGATAGCTATATGAGGCACTCCATTTTTGTTTGTTTTTTCAAAAATTGGCGGTGCTTGCTTTTGATTTGAAAGTCCAAATAACATACGACTGTTTGAAAATATACCGCTATTACAAGAAGAAGCAGCAGCTGTTAATACTACAAAGTTAATGATTCCTGCTGCAAATGGAATACCGATTAAAGCAAATAATCTAACAAAGGGACTTTCTTCAGGATTAATATTGTTCCAAGGGATGATGGACATAATTACAGTCAATGCGCCGACATAAAAGATTAAAATTCTAATCGGAACACTATTGATTGCTTTTGGAATTGTTTTAGTTGGATCTTTTGTTTCGCCAGCCGTTACTCCGATTAATTCAATTCCTACAAAAGAAAAGAGTGCCATTTGGAATGACATTAAAAATCCACTAATTCCTTTAGGAAAAATACCATGTTGATATAAATTGCTTAATGATGTATGTCCAAATTGTGTGTCGTATGCCATGATAATCATTACCACACCAACGACGATAAGTGCCAAGATTGTAACTACTTTAATGATTGAGAACCAGAACTCTAGTTCACCGAAAAGTTTAGCACTCAGTAAATTTAATGACATTAAAATTAATACACAAAATAGCGCACTTATCCAATTAGGTATATGTGGAAACCAGAAACTAACATATTTTGCAACTGCTGTTACCTCGGCCATACCTGTAATAATCCAGCACAACCAATACGTCCATCCGGTAACAAACCCTGCAAATGAACCTATATATTGATTTGTCACATCAGCAAAGGATTTAAAATTTGTATTTGTTACAAGAATTTCTCCTAAGCCACGCATAAACATAAATAACATAAATCCTATAATAATATATGTCAGTAAAATAGAAGGACCTGTTAATGCTATGGTTTGACCAGCACCTAAGAAAAGCCCTGTACCGATTGCGCCCCCAATTGCAATTAACTGTATATGTCTATTGCTGAGTTCTCTTTGTAGCTGTTGTTTTGCCATAAGTTTTAACTCCTTTATTAAGTTATTTATTATTATGATACGCAATCTAAAATAAAACAATACTTTTTTATAGTTGTATCTCAAAAAAGTCAGTGTAATATTATATTAATAATTTGTTATTAATCATGATAACCAATTAAAAACTTTGATAAATTGAAGAAAGGGTAATTACATATTAGAATGATGATATAACAACGTTCATTAATTATGGCGTGTTTATGGGCATATAAACAAATTATCGTTTCTTAATGATTATTCAGGACTTTAAACGGAAATATTCACAAAAACGTAAATATTGGCTATAATAGTTTATGAAAGCCGTTTCATTATGAAATAGAAAAGGGGAATATATATATGGCAGAGTTACAAAAAGGTTTAGAAGGGGTAATTGCAGCAGAAACAAAAGTGAGCTCAATCATTGATAGTCAACTTACATATGCTGGCTATGAAATTGATGATTTAGCCGAAAATGCTGAATTTGAAGAAGTTGTCTTTTTATTATGGCATTACAGATTACCTAATAAAGAAGAACTACAAACATTTAAAGAAAAACTCTTTAAGTATATGACATTAAATCCTAGAGTGTATAATCATTTTAAAGAATATGCTACTAGTAATGTACATCCAATGACAGCGCTAAGAACATCAGTGTCTTATGTTGCTCACTTCGATGAACATGCTGAGGATGAAAGTGAAGATCAAACAATGGAACGTGCAATGCGTATCCAAGCTAAAATCGCCTCACTTGTTACAGCATATGCTAGAGTTAGAGAAGGTAAAGAACCTGTCAAACCTAATAGTGATTTAAATTATGCCGGGAACTTCTTATATATGTTACGTGGTGAATTGCCAACAGATATTGAAGTTGAAGCATTTAATAAAGCATTGGTACTACATGCAGATCACGAGTTGAATGCATCTACCTTTACTGCTAGATGTGCAGTGTCTTCATTATCAGATATGTATTCAGGTATTGTAGCAGCTGTCGGATCTTTAAAAGGTCCATTACACGGTGGGGCAAATGAACGTGTGATGAGCATGCTATCAGAAGTTAAGTCAATTGATGACGTAGACGAATACATTGATAATAAAATTAAAAATAAAGAAAAAATAATGGGCTTCGGTCACCGTGTATATAAAAATGGTGATCCAAGAGCGAAATTCTTGAAAGAGATGAGTAGAAAAATTACATCAGAAACAGGTCAAAGTCAGTTATTTGATATATCTGTAAAAATAGCTGATAAAATGAAAGAAGAAAAAGGCCTTATCGCCAATGTGGACTTCTATAGTGCAACTGTATATCACAGTATGAATATTGAACATGATTTATTCACACCAATTTTTGCAGTTAGCAGAACTTCAGGTTGGATTGCACATATTCTTGAACAATACAGAGACAATAGAATTATGCGACCAAGAGCGCAATATATTGGTGAAACTAATAGAACATATGAACCAATAGAAGAAAGATAATTAAGAATTAGCATTCTAAAAAATAATACAAATGACGGAGGTATTTTTACATGGCAGGAGAAAAAGTAGTAAAATCAGCAGAAGGGTTAACTGTACCAAATAATCCTATCATTCCTTATATTATTGGAGACGGTATCGGCCCAGATATTTGGTCAGCTGCTAGCAGAGTCATCGACGCAGCTGTAGAACAAGCTTATAATGGTGAAAAGAAAATTGAATGGAAAGAAGTACTTGCCGGTCAAAAAGCTTATGATGAAACAGGTGAATGGTTACCACAAGAAACTTTAGATACTATTAATGAATATTTAATCGCAATTAAAGGACCACTTACTACACCAATCGGTGGTGGCATTCGTTCATTAAATGTCGCATTACGTCAAGAACTTGATTTGTTTACTTGTTTAAGACCAGTACGTTGGTTCCAAGGCGTTCCTTCACCAGTTAAACGTCCGGAAGATACTGACATGGTTATTTTCCGTGAAAACACAGAAGATATCTATGCTGGTATTGAATTTAAAGAAGGCACTCCAGAAGTTAAAAAATTAATTGACTTCTTACAAGATGAAATGGGCGCTAAAAACATCAGATTCCCAGAAACATCAGGAATTGGTGTAAAACCAGTTTCTAAAGAAGGTACAGAGCGTTTAGTACGCGCAGCAATTCAATATGCTCTAGATAATAATCGTAAATCTGTAACTTTAGTTCATAAAGGTAATATCATGAAATTTACAGAGGGTGCTTTCAAGCAATGGGGTTATGATTTAGCACATAATGAATTTGGCGATAAAGTATTTACTTGGCAACAATATGATGAAATTGTTGAAAAAGACGGTAAAGAAAAAGCAAATGAAATTCAAGAACAAGCTGAAAAAGACGGTAAAATTATTATTAAAGATTCTATTGCAGATATTTTCTTACAACAAATCTTGACACGTCCTGCAGATCACGATGTTGTTGCTACGATGAATCTTAATGGTGACTATGTGTCAGATGCCTTGGCAGCACAAGTTGGCGGTATTGGAATTGCACCAGGAGCAAATATTAACTATGAAACTGGACATGCGATATTTGAAGCAACGCACGGTACTGCTCCAAAATATGCGGGTTTAAATAAAGTAAACCCATCTTCTGAAATTTTAAGTGCTTCATTAATGCTTGAGCACTTAGGTTGGCAAGAAGCCGCTGATAAGATTACTGAGTCTATTGAAAAAACAATCGCTTCAAAAGTTGTTACTTATGATTTTGCTCGTTTAATGGACGGTGCAAAGGAAGTATCTACTTCTGAATTCGCTGATGAATTAATCAAAAATATTAAATAAATTAACAACAAATAACGACGTATTTTTCAAATGAAGATGCATAATTTTCTTAAGAGCGAGAATAAGAAATCACTTTTAAAATGATTTCTATCTCGCTCTTTTTATTATTTTGCTTGAAGGTACGTTACTAACCAACAAAACTTGGCCTTAATTTGGTTAAAAAGAAACAATTACTAGTTTGAATATGAAGTTAATGTTAAGTTAATATTAACATAAACAATATTATTTATTTGAAACACGGTATATAGATTCATTGAAGAATTGTTTAAGAAGATGATACAAATTCTTTGTTCATTCTTTACAAATAACTAATTATTTTCTATTTATTAAGTTTATGTAAAAAAACTTTTAAGTATGTTATTTTTATTAAAATTTACGTTATAATTAATTTGTAATCACAAAATTGGAGGTATACTATGTCACAAAAAGTACTTGTAGTAGATGATGAGCAATCAATTGTAACCTTGTTAAAATATAATTTAGAGCAAGCTGGATACATAGTGGATGTTGCCTATGATGGTGAAGAAGCATTAGAAAAAGTGAATACTGTAAATCCGGAATTGGTTGTATTAGATGTTATGCTTCCTAAAAAAGATGGTATCGAAGTTTGTAAAACGATTCGATCTGATAAAAATTTAGTACCAATTTTGATGTTAACTGCTAAAGATGATGAGTTTGATCGTGTGTTAGGTTTAGAGCTTGGTGCAGACGACTATATGACTAAACCGTTTTCACCAAGAGAGGTTGTTGCAAGAGTTAAAGCTATTTTAAGACGCTCTGCAATGATTAATGAAGCAGTACCAGTTGAAAATGATGAAGATGATATTTTAATTGGTTCTATAAGAATTAGACCTGAATATTTTGAAGTTTATCGCGAAGATGAATTATTAGAACTCACGCCTAAAGAGTTTGAACTGTTACTTTACCTTATTGAAAGACAAGGCAGAGTAATCACGCGAGAACATATGTTAAATTCTGTTTGGAATTATGAGTTTGCAGGAGATTCAAGAATTGTGGATGTACATATAAGTCATTTAAGAGATAAATTAGAAGAGAATCCGAAACAACCTAAATTGATAAAAACAGTGAGAGGTTTAGGTTATAAATTGGAAAGACCTAAAGTCTAATGTTAAAGTTTCACCAAAGACTCTTATTTTTATTATGTACCATCGTTATCATTAGTTTTGTTGCATTAGGTGCAATAATCACACATGTCATTTATAATACTGTCATTTCGAGCCAACAAGGTGACTTAGAGCATCAAGCACAACATTTAGTTAGTTTATATAATCATGATAAATCAGATGAAATTAAAGATATTGCAAAAAATGAAAATTTTACATTTATACTCACGAAAGATAACGATGAAGTGTTTTCCACAAAAGAAAGAACCCAATTTAACGACGATATTAATAATGAAGCGAATCCTTCTAAAATAATTTATGATAAATTCGGGGATGATCGAAGATACACTTTTAAAACATCAATAAGAGATAAAGATGTGATTATCAGTGGTATTAATAATCAAATCCTAGAATTACAAATAGGTATATGGAAATATGTTGGCTTAATTGGATTATTTGTTTTGGTTATTATTTTCTTTGTTGTCAGAAGTATTAATAGAACTTACATTAGGCCCATTAATGAAGTGACATATGCTACCAATCTTTTAGCTGAAGGTTATTATCATGTAAGAGTTCCAGAAAGTAATGTAAAAGAAACAAGGGAGCTTTTCGTGACCACTAATGAGTTAGCCAGAAGATTACAACGCTTAAATCATAAACAAAAGTTGCAATCTAATCGCTTGAAAACAACGATAGAAAATATACCTAGTTCAATTTTAATGATTGATAAATATGGCGAAATTGTTATTGCAAATAAATCATATTATGATGTGTTTAGTCCAGACAATGTTGTAGAACATAAAAGTTATATTGATTTTATAGATCCAGAGATACAAAAGTTAATCGCTGCAGCATTTAAAGTTGAAAAATCAACATATGATCAAATCGAGTTGACGATTGACCAGGTCCATCAAAAATATTTTGACACAGCATGTATTCCAATTTTATCTAAAAACAAGAAAAATCTTTACGGTATGGTTGTTGTACTGCATGATATTACGAATTTGAAAAAGTTGGAAAATTTAAGACGGGAATTTGTGGCTAATGTATCTCATGAATTGAAAACGCCAATCACATCTATAAAAGGTTTTGCCGAAACACTGTTGGACGGTGCAAAAGATGACGAACAAACATTAAATGACTTTTTAAAAATTATTTCTAAAGAATCTAATCGTATTGAAACATTAGTATATGACTTGTTAGATTTGTCTCATGTTGAACAACAAACACAATTGGAAACAGAGCCAACAAGTTTGTCTGAAATTGCTGAATCAACATTGAGGCATATGCAAAATATCGCAGAAAATAAAAATATTACCATCGTTAATGAAATTGAACCAGATATTATTATTGAAGCGAATAAAGATAAAGTTTCGCAAGTAGCACTTAACCTACTTTCGAATGCGATAAGTTATTCTAAAGTATCTGGACAGGTCATCGTGCGTGTTTTTAAAGAAGGTAATAAGCGCATGCTTGAAGTTCAAGACTTTGGTATTGGCATTAGCCAGCAGGATCAAAAACATATATTTGAACGCTTTTATCGTGTAGATAAAGCACGTAGTAGAGATTCTGGAGGTACTGGACTAGGTTTATCTATTACAAAACATATTATGGAAGCGCATCAAGGTAGAATTAACGTGTTTAGTGAACCGGAAAAAGGTTCTACTTTTAGAGTCACATTTTTTGAATAAAATAAAATTTGCAATCGATTTAACCATAAGTGGTCAAGGTTAAATCGATTGTTTTGTTTTGTTAATGTAAAGTGCGATAAAAATAGATGTTTAATCAATTTGAATCGACGTCATCGAATGAATACGGATTGTCCTATAATTTATGATAAAATGAAAAGTAAATATGTGTTGGAGGTTAAAATATTGAATAAATTAATTTTAATTGATGGAAACAGTTTGAGCTTTAGAGCTTTTTATGCGTTACCATTATTACAAAATAAAGCTGGTATTCATACGAACGCCGTTTATGGTTTTGCAATGTTGTTGGAAAAGATAATTAAAGAAGAACAGCCCACACATTTTTTAGTTGCTTTTGATGCTGGGAAAACAACATTTAGACATGCGCAATATAGTGAATATAAAGGTGGACGCCAATCCACTCCTCCAGAGCTTAGTGAGCAATTTCCATACGTGAGACAGCTATTGGATGCATATCGTATTAAACGTTATGAATTAGAAAACTATGAAGCAGATGATATAATAGGTACATTAAGTAAACAAGCTAATCAAGAAAACTTCCAAACAATAATCATTACAGGAGATCGTGATTTAACACAGTTAGCAACTGATGATGTAACAATTTATTATACTAAAAAAGGTGTGACAGACGTCGATCATTATACACCGACGTTTATAGCTGAAAAGTATAATGGTCTAACACCGAAACAAATTATCGACATGAAAGGTTTAATGGGCGACACTTCAGATAATATACCTGGAGTAGCTGGTGTCGGTGAAAAAACAGCAATTAAGCTATTAAAGCAATTTTCAACTGTTGAAAATGTATACGAACACCTAGATGAAGTATCAGGAAAAAAACTGAAAGAAAAACTTGAAAATAGTAAAGATGATGCTTTAATGAGTAAAACATTAGCAACAATCAATTGTGATAGCCCGATTGATGTATCATTAGAGGATACAAAATTACCGGATCATTCAGATACTGAGGATAAAATTGAACTATTTAAAAAGTTAGAATTCAATCAACTCTTAGATCAGATGGATGCTTCAAATAATGTAACTGAAGTGCAAGACATGGATATTGAAATAGAAGACGATTTTACAAACGTTGATTTCAACTCATTAGAAGCAGCTACCATCCATTTTGAATTGGATGGTGCCAACTACTTAAAGGATAATATTTTGAAATTTGGTTTGTTTGATGGTCAACATTATGTTGTAGTTAATGCAGAACAATTAACTCAGAATCAATCATTAGTTGCTTGGCTTGAAGACGATAAAACTGAAAAGATTGTTTATGATGCCAAAAAATCTTATATTGTTGCACATCGACTTGGTATTAGTATTAAACATATTGTGTTTGATGTGATGTTAGCAAGTTACATTATTGATCCTTCACGCACAATTGATGACGTGAATTCTGTGGTAGCAAACTATGGTCAACATTATGTCCAATCAAGTGTAGCGATATATGGAAAAGGCAAGAAAAAACACGTCCCTGAAGATGACGTATTAAATCCTTATGTGGGGTCTATTATCAATGCTATTAGTCAAGTTAAACCAAAGATTCAACAACAATTGGATGAATATAATCAAACCGATTTATTGTATGATTTAGAATTACCATTAGCACAGATATTAAGTGAAATGGAAGAAACTGGAATTTACACAGAAATCAGTGAATTGCAGCAAATGGAATCAGAAATTCAAAGTAAATTAGATGTCTTAATAGATAACATCTATGACGCTGCTGGTGAAAAGTTCAATATTAACTCACCAAAACAATTAGGTGTCGTATTATTTGAAACATTAAAATTACCTGTGATTAAAAAGACTAAAACAGGATACTCTACTGCAGTTGACGTGTTAGAACAGTTGCAAGGGGAACATCCAATCATAGCGTATATTTTAGAATATAGACAATTAGCGAAATTACAATCGACGTATGTTGAAGGGTTACAAAAAGTGATTGCTGAAGATAATCGTATTCATACTCGTTTTAATCAAACATTGGCTCAAACAGGGCGTTTATCATCAATTGATCCAAATCTTCAAAATATACCAGTACGTTTAGAAGAAGGTAGAAAAATTAGGAAAGCATTTAAATCAAGTGATGAAAATAACGTTATATTTTCAGCCGATTATTCACAAATTGAATTAAGAGTATTGGCACATATAACACAAGATGAAAGTTTGAAACAAGCGTTCATCAATGATGAAGATATCCACACGGCCACAGCAGTAAAAGTGTTTGATGTAGATCCTGAAAATGTAGATAGTTTAATGCGTAGACAAGCAAAAGCCGTGAATTTTGGTATCGTATATGGTATAAGTGACTATGGTTTAAGCCAAAGTTTAGGTATAACTAGAAAACAAGCTAAACAATTTATAGATGATTATCTAGATAGTTTCCCTGGCGTCAAACAATATATGGAAGATATAGTTAAAGACTGTAAAGCACAAGGCTATGTAGAAACACTGCTTCACAGAAGACGCTATATTCCAGATATCACGAGTAGAAACTTTAATTTAAGAGGTTTTGCTGAAAGAACAGCGATGAACACACCTATACAAGGCAGCGCAGCAGATATTATCAAACTTGCGATGGTACATTTTGCTAACGAGGTTAAATATACAGATTTTCATGCTCAGCTATTATTACAAGTTCACGATGAGTTGATATTTGAATTACCAAAAGAAGAAGTAGATGACTTTGAAAAATTCATTGAAAAAATAATGGATAATGCATTGAAGTTAGATGTTCCATTGAAAGTTGAATCTAGTTATGGACAAACATGGTATGACGCGAAATAGAAAGAAGGGAATATAGTGCCTGAACTACCTGAAGTTGAACATGTTACAAGAGGAATAAGAACTTTTGTACAAGGGCAAAAAATTGAGGATGTTATTTTCTCTGATAAAGTGATAGAAGGAAAAAACAGTCAAAAAGAAACGATTATTAAAGGTCTATCATTAGATACATTCCAAAATTTTACTAAGGGCTACACGATTAATAATATTGAAAGACGTAGTAAGTATATTGTCTTTTATATTCAAAATAATTCAACACAAAGAATTCTTATTAGTCATTTAGGTATGGCTGGTGGTTTTTTTGTTGTGGATGATTTAGATGACATTAGTGCACCAAATTATCGTAAACATTGGCATGTAATTTTTAAATTAGATAATGACAAACTATTAGTTTATTCAGATATTCGCAGATTTGGAGAGATTAGAAATGTTGCTTCATTTGATGGATATCCATCATTTTTAGAAATCGCACCAGAACCTTTTGAGAAAGAGGCATTATCACATTATATGTCTTGGTTTGATAAAAAATTGTATCAAAACAAACCAATCAAACAAATGATACTAGACCATAGAGTGATTTCAGGTTGTGGTAACATCTATGCTTGCGAAGCATTGTTTAGAGCTGGCATTCACCCAGCACGTATATCTAAGGAGTTAAATCATCAAGAAAAAGAAATGTTATTTTATTATGTTCGAGAAGTGTTAGAAGCGGGTATAAAATATGGTGGTACTAGTATTTCAGATTATCGTCATGCGGATGGAAGTACTGGTACAATGCAACAATACTTAAATGTATATAAACAAAAGACATGTAAAGTGTGCGGAAATGATATTGAGACACAAATTATTGCAACACGCAATAGTCATTTCTGTCCTGTTTGTCAAAAATGAAGGAAGAGTGAAATTATGCCTAAAGTTATTGGATTAACTGGTGGTATCGCATCAGGAAAATCAACTGTTTCAGAATTGTTAACAGCACATGGTTTTAAAATTGTAGATGCAGATATTGCATCACGTAAAGCTGTTGAAAAAGGTTCTGAAGGACTTGAGCAAGTTCGTGCAACATTTGGAGATGAAGCAATTGATGAAGAGGGTAATATGGACCGTGGATATGTAGGAGATATCGTCTTCAACTATCCCGAAAAAAGATTAGAATTAAATGAAATCGTCCATCCAATTGTTAGAAACATTATGGAACAAGAAAAAGAAGCGTTTTTAAAAGAAGGCTATAATGTAATTATGGACATTCCGTTACTTTATGAAAATGAATTGCAAGATACAGTAGATGAAGTATGGCTTGTTTATACTTCAGAAAGTATCCAAATAGATAGATTAATGCAACGCAATGATATTTCGATGGAAGATGCAAAGGCACGTGTTTATAGTCAAATATCCATAGACAAAAAACGCAGAATGGCAGATCATGTCATCGATAATCGAGATTCTAAATTAGATTTAAAACAAAATTTAGAACAATTATTGACAGATGAAGGTTACATTGAAAGTGAAACAGGTCATTCGCAAGAAATATAAAATGTGTGTAATAAAACATACGCACTTAATTCCTTCAAAGTGGACATTTAATAAATGAAAACTTTGGAGGGATTTTTTTATACATTTATAGCGATTTTGTAACGTGGAGATTATGGAGGAATAATAAGAATAAGAGACTACAGGATTGAACCATATCATCAGGCAAGCATGCACAAAAAATCACAGGTTTGAAATATCAAAGAAATAAATGATGATTTTATAAAAAATTAATCATTTAGAAAACAATAATTTTAACTGTTTTAAGATTTTTAAATTTTTATTCAAGAAAACGCTTTCTCATTTATCGATTTATGTTATACTAATTCCATAAAGTATAACACTAAAACGAGGGGTGCTTCGAATGACGACAAATATTGCAATTAATGGAATGGGTAGGATAGGTAGAATGGTATTAAGAATAGCGCTTAAAAATGAGAATATGAATGTAGTCGCGATTAATGCCAGCTATCCACCGGAAACAATTGCTCACCTAATCAATTATGATACAACACATGGTAACTACGATTTAAAAGTAGAACCTATTGAGAATGGTATAAAAGTCGATGAACAAGAAATTAAACTTGTAGCTGACAGAAATCCAGAAAATTTACCGTGGGCTGAACTAGATGTAGATATTGTAATTGAAGCTACTGGTAAATTTAATCATGGAGATAAAGCAGTGGCTCATATTACTGCTGGAGCTAAAAAAGTATTGTTAACAGGACCATCAAAAGGTGGAGATGTTCAAATGATTGTTAAAGGTGTGAATAATGATCAATTGGACATTGAAAAATATGATATCTTTAGTAATGCTTCTTGTACAACGAATTGTATTGGACCTGTAGCTAAAGTGCTTAATGACCAATTTGGTATTCAAAATGGTTTAATGACAACAGTACATGCAATTACTAATGATCAAAATAATATTGATAATCCACATAAAGATTTAAGACGTGCACGTTCATGCAATGAAAGTATTATTCCTACTTCGACAGGTGCTGCTAAAGCATTAAAAGAAGTTTTACCTGAACTAGAAGGAAAACTTCACGGTATGGCTTTAAGAGTGCCAACTAAAAATGTATCATTAGTAGATTTAGTAGTTGATTTAGATACTAATGTGACAGTAGAACAAGTTAATGATGCTTTCAGAAATAATACGTTAGAAGATGTGATTGCTACTGAAGATGCGCCACTTGTATCTATGGATTTTAACACAAATCCTCATTCAGCCATTATCGATACGCAAAGTACAATGATTATGGGTGATAATAAAGTGAAAGTGATAGCTTGGTATGATAACGAATGGGGTTATTCAAATAGAGTTGTTGATGTCGCTGAAGAAATTGGTCAATTACTAAAAAGTAATGTATCAACTGTTGTTAATTAATTGTGCAATTATTGTTAGTGTTTTACATGGTTATTGCTTTGTAATTGCTTAATCAAGAAAAATAATTTATTGTTATCTTATATCTAAACCTCTCGTTAAAGTGAAATAATATTTTCACTTTAACGAGAGGTTTTAACTTTAAATATGAAGAACCAGTGAATCTAAATAGATAAATGAAATTATTGTGTAATCCCATTCTTTTGTGACTTAATGATTTATAGTATAATGAATGGTAATCAAATTGAGAGGGTGGTAATTCGATGAAATGCCCGAAATGTAGTTCAACGCACTCTCGCGTTGTAGATTCACGACATGCTGATGAAGTAAATGCGATTAGACGTAGAAGAGAATGTGAACAATGCGGCACAAGGTTTACTACGTTTGAACATATTGAAAAAAGACCGTTAATCGTTGTAAAAAAAGATGGTACACGTGAGCAATTTTTGCGTGAAAAAATACTTAATGGCTTGGTGCGCTCTTGTGAAAAAAGACCTGTGCGTTATCAACAATTAGAAGATATTACTAATAATGTGGAGTGGAAACTAAGAGATGAAGGACGTGCTGAAATATCTTCAAGAGAAATTGGGGAACACGTCATGAACTTATTAATGCATGTAGATCAAGTTTCTTATGTGCGTTTTGCATCTGTTTATAAGGAATTTAAAGATGTTGATCAATTATTACAATCAATGCAAGGGATTTTAGCAGAAAACAAACGGAGTGATTCTTAAATGGGATTACAATCCTATGATTATGGTTTAAGACCACAAGATGACTTTCACGTGTTACGTCATTTTTATTTAAACCATAAGCATTTAGAAATTCTAAATAGATTATTTACGCCAATGATTGGATCAAATGCGATCGGTTTGTATCATTATTTGAATCAATTTGTAGAATTTAAGCAAGATGTTGTCTTGACTCATTATATTATTATGAATGAATTGAAAATAAATCTACTTGAATTCAGGAAAGAAATGGATTTATTAGAAGGCATTGGTTTATTAAAATCTTTTGCTCATCATTCTAAGCAACACTCTTCTTTTGTATACAAACTCATACAACCACCATCAGCACAACAATTTTTTAATGATCCTATGCTATCCGTATATTTATATAGCCAAGTAAGCAAGCAACGTTACTTACAATTAAAATCACATTTTGAGGATCAAATGTCTATTGATTTAAATCAGTACCAAGATGTTACACGCACATTTACTGATGTGTTTAAAGTTCCTAACCAAGCACTCACTGAGGATGAACAGATGATTGAAGGTGAAGAAACTTATAGTGGCATTGATTTATCTAACGTGAATTTTGATTTTGAAGTACTTTATGATTTATTACAAAATCATTTTATTAGTACTAAAATAATTGATGGTGAAGCTAAAGCGCTAATCACACAAATTGCTACTTTATATGGTTTGACACCAGAAGCAATGAAACGCATTATTTTAAAATCAATTACTAGTGCACAAGAACTTTCTTTTGAAGAGATGCGTAAACACGCTAGAACATATTATCTTATAGAGCATGAGCAGCAGCTTCCTAAATTAAATGCTAAAAAATCAAATTATATCAATGATGACAACACGGAAAATAAAAATCATACAAAAGGTGATTCAAATCATTGGTTAAAGCAATTAGATGAAACCAGTCCTATTGATATGCTTGCTTCGTGGTCAGAATCTGAACCGACGACTCAACAAAAATATATGGTCGAAGAATTGATAGAAAGAGAACAACTACCTTTTGGTGTAATTAACATACTTTTACAATTTGTAATGTTAAAAGAAGATATGAAGCTTCCTAAAACTTATATCTTTGAGATTGCATCAAATTGGAAAAAAAAAGGCATCAAAACAGCAGAGGAAGCATATCAATATGCTAAAAAGGTAAATCAACCTACATCCAATCAATCAAATCAAACTAAAAATGGTAGTTATAAACCTAAGCAACTCGTTTCTAGAGAAATGACGCCTAAATGGCTAGAAGAAAGGGATAGTAAAGACACGAAAAACCAAAGTTTAGAAAATCATACTATTCCAGATGAGGATGAAGCATTAAAACGAGACCGTGAAGCACTGTTGAAACGATTAAATAGCAAGCGAAAGGAGGAGTAATATATGAAGTCTTTCAATCATATTATGGGTGATTCTAAAGATTTAAGTAAGCGCATTGAAAAGATAAAAAAAGATGTTATCAATGATCCTGATGTTAAGATATTTCTAGAATCTCATCAATCTGAAGTGACGAATGCGATGATTGATGAAGATTTGAATATTTTACAAGAATATAAGGATCAAGAAAAACATTATGATGGTCATGCTTTTAAAGATTGCCCTAATTTTGTTAAAGGTCACGTACCTGAATTATATGTAGAAAATCAACACATTAAGATTCGTTACTTGCCTTGCCCATGTAAAATTAAACATGATGAGGAAAAATTCGATGCACATTTAATTGCGTCACATCATATGCAAAGAGATACATTAAATGCCAAGTTAAGCGATATTTATATGGATAAGAGAGATCGCATAGATGTCACAATGGCAGCAACGGATATTTGTGAAAAAATAGTAGAAAAAGCACCCCAAGTTAAAGGTTTATATATACACGGTCCTTTTGGTACAGGCAAATCATTTATCTTAGGTGCAATTGCCAATGAATTAAAAGTTGAAAAAGTATCTTCTACAATTGTATATTTACCAGAATTTATTCGCTCTTTAAAAGGCGGGTTTAAAGATGGTAGTTTCGAATCAAGGCTCGCGAAGGTACGTGAATCACATGTATTAATGTTGGATGATATTGGTGCTGAAGAAATTACACCTTGGGCGAGAGATGAAGTGATTGGACCATTATTACATTATAGAATGGTTCAAGAATTACCAACGTTCTTTAGCTCTAACCTAAGTTTTGAAGAATTAGAATATCATCTTTCTGTGACGCGTAATGGTACAGAAAAAACAAAAGCAGCTAGAATTATGGAAAGAATTAAATCTTTAGCAATACCATATTTTTTGGAAGGGAAAAATTACCGTAACGATTGAATTATAAAAAAAATGTTGTATAATATAATTAAATCTAAATCAAGCGAAATAAAATGAAGACATGATAGGTAAATGATTACTTCACAGAGAACCAATGTATGATGAGAATTTGGTAAGTATCATTATCTGTTACTACTTCATTATAGATGTTTTAATCGACATCCGGCTCAAGACCGTTAACTTATGTAGAGTAAAGTTTTTTCATTGTTATAGAAATAACTTTAATTAGGGTGGTACCACGAAGACCTCGTCCCTTTTAGGGATGGGGTCTTTTTGTTTTTACATTTGTAATTATGTCTTTTTCGCTATGATTTAAGGCGAGTATAAATAGGAGGAATTTAAATGGATCAAATAAATATTACTTTTCCAGATGGTAATGCGAAAGCGTTTGAAAAAGGAATTACTACTGAAGAAATTGCACATTCAATCAGTCCAGGTTTAAGAAAAAAGGCAGTTGCAGGTAAAATAAACGGACAACTTATTGATTTAACAAGCCCTATTGAAACAGATGGTGCAATTGAAATTGTAACACCCGGTAGTGATGAAGCTTTAGAAGTTTTACGTCATTCTACTGCACATTTAATGGCACAAGCATTAAAACGTTTGTACGGAGATGTGAAATTTGGCGTAGGTCCAGTAATTGATGGTGGTTTTTATTATGACTTTGATATGACTGAAAGTGTGTCATCCGATGATTTTGAAAAAATCGAAAAAACAATGAAACAAATTGTTAATGAAAATTATCCTATAGAGCGAAAAGTAGTTTCGAGAGACGAAGCTAAAACATTTTTTGCAGATGATCCATATAAGTTAGAATTAATAGATGCCATTCCAGAAGATGAAAATGTTACCTTATATTCGCAAGGTGAATTTACTGATTTATGTCGTGGTGTTCATGTACCGTCTACTTCTAAAATTAAAGAGTTTAAGCTTTTATCAACTGCAGGTGCATATTGGCGCGGAGACAGCGATAATAAAATGCTTCAACGTATATACGGTACTGCTTTTTTCGATAAAAAAGATTTAAAAGCTCATCTACAAATGTTAGAAGAACGTAAAGAACGCGATCATCGTAAAATTGGTAAAGAGCTAGAATTATTCTCAAATAATCAATTAGTAGGCGCTGGGTTACCATTATGGTTACCAAATGGTGCAACAATTCGCCGTGAAATTGAACGATATATTGTAGATAAAGAAGTGAGCATGGGTTATGATCATGTTTATACACCTGTGATGGCTAATGTAGATTTATATAAAACATCAGGACATTGGGATCATTATCAAGAAGACATGTTCCCAACTATGAAATTAGATGAAAATGAAGAAATGGTGCTAAGACCTATGAACTGCCCTCACCATATGATGATTTATGCTAATAAGCCACATTCATATCGCGAATTACCAATTCGAATTGCTGAGTTAGGTACAATGCATCGTTATGAAGCAAGTGGTGCTGTTTCTGGGTTGCAACGTGTTAGAGGAATGACTTTAAATGACGCCCATATTTTTGTAAGACCAGATCAAATAAAAGAAGAATTCAAACGGGTTGTTAATTTAATCGTCGATGTTTATGAGGACTTTGGGTTTGAAAATTATAAATTCCGCTTAAGTTACAGAGATCCAGAGGATAAAGAAAAGTATTTTGATGATGATGAAATGTGGAACAAAGCAGAAAGCATGTTGAAAGAAGCGGTTGATGAACTAGGTTTAGCATACGAAGAAGCTATTGGTGAAGCGGCATTTTATGGTCCTAAATTAGATGTTCAAGTACAAACAGCTATGGGTAAAGAAGAAACGTTATCAACAGCACAATTAGACTTTTTACTACCTGAAAAATTTGAATTATCATATATAGGAAAAGATGGTGAACAACATAGACCTGTAGTCATCCATCGTGGTGTTGTTTCGACAATGGAACGCTTTGTTGCATTTTTAACAGAAGAAACTAAAGGTGCTTTCCCTACATGGTTAGCGCCAAAACAAGTTGAAATTATTCCTGTAAATGTCGACTTGCATTATGATTACGCTAGACATTTGCAAGATGAACTTAAATCACAAGGGGTAAGAGTCGAGATAGACGACAGAAATGAGAAAATGGGATACAAAATTAGAGAAGCTCAAATGCAAAAAATCCCTTATCAACTTGTCGTTGGAGATAAAGAAATGGAAAATAATGAAGTGAATGTTAGAAAATATGGTTCTCAAGATCAAGAAACGGTTGAAAAAGATGAATTCATTTGGAACTTAGTTGATGAAATAAGATTGAAAAAACAAAGATAACCTTGAAAGTAATCTTGAAATCATGTATATTAAATCTTAGTGAAATAAAAAAATAAAAAAATTGAGTTAGAGGTTGCGTTTTTAATCAGTAACAATCCGGAAGCTATTTGGAGCGTATGTAGGATTTGTGAAAGGTAAAAATGCCGAAACCAAAAGCGACCACTTGCGCTATTGGTTGGGTCAGTTTTCGAAAGGGACTGCACTGTCACATATGTGATGTGCTACCTATATAAATGCTATTACTAAAATGGTTGCATATCTAATAGGTATGCAACCATTTTAGTTTAGGTTAATGATTATTATTCATACTAAAACAGGAAATTTATAGCAAATTGATTAAATAACATGTATATTCAAATATTCATGTTAATAAAAACTATAAAAGTATAATTATAATCGCATAGTAAGTTGGCCTCTAAGTTTAAAAGAAAGGGAGCATCTATGGCAAAAGAAGGAAATCAAAATAATGGAGTTAAAAGAGGACTAAAAGATCGTCATATATCCATGATAGCAATTGGTGGTTGTATTGGTACTGGTTTGTTTATGACTTCTGGCGGTGCAATTCATGATGCAGGTGCCTTGGGTGCATTACTTGCATATGCAATTATTGGTGCAATGGTATTTTTCCTTATGACATCTTTAGGGGAAATGGCTACTTATTTGCCTGTGTCTGGGTCATTTAGTACATATGCTACACGTTTCGTTGATCCCTCTCTTGGTTTTGCCTTGGGGTGGAATTATTGGTTCAACTGGGTTATTACAGTTGCTGCGGACGTTACAATTGCTGCACAAGTGATTCAATATTGGACACCACTTTCAGGTATACCAGCATGGAGTTGGAGCTGTTTGTTCTTAATGATTATATTTGGACTAAACGCATTGTCTGTTAGGGTATATGGTGAAAGTGAATACTGGTTTGCACTAATTAAAGTTGTTACAGTAATTATCTTTATTGGAATTGGTCTACTTACTATCCTAGGTATTATGGGTGGAGAATTCGTAGGTTTTGACACATTTACTAAAGGTGGTGGGCCAATTCTTGGTGACGGATTAGATGGTAGTCTTCTAACAATCCTAGGGGTATTCTTAGTTGCAGGATTCTCATTCCAAGGTACTGAATTAATCGGTATTACAGCTGGTGAATCAGAAAACCCAGAACGAGCAGTACCTAAAGCAATTAAACAAGTGTTTTGGAGAATCTTGATTTTTTATATATTAGCAATTTTTGTAATCGGTATGTTAATACCATATGATAGCTCGGCGTTAATGGGCGGTGGAGATGATATTTCAACTTCGCCATTTACATTAGTATTCCAAAATGCAGGTTTGGCTTTCGCAGCTTCATTTATGAACGCGGTTATTTTAACATCGGTATTATCAGCGGGTAATTCTGGAATGTATGCATCGACGAGAATGTTATACTCTATGAGTAAAGATAAATTAGCTTATCCAATTTTTGGTAAAACAAATAGAAACGGTGTTCCATATGTATCGCTAATCACGACAGCAATCATTGTCGTAGGTATCTTTATATTACAACATTTGAGCGGTGACGCTTATGAATATATCGTTGCTGCAAGTGGTATGACTGGCTTTATCGCATGGGTAGGTATAGCAGTAAGTCATTATAGATTTAGAAAAGCATTTGACAAACAAAATTATGACAAATCTAAATTAAAATACAAAGCTAAATTATTCCCATTTGGCCCAATCTTTGCTGGTATACTTTGTGTGTTAGTCATAATTGGACAAGATGTTGATTTTATCAAAACAGGTGAATTTAACCTAAATCGTTTTGTAATCACGTATATGGGTATTCCAGTATTTCTTGCTTTCTTTATTTATCATAAATTGCGTTATAAAACTCGAATGGTTCCATTAGAGAAAGTAAACTTACATCAAGATGTAGATATGGACGAAATTAAATAATAATTAAAATAAACTGTTGACTTATATGAATATTGTTGCTAAGATAGGTAATATTGAATACGAAACGAACCAAGTAGAAGCTCCCGCTTCTCACCTGTAGCGACGCTAAACGCAGTTGGCAGGTCTATATATACATGGAAATATCATGTGTAGAGAAGAGCGGGTATATTATATACTCGCTCTTTTTGCTTGGGATAATTTCGTAAAAATCTTGGAGGTGTCAACCATAGCAAAAGATCAGACTCAAGTTAACGAAAAGATTCGCGCAAAAGAATTACGTTTGATAGGGCAAGATGGAGAACAAATTGGTGTTAAATCAAAATCTGAAGCTCTAGAAATGGCTGAAAGAGTAGGTTTAGATGTAGTCTTAATGGCTCCAAACGCTAAACCACCTGTTGCAAGAATTATGGATTACGGTAAATACAAATTCGAACAACAGAAAAAAGAAAAAGAAATGAAGAAGAAACAAAAAACTATCAACCTTAAAGAAATTCGCTTAAGTCCAACAATTGAGGAACATGATTTCCAAACTAAATTGAAAAACGGACGTAAGTTCTTAGAAAAAGGCGATAAATGTAAAGTTTCTATTCGTTTCAGAGGACGTGCGATTACGCATAAAGAAATTGGTCAACGCGTTTTAGAGAAATTCGCTGAAGAATGTAAAGATATCGCAACTATTGGGCAAAGACCTAAAATGGACGGCCGTCAAATGTTCATTATGCTTAACCCAATAAACGAAAAATAATATTAGATAATACAGGAGGAATTGAATCATGCCTAAAATGAAAACACACCGTGGAGCTGCTAAACGTGTTAAAAGAACTGCTTCAGGTCAATTAAAACGTTCAAGAGCTTTTACTTCACATATGTTTGCAAATAAAACGACTAAACAAAAACGTAAATTACGTAAAGCTTCATTAGTACACAAATCAGACATGAAACGTGTAAAACAATTATTATCTTATAAAAAATAATTGACGAGTTAGCGTGAGAAACAACGAAAATATTAAACATGTACACATTTTAAGGAGGAATTTATTATGCCACGAGTAAAAGGTGGAACAGTAACAAGAGCTCGTCGTAAAAAGACGATTAAATTAGCTAAAGGTTACTTCGGTGCAAAACGCACATTATACAAAGTTGCAAAACAACAAGTAATGAAATCAGGACAATACGCTTTCCGTGACCGTCGTCAAAGAAAACGTGACTTCCGTAAATTATGGATTACACGTATTAATGCTGCAGCACGTCAACATGATATGAGTTATTCAAGATTAATGAACGGCTTGAAAAAAGCTGATATCGACGTTAACCGTAAAATGCTTTCTGAAATCGCAATTTCAGATGACAAAGCTTTCGGTGAATTAGTAGCTAAAGCTAAAGAAGCTTTAAAATAATTTTTAAAATAAAGCCTGGGACACCATATTGTCTCAGGCTTTTATGTGGTATTGGCAATGTGTAAGTACTTTAAAATAGTGGTGCTTGAACAAATACCAATATATTAATTATTTTTTTAACTCAGAGATTGGAATATGTGATAATTAAAATTTCACTGCTGGTTAGCGCTTTGACATTAGTATTATTTTGAGATACTTAAATGTTTTGATAAAATAACAAAGAAGTCACACATGAAGGAGAAACTAATGTCTAAATTTGATGAAATGATTACAGTTGTACCAAGAAAAATTTTATTTGATAATGAAAATAATCAATTTAATGGATTTTTAGATAAAAATTCGAATAAAGGGCAAGACATTTTTGAAACATTATCGAATTATGAAATTAAACGTCGTGGTGATATGGAGGAAAATCCAAGTTATAAACAACTTATTTCATATTGTATATTAGAAAATGAACACGATGAAATTTTGGTTTATGAACGTCTAGCTGGTGGTGGAGAAACGCGTTTACACGGGCAATCATCTATCGGTGTTGGTGGACATATGAATGACGTTAAAGGGGCCGAATCTATTAATGAAGTGCTCAGAGTGAATGCTCAGAGAGAATTAAATGAAGAAGTAGGACTTTCTGAAAGTAAATCACAAAATTTAGCATACATAGGCTTTATCAACGATGATACAAATGAAGTCGGTGAAGTTCATTTAGGTGTTGTATTTAAGATAAATGTTAATAGTAATGATGTAGAAGCAAAAGAAACAGACACTTTAAAAATTAAATGGGTCAATCATAATAAAATAGATAATTATGATGACTTTGAAACATGGAGTGCACTCATTTTACAGGCAATACAATAGAGGTGTTGATTAATGTCTGATATCATTCCATTTCCACGATCAAAAGAAAAGTTGATTAGAGAAATTAAGCAAGCTTTTAATGAAAATAATTTAGCACAAGCCTATGATTTGTTTGAGTCATTAGAAGCTCAATTCGAACTTGATGAACAAATGGCGCTTTTAAAATGTGCGATGCTTTTTAAAATGGAACATTATTTAGAATTACGTGAAGAAGCAATCATTTTATTAAAACAAGGTATGTCCAATTATGATGATTTAATGATTTACTATGTACAAAGCTTAAATGGCTTGGGGCAATATTTTGAAGTTGTCGAAATCATTAACCAAATCATAGATGAAGTTAACGATCATAAAACTAGAATGGAACTGTTTCCAATCAAGGAATTTGCATTAAGCCAAATTGATAAACATAATGAACATGCAGCTCAAATGCTACAAAATTTTGATACATTAACAATTAAAGAACAAGTTAATATTATGTTGACGCTGATAGACCATAGTCAATATCGTTACCAAGAAACAGTCATCCATTTGTTGAACGCGTTAGAACTTGCGCCAAATGTCGTAAGTATTATGTTGGAATACTTGCGATTTGCAAAAAATGATCAAACGATTTCTATTCATAAATATGGATATGAAATCGATGTGATTCCACGTAATCTTGAAGGATTAGAACAAACTTTATTTAAAACTGAAATCATACCTAATGTACTAAAACAACTAGAAGATGGTGCAGCACAACTTGTAGAGGAAGCACTTCACTTGCTGAATAATCATGCCATTTTACTCTATCCATTAAATGTTGAAAGTATTGCAACTAAGCAAACTTGGATAGAAGGTTACACAAATTATTTCAAATCTATGGTCGGTTTAGAAAGTTTTGATGAAACGAATCATGTGCTTACATTCATCGTGTCGCTAGATAAAGAAAAATAGGTTGTTTTATCATTAACTTATATCAAAATTGGGTAATGAGGTTAAGAGGTAATATAAAATTATAATAAATTTCAACTTTTTATTTATTATTCATATAAAATTCATAATTTGTGTCGAGCTTTGACGTGTGCTATAATAATGAAGTTGAAAAAAATAAAATAGGATAATCATGGAGGTTTTTATACATGACAGCAACTTGGGAAAAAAAGGAAGGTAACGAAGGCGTTTTATCTGTTACTGTTCCAGCAGAAAAAGTAGACAAAGCAATTGATCAAGCTTTCAAAAAAGTGGTTAAACAAATTAATGTGCCAGGATTCCGTAAAGGGAAAGTACCTCGCCAAATTTTTGAACAACGCTTTGGTGTAGAAGCATTGTATCAAGATGCAGTTGATATCTTATTACCAGAAGCATATGGTGAAGCTATTGACGAAACTGGCATTAAACCAGTTGATCAACCAGAAATCAATGTAACATCAATTGAAAAAGGTAAAGACATGACATTTGAAGCAAATGTTGTAGTTGAACCTGAAGTTGAACTTGGTGATTACAAAGGTTTAGAAATTGAAAAACAAGATACTGAATTAACTGAAGAAGAAGTACAAGAATCAATCGATCATCAACTTGGACATTTAGCAGAAATGGTTGTTAAAGAAGATGGTGCAGTTGAAAACGGTGATACTGTAAACATTGACTTTGATGGTTATGTAGATGGCGAACAATTTGAAGGTGGACAAGCTGAAGGCTATGACCTTGAAATTGGTTCAGGATCATTCATTCCAGGTTTTGAAGAACAATTGGTTGGTGTTAAAACTGGTGAAGAAAAAGATGTTAATGTAACATTCCCAGAAGAATACCATGCTGAAGAATTAGCTGGTAAAGAAGCTACATTCAAAACAAAAGTTAATGAAATCAAATATAAAGACGTTCCAGAATTAAATGATGAAATTGCAAATGAATTAGATGCAGAAGCTAACTCAGTTGATGAGTATAAAGAAAACGTACGTAAACGTTTAGCTGAGCAAAAAGCTACAGACGCTGAAAACACTCAAAAAGAAGAAGCTATTAACAAAGCTACGAATAATACAACAATTGACGTTCCAGAAGCGATGATTAAAACTGAGTTAGACCGCATGGTTCAAGAATTTGGACAACGTATGCAACAACAAGGTCTTAATTTAGAAACATATTTCCAAATTTCTGGACAAGATGAGTCACAATTAAGAGAACAAATGAAAGATGATGCTGAAGAACGCGTTAAAACAAACTTAACGTTAACTGCGATTGCTGATGCTGAAGAAGTTGAAGTATCTGATGCTGACATCGATAAAGAATTAGAAAAAATGAGTGAACAATTTAATATATCTGTAGAAGATATTAAACAAACTCTTGGCAGTACAGACATCGTTAAAAATGATGTGCGTATCCAAAAAGTTATCGATATGTTAGTAGAAGAAGCGAAATTAGTAGAACCATCTAAAGATGACTCAGAAGCATAATTAAAAATATCTCAAGCATATTGTTTGTAGAAACAAAGAATAGTTGTTTAATATTGTAAACTAGTAGCAGATGCATTCAATTAATGTGTCTGCTACAATGTTTTGTGCAAAAAACTTGAGATTTATTCAAGTTGCATATTAAAATGCTATCTAGTATAGTCTTTAGGGAATAGGGGTGTAAATAGAATGTTCAAATTCAATGAAGATGAAGAAAATTTAAAATGCTCTTTCTGTGGTAAAGATCAAGACCAAGTTAAAAAATTAGTTGCAGGAAGTGGCGTATACATTTGTAATGAATGTATTGAGCTATGCTCAGAAATTGTTGAAGAAGAATTAGCTCAATCAGAATCAGAAGGACTAACAGAATTACCAACTCCTAAAGAAATTATGGACCAATTAAATGATTATGTTATTGGACAAGAAAAAGCTAAAAAATCTTTAGCTGTCGCAGTATATAATCATTATAAACGTGTTCAAAATTTAGGTCCAAATGAAGATGACGTAGAATTACAAAAGAGTAATGTTGCTTTAATTGGTCCAACAGGTAGCGGTAAAACCCTTTTAGCTCAAACTTTAGCTAAAACATTAAACGTACCTTTTGCAATCGCAGACGCTACGAGTTTAACTGAAGCTGGATATGTTGGCGATGACGTTGAAAATATATTGCTTCGCTTAATTCAAGCAGCTGATTTTGATATAGATAAAGCAGAAAAAGGTATTATTTATGTCGATGAAATCGATAAAATTGCTAGAAAATCTGAAAACACATCTATCACAAGAGATGTTTCTGGTGAAGGTGTACAACAAGCGCTATTGAAAATTCTTGAAGGTACGACTGCTAGTGTACCACCACAAGGCGGACGTAAACATCCAAACCAAGAATTAATTCAAATTGATACTACAAACATCTTATTTGTACTAGGTGGTGCATTTGATGGTATTGATGAAGTAATCAAACGTAGACTTGGTGAAAAAGTAATCGGATTTTCTAGTAGTGAAGCATCTAAATATGATGAAGATGCTATCTTAGAACAAATTAGACCTGAAGATTTACAATCATATGGTCTGATTCCAGAATTTATTGGTCGTGTACCAATTGTAGCAAATTTAGAAACATTAGATGTAGATGCATTAAAAAATATTTTAACGCAACCAAAAAATGCTTTAGTAAAACAATATACAAAAATGTTAGAACTTGATGATGTAGAATTAGAATTTACAGATGAAGCATTGTCTGCAATTAGTAATAAAGCAATTGAACGTAAAACAGGTGCACGTGGATTACGTTCAATTATTGAAGAAGCATTAATTGATATTATGTACGATGTTCCATCTTCTGATGGTGTTGTGAAAGTAGTAATTACAGAAGAAACAATTAATGAAGAAAAAGATCCTGAACTATACGATAAAGAAGGCAATCTTGTAAATAAGGAACAAACTTCTGCTTAATAAGACAGTTTTGAAATAAGGACCAAAGTCAACACATCAATTTATGAGTATTGGCTGTCCTTCAAGATTAGATTAACGTTGATATGATGTATAATTATCAAAGTTTCAAATGCGTCAACGGTAAAAATTCAAACTACGAGGCTGAGACATTTTTAATATGTCTTAGCCTTTTTCTTTTTAAAAGCAGTATAAATCATATAAAAATACATATAAATATGTGAAATTGTGTAATATAATAATGAAGTGACTTTAATAGAAAAGAGGGTCGGAAATGAAAATAAATCCTAATGAAATTGAATTATTAATAAGTGCGGTAAAGCCTGAGCAATATCCAGAAACCGGATTAAGTGAAGTTGGACTTAGTGGTCGCTCTAACGTTGGTAAATCATCCTTTATCAATAGTATGATTGGACGAAAAAATATGGCGAGAACTTCACAACAACCAGGTAAAACGCAAACACTCAATTTTTATAACATTGATAATCAACTGGTATTTGTAGATGTACCGGGCTACGGTTATGCAAAAGTAAGTAAAAAACAACGTGAAGCATTTGGAAAAATGATTGAAAAATATATTTCTCAAAGAACATCTTTAAAGCTTGTCATTCAGCTTGTCGATTTGAGACATAATCCGACTGAAGACGATATCTTAATGTATAATTATTTGAAGTATTTTGATATTCCGACATTAGTGATTGCTACAAAAGAGGATAAAATTGCTAAAGGCAAAGTACAGAAACATTTAGCAAACGTTCAACGAAAACTTGAAATGGAACCTGAGGATGAAATTATAAGTTATTCTTCTATCCAAGCGAATAAACAACAACAAGTCTGGAATATAATTGAAAAATATTTATAAAAAGCTTAAAAGGTCTTTAAATTGTATAAATTATGACAACTATTTGAATGTAAATTAGAATATTTCTAATTTACGTGCGCAAGATGCTTAACTCAAATGATAATTGTGTTATAATTTACTTATTGTAATATGTATGGAGGGCGTTATAAATGCATTTAATTGCGATAAGCATTAATCATCGTACAGCAGATGTAGCACTGAGAGAACAAGTTGCTTTTAAAGATGATGCCATACGTTCAGCTAATGTTGATTTATTTGAAACTAAATCTATTTTAGAAAATGTAATATTATCAACATGTAATCGTACAGAAGTATATGCGGTTGTTGATCAAATTCATACGGGTCGCTATTATATTCAACGTTTTTTAGCGAGAAATTTTGGATTTGATGTAGAAGAGATTAAAGAAATGACTGAAGTAACAGTGGGGGACGCAGCAGTAAAACATTTATTGCAAGTTACTTCTGGATTAGATTCTGTAGTATTAGGCGAAACTCAAATTCTTGGACAAATTAGAGATGCATTCTTTATCGCTCAAGAAGAAGATACAACTGGTACTATATTTAATCATCTATTTAAACAAGCGATTACTTTCGCGAAAAAGGCACATAATGAAACAGATATTGCAGATAATGCAGTAAGTGTTTCATATGCAGCAGTTGAACTTAGTAAGAAAGTATTTGGCAAAATTAATAATAAAAGCGCATTGATCGTTGGTGCAGGGGATATGAGTGAGCTGTCACTCTTAAATTTGATTGGTTCAGATGTAACTGATGTGACAATCGTTAATAGGACTGTCAGTAAAGCACAGAAATTAGCAATCTCACATGATGTTAAGTATGAATCTATGGAGGCACTGCCACAACTTTTAGCACATGCGGATATTGTGATCAGTTCAACGAGTTCAGATGAATATATCATTACAAATAGCATGATGGCTTCTATTCAATCACAACGGAAAAATGATTCACTCGTATTGATTGATATTGCGGTCCCAAGAGATATTGAACCAGGCATTGACACAAATCAAGATGTCTTTAGTTATGATGTTGACGATTTGAAAGGCTTAGTAGATGCTAACTTAAAACAACGTCAAAATGCGGCTGACGAAATTTCACAAAGAATTCCAGTAGAGATTGAAGCACATAATGAATGGGTTAATATGCTAGGTGTTGTTCCTGTTATTCGTGCACTTAGAGAAAAAGCGATGGATATTCAAGAAGACACAATGAGTAGTATTGACCGAAAACTTCCTGGTTTAACAGAAAGAGAACGTAAAATAATATCAAAACATACAAAAAGTATCATTAACCAAATGTTGAAAGATCCTATTAAGCAAGCGAAAGAGTTGAGTAGTGACAAAAAAAGTAACGAAAAATTAGAGCTATTTCAAAACATTTTTGACATTGAAGCAGAAAAAGCCTATCAACCAAAAAAGAAAAAACGTAATGTAGCTACAACAAGTCAAATTTTTAGTTTTGAATAAGCATATGCAAATGGTGATGATATGCAAGAATTTTCGTTCATTAGATTAAATGAACTTATATTATTAATTTATTTTTTTAGCATTGCTTGTTATTTTTATGATTTTTTGAAAAAACATCATAGCATTAAAATGATTGGTTTTGTTTCATTAGGGATTGTTTGGATGTTACAAACAGTCTCTTTATCTTTATATGTAAATGTAACGAAACAAATTCCATTAGGGAATATATTTGATGTGTTTTTTGCGTTAGCATGGCTTATTATTTCTATTTCCATAGTTATCAATGTGATTAAACAAATAAACTTATCCATATTTTTATTTAATATGATTGGTTTTTTATTCATTGCAATCAACACATTCCAACCTATGCAATATCAAAGTACCGGTGAAAAACTCAATATTATCAATGAATTGCTTATAGTGCATATTAGTTTGGCGGTCATTAGTTACGCATTATTTGCTTTTGCTTTTGTAAATTGTATCTTGTATTTAATACAATATAATAATTTGAAACAAAAACGATTTGATCAGAAATATTTTAGAATTGGTAGTGTGGCCACACTTGAACAAGTGGTATTCTACAGTAGTTTAATCGGTTTCATTTTCATAATATTAAGCATTGTACTGGGCGCGCAATGGGGATTTAATACTTTAGGTGTAAACATCATTATAGACCCTAAAGTTATTATGTCATCAGTCATAACATTGTTATATGGAATTTATTTGATTTTTAGAGTTAAAAAAATACTAACGAAGCATAAATTAATTTATTTTAATATCTTATTGTTTTGTCTTAGTATGATTAATTTATTTTTTGCTTCTCATATATCTGATTTTCATCAATGGACAGGTATTTATTGAAGCGTAAATTAAGTTGAATGAATAGACTTGTTTCTAGGAGGATGCGCATGATGCGTAAATTAGTAGTAGGTTCACGAAGAAGTAAGTTGGCTTTAACGCAAAGTAAACAATTTATTGATAAATTAAAATCAGTAGATCCAAGTTTAGAAGTGGAAATAAAGGAAATCGTAACAAAAGGCGATCGAATTATAGATAAACAATTATCTAAAGTGGGTGGAAAAGGTCTGTTTGTTAAAGAAATTCAAAATGCCTTATTTAATGAAGAAATTGATATGGCAATTCATTCCTTAAAAGATGTCCCAAGTGTGATTCCAGATGGATTGACTTTAGGTTGCATACCTGATAGAGAAAATCCATATGATGCGTATATTGCTAAAAATCATATTCCACTCGAAGAACTACCAAAGCAAAGTATTGTTGGTACTAGTTCGTTAAGACGTGGTGCGCAAATACTTGCAAAATATCCACATTTACAAATAAAATGGATTCGCGGCAATATTGATACACGATTGAGTAAACTAAATAATGAAGATTACGATGCCATATTATTAGCTGCAGCTGGACTAAAACGTATGGGTTGGTCTGATGATATCGTCACTTCATATTTAGATGAGCGTACATTGATACCTGCAATAGGTCAAGGTGCCCTAGGTATCGAATGTCGTTCTGATGATAAGGAGTTGCTAGAACTTCTTGCTAAAGTCCATAATCATGATGTTGCAGATTGTGTAACTGCAGAGCGCACGTTTTTAGAACGCATGAATGGTAGTTGCCAAGTACCTATAGGGGGCTATGCTAGTAAAAATAGTGATGGTACAATAGAATTCACAGGACTAATTATGTCACCTGATGGTAAAGAACGTTATGAACATACCGAACGTGGAAATGATCCTGTTGAAATTGGTGAAAAAGTAACAGAAGTCTTAAATGCACAAGGTGCATATGAAATAATTAAAGCGCTAAACGAAGAACAATAATCGTTCGAGGTGAAAATAATGAGACCAGTTATAGTTATGACACAAACTTCTAAATTTAAAGAAAATGATGAGCTTATTCTACACAAACCATTTATAGATGTAGAGCCTTTATCATTTGATTTAAATTTATTAAATGTCGACTATGACTGGCTTATTTTTTCGTCTAAAAATGCAGTGAAATATTTCCAACCATTTTTATCACAAGTAAAAGTTAAAAATTTCGCTGCAATAGGGGCCAAAACAGCAGATTATTGTAAATCATTGGGCATAGATGTATTATTTTATCCTTCAGATTATTCACAAGAAGGGTTTCTTAAATGTTTTCAAACTTCAAAAAACAGCAGAATTTTAATACCTTCAAGTGCTGATGCACGGCCTTTATTGCAAAAAAGTTTAAATCAACAAGGTTATCAAGTTTGTAAAATTGATTTATATCGTCCAGTACCACATACTAAAAATATTGAAGATGTTAAGCATATGATAAGAAATAATGAGTTAGATGTCATTACATTTGCGAGTTCATCTGCAGTAAAATATTTTTTTGAACTAAGTGAAACCCCGCAATTTAATCAGTATTACGTCATAGGACAACAAACCTTAGACACTATAAGGCAATATGGTTATGATGCGACAATATCGAATATTCAAACATTAGAATCGTTAATAAATAAAGTTGAAGAAAGTTGGGAAAATGATGCAATTTGATAGACACAGAAGATTACGTAGTAGTAAATCTATGAGAGACATGGTTCGTGAAACACATGTACACAAAGAGGATTTAATTTATCCTATTTTCGTTGTAGAACGAGATAATGTTAAAGAAGAAATAAAATCAATGCCAGGTGTGTATCAACTCAGTTTAAACTTGCTTGATGAAGAAATTAAAGAAGCATATGATTTAGGTATTAGAGGAATAATGTTCTTCGGTGTGCCCAATGAAAAAGATGCTGTTGGTACAGGTGCTTATGATCATAATGGTATTGTTCAAGAAGCTACTAGAAAAGCTAAAGCAATGTATAGTGATTTACTTGTTGTCGCAGACACTTGTTTATGTGAATATACAGATCATGGTCATTGTGGTGTTATTAATGAAAAAACAAATGATGTAGACAACGATAAATCTTTACCATTGCTAGTGAAAACTGCTATCTCACAAGTGGAAGCTGGTGCCGATATTATTGCGCCTAGTAATATGATGGATGGTTTCGTTGCAGAAATTAGAGCAGGTTTAGATGCTGCAGGTTATTACAATATACCAATCATGAGTTATGGTATTAAATATGCTTCTAGCTTTTTCGGTCCATTCCGTGATGCTGCTGAATCTGCACCACAATTTGGAGATAGAAAAACGTACCAAATGGATCCAGCAAATAGAAGAGAAGCACTAAGAGAACTTGAAAGTGATTTACATGAAGGTGCAGACATGATGATTGTTAAACCTGCTTTAAGTTTTTTAGACATTATTAGAGATGTTCGTAATACGACAAATGTTCCTGTAATTGCATATAATGTAAGCGGTGAATATAGTATGACGAAAGCAGCTGCACTTAATGGATGGATTGATGAAAAACAAGTTGTGATGGAACAGATGATTTCAATGAAACGTGCAGGCGCGGATATGATTATTACGTATTTCTCTAAAGATATTTGTAGATATATTGATGCACAATAAGGAGGTAATTTTAAATGGGATATAATAATTCTATAGAAGCAATGAAGACAGCTGAAAATCTAATGCCGGGTGGTGTAAATAGCCCAGTTAGAGCATTTAAATCTGTAGATACACCGGCGATTTTTATGGATCATGGTGAAGGTTCAAAAATATACGATATCGATGGCAATGAATATATTGATTATGTTTTAAGTTGGGGACCATTAATTTTAGGTCATAAAAACAAACAAGTAAATGAAAGCTTACATGAAGCGGTTGATAATGGTACCAGTTTTGGTGCTTCAACTTTAATTGAAAATAAGTTAGCAGAACTCGTTATTGATCGTGTACCTTCCATTGAGAAACTACGCATGGTATCTTCAGGTACAGAAGCGACACTGGATACCTTACGCTTAGCGAGAGGCTATACTGGTAGAAATAAAATAGTGAAATTCACAGGATGTTATCATGGTCATAGCGATTCACTTTTAATCAAAGCAGGGTCTGGCGTTGCTACTTTAGGATTACCTGATTCTCCAGGTGTACCAGAAGGTATTGCAAAAAATACAATTTCAGTACCGTATAATGACTTAGCATCAATAAAAGTAGCTTTTGAAGAATTTGGTGATGACATTGCTGGTGTCATCGTTGAACCTGTAGCAGGCAATATGGGTGTTGTACCACCAGTAGAAGGCTTCTTACAAGGCTTGAGAGATATCACAAATGAATATGGATCTTTATTAATATTTGATGAAGTTATGACTGGCTTTAGAGTGGGATATCATTGTGCACAAGGTTACTTTAATGTGATGCCTGATTTAACTTGTCTTGGTAAAGTTATTGGTGGGGGATTACCTGCAGCAGCATTTGGTGGTAAAAAAGAAATCATGGATCATATTGCACCTTCAGGCAATATTTACCAAGCAGGAACGTTATCTGGAAATCCGTTAGCTATGACAAGTGGTTATGAAACTTTAAAACAATTAACACCAGAATCATATGAATATTTCAATAAACTTGGAGATATTTTAGAAAATGGCTTAAAAGATATTTTTAAAAAACATAATGTACCCATTACTGTGAATCGTGCAGGATCTATGATAGGGTATTTCTTAAATGAAGGTCCAGTAACTAATTTTGAAGAAGCAAATCAAAGTGATTTAGAAATGTTTAGTCAAATGTATAGAGAAATGGCAAAAGAAGGCGTGTTTTTACCACCTTCCCAATTTGAAGGGACATTCCTTTCTACTGCGCATACAGAAGCGGATATAGAAAAAACATTAGCTGCATTTGATACTGCATTGAGCCGTATTGTTTAATGTTAAGCACTTAAAATTTATATTGTTGTTTCCAATTCAGTTAAAATAAATAGTGTTTTAAAGGGCTCATTAATAACATTTAATTGTACTTACTTTTTAGAGTTCTTTTACCTAAATGGGGCGAGGATTCGAAATCAAATTAAGCTTTTTGATTTCTAACTCGCTCTTTTTAATTTAATTAATCATGTATATAAAGATAACGATACAAAAGAAAGTTGTGAGCAAATGAATAAGCATTTAAAAAGTAATTTTATCGTATTAATATTAGCGCTTATTTTTAGTTTAGTACTAAATGCAGCTCATGTTTTGCTGCCGTTTATGTTTGGACCAATTATTGCTAGTATCGTTTGTATACGCTATTTACACTTAGATGTAAGATGGCCGTTTTGGTTAAGTCAAATTGGTCTAGTGCTTTTAGGTGTTCAAATAGGCTCTACTTTTACAAAAAATGTCATATTTGATATTAAAGATGATTGGCTCACTATTGTATTGATAACAATTATGTTACTTATTTTAGCTTTAATCATTGCTTATTTTTTCAAAAAAATTGCTAATGTTAATACCGAAACAGCAATATTAAGTGTGATTCCTGGTGCTTTGAGTCAAATGTTAATAATGGCAGAGGAAAATAAAAAAGCGAATATAATGGTTGTTAGTTTAACTCAAACATCAAGAATTATATTTGTTGTTATATTAGTCCCATTTATATCGTATTTTTTTCAAGATTCTGGAAATCAATCAACTAATGGACAAACTACACCAGTTTTGACACAGGCTTTAACAATTCCGAATATAGCTTTACTTATTGTCGCAATAGCTGTTATTTACTTTGTTATGACAAAAATAAATTTTCCAACCAAACAATTACTAGCTCCGATTCTCGTACTAATAGGCTGGAACTTATTTACTGGTGTGACTTTCACACTAGATAATTACATCATTGCTGCAGCACAAATTATATATATGATTCGAATAGGTATACAAATAGCAAAGTTATTAGACCAAATGAAAGGAAGAATTGCAATAGCAATAGCATTCCAAAATATTTTATTAATATTATTAGCATTTGTTATGGTCTTGTTTATAGCAACCGTATCACATCATCAAGTGAACGAATTGTTCTTAGGTGCCGCCCCTGGAGGTATGAGTCAAATTGTATTAGTTGCTATTGAAACTGGCGCAGATGTCGCGATGATATCTAGTTATCATATCTTTAGAATTTTCTTTATATTATTTTTAATTGCACCGATGTTAAATTATTTTCTTAAATTTAGAGAAAGACAAAGTGAAAGTAATAAAAATGATTAGTGAAATAAAACGTTGTAAAACTTATTGCTTTTTTACAATAATTTAATATTTATTATGTTGAACAACTCATTTTGGTTTGATAATATATAAGCGAAGTACCTCCAGTACTTCATCCTTTTGACCACTCTACGGAGTGGTTTTTTTACATTTAGCGTTATGATTGAAAGTAAACCAAATATACACTTATGACACTGTTTAATTTTTAAAAGGCTTTGATATGCTTAAACTAAAAAAACATGAGCAAAAGCGCATGTCAGACTGTCGAAGTACTCAGTGACTTTGATAGCAGTTTCTTGTGCATGTTTTCTGCTTATATTAATTATTGATGCAAGTTTAAAATACCATTTAGCACACAATTTTTAGAAAAAGCAATCCTGTTATTCAAAAGATTTAATGAATGAAACAACTGATTGTATACTATATTAAAATAGTTTTTTAATGAAAACCTTCGCCCTTATAAATGTTAGGGTTATAAGGGCATGCTTGTAAGTGAGCATTATATAGACCTGCTGCCTCCAAAAATGAGAAGACAGTGACAGGACCTAAAAACTTAAATCCATACTGTTTTAATTTTTTAGAAAGTTCCGTAGCACGCTTATCTACTGTCATTCGTTCAGTTGATTGACGATAGCCTAAATCGAGTGGTTTATTATCGACATAAGACCATAAAAACGCACTAAAACTGCCATAATCTTTTTCAATTTTGAAATATCCTTCAGCTTGATTGACGATAGCCTCTAATTTTTTTCTATTATGAACAATATTGGGAAACTCCATTAACCTATCAATATCTTCTGACGTCATATTTACAATTTTCGTTGGATCGAAATTATAAAATGCTTGTTCATATGATTCTTTTTTCTTTAAAATAGTTAACCAAGATAGCCCAGCATGTTGGGATTCTAATGCCATCAGTTTAAATAATTTCAAACTATCATATATAGGATGTCCCCAACTTTCATTGTGGTAATTAATGTAAACAGGATCTGTAGTGCCAAATGCACATTCATTCATAAATTTCACTCCATTTTATTGACTTATTTTCATATCCATTATACTATAATCAAGTAAAGAAATATTGTCTACTGGGAAGAGTAAATAAGCTGAAATTTAACAGAGAGTACATGGTAGCTGAAAATGTACAATTTAACTTATTGAAGGTAGCCCACATTAAACTTTAGCTGAAACTTGTCAAATCTAAGATAATAAAGTAGGTTAAAGCGTGTTTGAGCGTTAATCATAATTTTAAGTGCTTGAAATTATTATACTAATTTCTTGAATTTAGGTGGTACCACGGTAAAACCCGTCCTATTTTATTAGGATGGGTTTTTATTTATTTAAGGAGGATTTTACACATGGAAATGAAACCCAAATATAATCCAAACGAAGTCGAAACTGGACGTTATGACCAGTGGGTCAATAATGGCTATTTTAAAGCAACAGGAGATCATTCAAAAGAAACATATACAATCGTTATTCCACCCCCAAACGTAACTGGCAAATTACATTTAGGTCATGCTTGGGATACAACGTTACAAGACATTATAACAAGAATGAAACGTATGCAAGGGTATGACACACTTTACTTACCAGGTATGGACCATGCTGGTATAGCGACACAAGCTAAAGTAGAAGCGAAACTCAAAGAAGAAGGTTTATCTCGTCATGATTTAGGTAGAGAGAAGTTTCTAGAAAAAGCTTGGGATTGGAAAGAAGAATATGCTGATTTTATTAGACAACAGTGGGCAAAATTAGGTTTAGGTTTAGATTATAGTAGAGAGCGCTTTACATTAGATGAAGGACTTAGTAAAGCAGTTAAAAAAGTATTTGTGGATATGTATAATAAAGGTCTAATTTATCGTGGTGAATACATTATCAACTGGGATCCAGTTGCACGAACTGCTTTATCTGATATAGAAGTAATTCATGAGGATGTACAAGGTAAGTTTTATCATTTTAAATATCCTTATGCAGATGGTAATGGTTTCATTGAGATAGCCACTACACGTCCTGAGACGATGTTAGGTGATACTGCAATCGTAGTAAATCCGAATGATGATCGTTATAAAGATGTTATAGGTAAAACTGTAATTTTGCCTATAATTGGAAGAGAATTACCAATACTAGCAGATGAATATGTGGATATCGATTTTGGTAGTGGTGCAATGAAAGTAACACCATCACATGATCCAAATGACTTTGAAATTGGTAATCGCCATGATTTAGAACGCATTACAGTTATGGATGAGTCTGGTCACATGAATGCGCATGCTGGTAAATATCAAGGTATGGATAGATTTGAATGTCGTGAAGCATTAGTTAAAGACTTATACGAACAGGATTTAGTGATTAAAATTGAAGAACATGAACATTCTGTTGGACATTCAGAACGTTCTGGTGCAGTCGTTGAACCTTATCTATCTACACAATGGTTTGTTAAAATGAAACCATTAGCTGAACAAGCATTAAACAACCAAAAAACGGATAATAGAATTGATTTTGTACCAAATAGATTTGAAAAAACGTTCAATCGTTGGATGGAAGAAATTAGAGATTGGACAATCTCACGACAATTATGGTGGGGGCATCAAATACCTGCTTGGTACCATAATGAAACTGGAGAAATTTATGTCGGTGAAGCGCCACCACAAAATCAAGAAGAATGGACACAAGATGAAGATGTATTAGACACTTGGTTCTCAAGTGCACTTTGGCCATTTTCAACATTAGGTTGGCCGGATACTGAAAATGAAGATTTCCAACGTTATTACCCAACTAATGTACTTGTAACAGGTTATGATATTATATTCTTCTGGGTAGCTAGAATGATATTCCAAGGACTTGAGTTTACAGGACAACGCCCATTTAACGACGTGTTATTACACGGGTTAGTTCGTGCTGAGGATGGGCGTAAAATGAGCAAATCATTAGGCAATGGTGTTGATCCAATGGACGTTATTGATGAGTATGGTGCAGATAGTTTAAGATATTTCTTAGCTACTGGTTCGTCTCCTGGTCATGATTTACGTTATTCTACAGAAAAAGTTGAATCAATCTGGAATTTTATCAATAAAATATGGAATGCTGCTAGATTTAGTCTGATGAATATTGGTGACGATTTCAAAGTTGAAGATGTAGATTTATCAACTAATTTATCTTTAGCAGATAAATGGATTTTAACGCGTTTAAATGAAACAATAGATACAGTTACTGATTTAAGTGAACGTTATGAATTTGGTGAGGTTGGCAGAGCTCTATATAACTTTATTTGGGATGAATTCTGTGATTGGTATATAGAAATGAGTAAGATACCTATGAATGGTGAGGATGAAGCTCAAAAACAAGTTACACGTTCTGTATTAACTTATGTGTTAGATAATACAATGAGAATGTTACATCCATTTATGCCATTTGTAACAGAACAAATTTGGCAAAATTTACCACATGAAGGTGAAACGATTGTCAATGCAGCTTGGCCTAAATCAAACAATGAGTTAGTATTTGATGAAAGTAAAGAAACGATGCAACAACTTGTTGAAATTATAAAATCCGTAAGACAATCTCGACTAGAAGTAGATACGCCATTATCAAAAGCTATCCCAATTTTCATTCAAGCAAAAGATGAAAATATACGAGAAACTTTATTAAATAATTCAAATTATATTGATAGATTCTGTCATCCAAGCGAACTAATTATCCAAACTACAATAGCTATCCCTGAAAAAGCAATGACATCAATTACCTCTGCTGGTGAAGTCATATTACCATTAGAAGGTTTAATCGACATGGATAAAGAAATTGCGCGCTTAGAAAACGAACTCGAAAAATGGGAGAAAGAGTTGGATCGTGTCAATAAAAAACTAGCTAATGAAAACTTTGTTAATAAAGCACCTGAAAAAATTATTAATGAAGAGCGCGAGAAAAAACAAACATATCAAGAAAAATATGATGGTGTACAAGAACGAATTAATCAATTAAAAGCATAGGAGTCCTTAACATGAATTACCTAGACAGCTTATATTGGATACATGAACGAACTAAATTTGGCATTAAACCAGGTGTTAAACGCATGGAGTGGATGCTAGATAAATTAAACAATCCACAATTTAATATCAATGGTATTCATGTCGGTGGTACAAATGGTAAAGGGTCAACAGTTGCTTATCTAAGGTCAGCGCTTGTTGACAATGGATATGAAGTTGGAACCTTTACGTCTCCTTTTATAGAAACATTTAATGAACGTATAAGTTTAAATGGTATACCAATAAGCGACGATGCCATTGTAGAATTAGTTCAAAAGGTAAAACCAGTAAGTGAAGCATTAGAAATAGAGACAGAACTTGGAACAGCCACTGAGTTTGAAATTATTACGACGATGATGTTTCTATATTTTGGAGAAATTCATCCAGTTGACTTTGTAATAGTAGAAGCAGGCTTAGGTATAAAGAATGATTCTACAAATGTATTTAAACCAATACTTAGCATTTTAACGAGTATTGGTTTAGATCATGTTGATATTTTAGGTGACACATATGTAGACATCGCTAAAGATAAAGGCGCAATTATTAAACCTGAAACGCCTGTCATATATGCTGTGAAGAATGAAGATGCACTTAAAATCATTCGCGATTTTGTAGAACAACAAAATGCAGAAGGTATTGAGTTAGATAGAGATATAAGTGTGATTTCTCAAGGTGAGGAATTTACATATCGCTATAAAAATTATGAACTAGAAACACTTATTTTGAATATGCTTGGTGAACATCAAAAAGAGAATGCAGCATTGGCAATTACAGCATTAATCGAATTAAATGAATCTGGGTTAGTTGAATTAGACTTTAATAAAATGATTAATGGGATTGAAGCTGTGAATTGGACTGGAAGAATTGAAAAAGTTAAAGATGAACCATTGATGATTATAGATGGTGCTCATAATTTGGAAAGTGTAGAAGCACTCATAAAGACGTTAAAAGACTATTATAAATTAGACAATGTCGACGTATTGTATGCGGCTATTAATGGAAAGCCTATTCACGCAATGGTTGATCAATTAAAAACTATTGCTTCTACAATGTATATTACAGATTTTGATTTTCCAAAGGCATGCACAAAAGAAGAAATTTACGATGAAATACGATTTGATCAAAAAGAAACTGTGGATGATTTCGTTCAATTTATTGAAAATTATGAAGGACAGGGGTTAGTCATTACAGGTAGTTTGTATTTCATCAGCGAAGTTAAAGCTAAAGTAAATTTCTAAACATTTAATTTGAATATAATAAAGCTAGTTATGATTTAACACCTTAACCAAAGTTATATGATGGTTTTGTTAAATGGTAGGCTAGCTTTATTTTTGTATCATTCTGTTATTATTTAAAAAGTGATGTTTTTGTTAAAGTGTTAGACTCGTGTTGTTATAATAAGCAAGAGGAGGCGTTTCATTGCTTATTTTGTTTGTTTTTTGTCCTGTGTTATTTAGCTTTCTTTATCAATTATGTTTTGTTGAAACATTTAACTTAAAGTATCTGGCAACAAGATCCAAGTGTGATATCTGTAATAACCAATTGAGGTACAGTGATATCATACCAATATTCAGTTATATTAGACTTTTAGGAAAAACTTCATGTTGTAAACAACCGCTTAGCAAATTTTATATTTTAGGTGAAGTATTGTCATTGGTACCAGCCTTATATTTAATATTTAATCCAAGTGCAAAATCGTTATGCGCTTTCATATGCATATACTTATTTCTCCTTGTTTTTGCTCTCTATGATATACAAACTTTATCTCTCCCGTTACACATATTTTTAGTATTTGCTTTCATTAGTACAGTTATTCTTGATGGCAACTTCTATTTTTTTGTTATTACCACACTCCTACTACATATATTTTATTTTTTATTCAAAAATGCTATTGGATATGGTGATATATTAATTTGTTCGCTTTTATCATATTTAATACCATATTCCATTTTTATCAATGTACTCTTTCTTACATGCTTAATAGGCAGTATATTTTCTACGATATTAGTGCTGAAAACAAGAAAGCAAAAAATTAAAATACCATTTATTCCATTTATATATATAGCGTTTTGTATAGAGACAGTATTATCACATTTCAAGGTTTTTGGGGGGAGTTTATGATATCAATGCTTCATTCACTCATCCTTTTAGATTAAAAATTTCATATGAGGGTAAAATATAGATGTAATGATTTAAAATCAATTTAAGGTTGATTTGTAACATAATTTGTTAAATATTGAAAGGAAGTTATAAATTGAGTTTAAATGAAAAATTTCTATTAAATGATGGTACAACATTACCTCATATAGCATTAGGCACAGTTAATATTCAAGGTGGCAAGGGTGTTAAAGCATTAGAAAATGCATTGAATCTTGGTTATAGAGTTATTGATACTTCTACAAACTATAATAATGAAGGAATGGTAGGCGAGGCCATTCGTCGTTCTAGTATTCCAAGAGAAGAAATTTATGTAAGTGCTAAACTACCTGGTGCAGCTCATGAATATGATAAAGCAATTAACCTTATACAAGAATCACTATATAGAACGGGCTTAGATTATTTTGATAAATATTTAGTTCATTGGCCTAATCCTAAACAAGGTAAATACGTAGAGGCTTGGCAAGCTTTAGTTGACGCACAAAAATATGGTTTAATAAAATCGATTGGTGTATCTAATTTCATGCCTGATCATTTAGATGACATCATAGAGGCAACAGGTGTTACACCTGCAACAAATCAAATAGAAATTCATCCATACTTTAATAATAGTGAATTAATTAAAGAAAACGATAAACGTGGTGTTTTATCGGAGGCATGGAGTCCGCTTGGTCGTGAGATTAATGATGTGTTAACCAATAATACAATTAAAGAAATTGCAGAAAAATATAATCGTTCTACAGCACAAGTCATTATTAATTGGGTGAATCAGAAACATGTTTTCCCTGTAGTTAAAGCTTCACAATATACTCACCAACAAGATAACTTTAATTATCTTGATTTTAAACTATCAAATGAAGATATTGCTAAAATAGATGCGTTAGATAAAGGCGAAGATGGCCGTGTTGAAGGACAGAATCCTTATGAATACGAAGAGTTTGTATAATAATACCAAAGGATAAATTCACATATTAGTTTAAAACATTTTAAAGTATAGTTTTTAAATTTCGTATTTTGCCAATTTTTAGAAGCGGGCAATGGAATCGATTAACAATTGTCGATTTTATTCTCGCTTTTTAATTTATTTTAATCATTAAAGTGTAAAAATGCTATCAGTATAGCATTTGCTATTTTAAAATGTAAAAATATGATAATATCAAGAAAAAGGAGGGGAACTCATAAAATGGCAGAAAAGAAATTCCCAAAAGATGCAATGCGTGTTTTAAAAGAGACAAGCCGTACGTTTTATATTCCAATTACTTTTTTAGAAAAAGAATTAAAACATTCTGTAGCTTGTGCATATTTAGTTATGCGTGCAATTGATGAAATTGAAGATCATGAGGAAATTAACAATGAATTAAAGCATAGTTTGTTAATGCAAATTAGCGAATTATTAAATAAACCTTTTGATTCTGAAAAATATTTAAACATAATAAATCCAGTAAAAGATAAATTACCAGAAGTTTCAGTAAGACTAGGAGATTGGTTGGCTGCTTGCCCTGAACATACTCGGTCAATCGTAAGAGAATCTTCTAGTGAAATGGCATATGGTATGGCAAAATGGGCAAAAGCTAACTGGAGAATTAAATCTCGTGAAGATTTAGATGATTATACATATTATGTAGCAGGACTTGTAGGTGTAATGCTATCTAAACTATGGGATGTCTGTGCAAATGTTAAAACAGATAAAGATTTAGCAATAGGTTATGGAAGAGGACTTCAAGCTGTAAATATTCTGCGAAATGAAGAAGAAGATCTTGAGGAACGCGATGTGAGTTTCGTTCCTGACGATTGGACGCGTGAGGATTTATTTGCATATGCTGAAGAAAATTTAGCAAAAGCGGATGAATATATGAAAGCAATCCATAAAAGGACGATTTTATTGTTCTGTCGTTTACCACTAGCTTTCGCACATAAAACGTTAAAAGCAATGAAAAATGGGCGTGAAAAAATGACACGTGAAGAAGTTGAAAAAACAGTAGAAGAAGTTAAAAAAGAAGAATAGTTCGATTAAAAGCATAGCTATTTTAATTTGTAAAATTTACATTTTGAAATTACTATGCTTTTTTAGACTTGTAATAAAATATAGTATATTTCATTTTTAAATTTTGACGAACTCTAATATAATTTGAGCACATTATTAAAAGGATGGATGAAAGGGTTTGAATAAAACAACAATAATGAATTTATTAATTTTTATATATTTAGTCATATTTGCTGTAGCTTTTTTCACTAATATATTTGGAAAACTCACAATATATTTAATCATCATACTTCCTTTAATTACTTTCGGCTTAGGTATTTTCATTTTAATAGACGCTATTAAAAGGTATAAGTATAATAATCACAATAATTATTTATACTGTATTGTTAGCAGTGCAATATTTTATATCTAAAACAGGAAATAAGCTATTGGGTGCCATTTTACCAACTTTATTTGTGATTACACTTATTTATTTATATGTTAAAGATGTATTAACTTTGAATATATGGGGAACTGTGATTTTAGGAATTATAGGTCTTTTATTTTTATTTGCACAGTGGGTTAACGCACAAAAAGGTAAAGAAACATCCTGATATCATTTATAAAACTAGTGAATTTTTATTCTGAGTTAAAATTTTTTAGCGAGAAATAAGCAATTATTAAATTAATGAAAAAAATGTCAACATGACACTTCATTCATAGTAGAATAAATACACCTCGCTTTTGAATGCTTCTTTAAAATTTGTTATTCCAATGACCTTACAAAATTATTGAATTTAATACTGAAATACATCTAGATAATTTATAGGAGTTGTTGTTTATTGAGAATAAATGAACTTGCAGATCATCAAAAACCAAGAGAACGTATGTTGTGTCATGGTGCCAGATATTTATCACATGCTGAATTATTAGCTATTCTCATTAATACAGGAAGAAAAGGCAGTTCAAGTTTAGATATAGCTAATGAATTATTAAAATCAGTAGATAGTTTAAAAGAATTAAAATCGTTATCTATTAATGATTTAAACAAAATAAAAGGTGTTGGACTGTATAAAGCACTTACATTGAAAGCAGCATTTGAATTAGGTGAACGTATACATTCTGGAAGTGTTGATGATAAAATTCAAATCACTAGCCCTAAAGATGTGGCGGATTTTATGATGGGTAAGATGCAACATTTGACGCAAGAAAAATTTATTGTGCTGTTCTTAAATTCTAAAAATGTCATTATAAAAAAGAAAACAATATTTGTAGGTACGCTCAATTCTTCAATTGTTCATCCAAGGGAAATATTTAGCGAAGCGATTAAATGTGCGAGTAATGCGATTATCGTTTTACATAATCACCCTTCCGGTGATACATTAAACATAGTATCCTAAACTAGAGTACTCTAAGTACTCGAAGTTTAGGATTTTTTAATTACAGTGCTTTAACTATTAAATATATAAGGGTATTATTAATAGTAGTTAAAGTATTTAAAGGTGGTGGAAACATGAAGGTTCAGAAAGTAATTGTGGAGGAAAAATCATATCCGTTATACATACTCCTAGATAAAGAATTTGAAGTCATAGAACCGGTTAAGCGATTTATAAAGTACTTGGATAATACAGGCAAAGCTCCAAATACCATTAAAACATATTGTTATCATCTCAAGTTGTTTTATGAATTTATGAGCCAAAGTGGAATCGAATTAGGAGATTTACAATTTGAGGATTTGGCAAACTTTGTAGGATGGTTAAGAAATCCAGCAGGGCATTTAAAGGTAATAGATATACAACCAAAGAAGGCTAAAAGAGAGGAAACATCAGTTAATTCCATACTTAACGCCGTAACTAGTTTTTTAGAGTATTTAAATCGCACAGAAAATTTTAAAGCTATAGATATGTCTAAAGAAGCAAGAGGAAGAAACTTTAAGGGGTTTCTTCACCATATTACTAAAGGTAGATCCTATAAAAAAAATATTTTAAAGCTTAGGGTCAAAAAGAAACTTGTACAAGTATTAGAACATGGACAAGTTAAAGCAATAATTGAGGCATGTCATACCAAAAGAGATAAGTTACTTATTATGCTTATGTAT